>NZ_PDKC01000009.1 GCF_004116495.1 Arcobacter sp. CECT 8985 | reverse complement strand
GTAATATTTAGTTTTATATCTTTGTATTAGTATATTGTAATAATTTATTTAAGGAAAGAAATTATATGTCAGAAGTTACTTTAAAAGATCTAAATATTTTATTTGTAGAAGATGAAGATATTATAAGAGAAAAGATAGTTTCCTCTTTGAGGTATATAGTTTCAGATGTAAAGGAAGCATCAAATGGTTGTGATGCATTAGAACAGTTAAAAAGTTTTATCCCTGATTTAATTATTACTGATTTACATATGCCAGATATGAATGGAGTTGAATTTATAAAAGAAGTAAGAAAATCTAATAAAAATGTTTGCATTATAGTTCAAACAGCATATACTACAGAAAAATACTTATTATCTTTGGTTGAAATGCATATTGAAAAATATCTAATAAAACCATTATCTTTAGAAAAACTTATTGATACTTTAGAGTATTGTTTAAATACAACTTTAAATAAAAAAATTACATATAAAAAATTGCCAGATGGATATGAATATGATTGGAATCAAAAAATTCTACTTCACAATAAAGAGTTGATTTCATTAACAAAAAAAGAGATTTTATTCTTGGAATTATTATTTAAAAATATAAATAATATAACTTCATATGAAGAGTTACAAAATGTAGTTTGGCAAGATAGTGTTATGACAGATAATGCATTGAGATCTTTAATACGTAATTTAAGAAAAAAACTACCAAAAGATTTTATTGTAAATCTATCGGGGATAGGTTATAAAGTTGCGTAAATATTTACTTATTTTTTTATTTAGTGTTTTATTATTTTCAAATGATTCAATAACTTATAAATATGATCAATCAAACAAAATTGCCATTAATAAAAGAGTTAAAGGAAGTCATCTAAAAGTTTATATGCCAACACTTGCATATTTTAATATTATTAGTTTAATTAATGGTACTTTAGTACGATTAAGTGAGTCAAAAAAAGGGTGGGAGTATTACTTAGCTTATAAGCACAAAAAAATTGATGACCTTACTTATGATTTTTGGTTGAGAAAAGATGTTAGGTATCAAGATGGTTCAAAATTTGATGCTGATTCTGTTGTGTATAATTTTAAACATTTTATGAAAGGGCCTTTTTTATATAGTAATATTCATAATGCGTTAGATTATGTAGAAAAATTAAATGATTATAAAATAAGAATACATTTAAAAGAGCCATATGGTATGCTTTTGAATGATTTATGTGTAGTGAATTTTTATACAAAACAATATTATGAAAAATATAATTGGACTCCTAGTTTAGCTGCACAAAATACTAAAGGACCTGGACTTTATGGGGCAGGACCTTATATTTTAGCTTCTGGATATGCTTCTGGATTGAAACAAAGTAAAAAAATAGTTTTAAAAGCAAATTCTTATTATTTTGAAAAGAATAAACCGTATATTGAAACAATAACTATTTATACTGAACTTACAACAAAAGAAGTAATAGATAAAATTAGTAAAAAAGAAGGTGAACTTGATATTGCTTATATTCCTTTCAATAAAAAAACTGAAATAGTAAATTCAAAATATGCAAAACTTTTAATTTCATCTTCTCACAGTAATCTTACTGTACATATGAATTTAATAAAAAAAAATTCAAAGCTTAAAGACATAAAAGTTAGACAAGCATTGAATGATGCTTTAAATCAGAAGAATTTAATTAAATTTGCATTTAAAAATGAAGCAAAAGAATCTCCATTTTTACTCTCTTCAAATACTTATTTTGCAAAAGAATTATCAAAAAAATATTTAAATAGAAAATCAAGATTCACCCAAAAACAATTACATGAAATTTTAAATGGATTAGAACTAAAAGTTATTACTCAAGATAGATTTATGTTTGTTTGGAAAGGAATTGAGTATCAGTTATCTAAATATGGTGTGAAATTAGATTATTTTGTAACAAGCGATGAAAAAGTTGTACTAGAAAAACTTTTTAATGATAGAAAAAATGCTTATGATTGGGATTTGTTAATTTGGGGTAATGATGATTGGAATGGTCATCCCTGGACTGCTTTTTTTACATTATATACTAAAGCAAACTGGAGTTCAGTAGATAAAGATGATTATTTGGTACGTGAGTTTTATAAATTATTTGCTCTTGATACAAATACACCAAAATTTCAAAAAGAAGTAAATAAAATATTATTATATAGTTATAAAAAAGCTTATACTTTAGTACTTCCTTCTCCTAATATTGTAATTGCATTAAATAAAGAAGTTATTTACAAACCATCAAAAATGGCACTTTTCCCTTTATGGAATGCCAAAATTACTCCTTATCATTGGTCTATTAGAAAAGGGAAACTTAAAAAAAATAGGCTTAATTATTTATATCCTAAAAGGATTAAGTAGTGAATAATTTAAAAATACGTCAAAAGTTTTTGATTTTAGGTTTTATTGCATTTATATCATTGATTTTTTTAGGTTGGCTTTCTTTAAAAATAAATAAAAATAGTTTTGAAAGCTCTAAAAATGTAGTTACTAACTTTAAGCAAACGCAAGATATACAAACTTTATATATTGAAGATTTATTTACATTAAGAGAAATTACTTTGTCTTTAGTGATTTCTCCAAATGATGATTTTAAGAAAAAGTTTGATGAAAAAATAATGCCAATATTAAATAGATTGGATAAAAATTTTGCAAATAACTCTTTAATTGATAGGAAAGTTTGGGAAAATTATAAAAAACAAGTAATAAGAACAAGAAGATATTCATTGGATGGTTTTGATGAAGGTGCATTTATGAATACTTCAACTATCGAAAGAGAAAGTTTTTATTTATTAATTAATAAGTTAAAACAATTACAAAGACAAAAACTACATAATTCAGAAGAGAAATTAGCAAACCTAGAAAAAGATATTGATTTAAATAATTATTATATAGTTTTAGGTGTTTTATTTATTGGTATTATTGGTTTTATTCTTGATATTTTGATTTTAATGAAAATTGTAAAACAAATTGAAAATGTTGAAGGTGGTTTAAGAAAATTTTTTGATTATTTAAAAAATCCAACAGCATATAAAGGTGAGTTGCATATTGATATTAAAAGTAATGATGAACTTGGTTTAATGTCAAAGGCAATAAATAAAAAAGTAAAAGTAATTAAAGAAAATTTAAATGATGATTATAAGTTAATAAAAGAAGCAACATCTGCACTAGATCATCTAAAACAAGGTCACTTTGGTAATAAACTAAACAAAGAAGCAAAATCAAACGAACTTAATGTTTTAAAAAATGTTATGAATGAAATGATTGGGGATTTGGAAAATAAAATCAAAGAAGAGATAATTCAAAGAACAAATCAAGAAAAATTGATGATGCAACAATCAAAACTTGCAGCAATGGGAGAAATGATAGGTAATATTGCACATCAATGGAGACAACCAATAGGTGAAATAAATGCGGTTTTAATGGAGTTAGAAACTATAAGTAAATATAGTATATTAGAAAAAGAACATCTTCTTGAAAGCATAAATACTTGTAATCAAATTACTCAACATATGTCAGATACAATTAGTGATTTTCAAAACTTCTTTAAGCCTAGCAAAGAAAAAGAAAATTTTTCTGTTTTGCAAGCTTGTAAAAAAGCACTTTTTATTATAAATGCTTCTTTGAGCAATAATAATATAAAATTAATTTTTGATGTTCAAGAAGATAATATTATAAATGGATATTCAAGTGAATTCTCACATGCAATATTAAATATTATTTCAAATGCAAAAGATGTTTTAATATCAAGACGCATAAAAAATCCCACAATAACAATAAGTATAAAAGTTGGGAAAAAATTTACAATTCTTAAAATTTCAGATAATGCACAAGGAATCAAATTAGAAGATATTAATGTTATCTTTCAGCCATATTTTACAACTAAACATGCCAAAAAAGGAACAGGAATTGGACTTTATATGACAAAAATGATTATTGAAAATAATATGCAAGGATATGTAAATGTTAAAAATATTAAAGATGGAGCTTTATTTACTATAAAAGTTAGATAAAATATTATATTTACTATAAAAATTAAAAAAAATATAAATTTACATTTTTTTGCCACAATTTTTCAATTATTTTCACTCTTATTTTTTCTATAATTTATATAGATAAGAAAAGGAGACACATGAAAAAAAATGTATTTTTAATGGTGCTATTTTTTAGCATATCATTATTTGCAAATGAGACTATGTACACAAGTACAGTAAAAAATCTGTATGTAAACTCAAAAGGTGATTCTGTTAAAGGGAGACTTCTTCCTACATCAAAAGTAAATGTGCTAGAAAAGAGTAATGGTAAAATTAAAGTTCAAATTAAAGGATACGTAAAAGAGGGTGTTCCTAATGCTATATATTTTGTTAAAGAAAAAAGAATATTAGTTGCTGGACTTAGTAAAAGTGCAAAATTTGATATTAAAAAAATATCTACTGAAAAAGCATTAGATGGTGTAAAGTGGTCAAAAGTAGTTTTAACTGCTTATACAAAAGATAATAACCTTACTAAAGATTTAGACTCTTTATATTCAAAAGCACAAGAGTTATTTAAAAATAATTGTGCAATTTGTCATCCTGCACATCCAGTAAGAGAATTTACTGCAAATCAATGGCCTAGTATGTTTAAAGCAATGGTTGATAGAACAGCAATTCCTAAAATGGATAGATACTTAGTAACACAATATTTACAAAAACATGCAAAAGATATGAAAGGTGAATAACATGAAAAAAATAAATCAACAAAGAAGAGGTTTTATAAAATTAGCGGCATTATTTACTGCTGTTCCTTTTATTGATAGTGTTTCAAAAAGAGGTCAATTATTAGCTGGTACAATATCGACATTTTCAACAAGTTTAGTTAAAAATGGTGAAGTTTTAACAGCAGCTCACTGGGGTATGTTAAAATTAACATTAAAAGATGGAAAGATAATAAAATCTGAACCTTATCAAAAAACATCTAATATTAAAAACTCTTTACAACATTATACAGATGATTTAGTGTATGCTAAAGATAGAGTAAAATACCCAATGGTAAGAAAATCATATTTAGATAACCCAGATAGTCCAAAACCTGAATTAAGAGGTAATGATGAATGGGTAAGAGTTCCATATGAAAAAGCAATAAAATTAATAGCAAAAGAGCTTAAAAAAACAAGAAAAGAAAAAGGTACAAAAGGAGTTTTTGCAGGTAGTTATGGATGGAAAAGTAGTGGAAATATGCATAACTCAAGAGTTCTTCTTCATAGGTTTATGACAGCAACTGGTGGATTTGTTGGAACAGTTGGTGATTATTCTACTGGTGCATCTCAAGTTATTATGCCTCATGTACTTGGAACAATAGAAGTTTATGAACAGCAAACTTCATGGCCTGTTGTGTTAGAACATTCAAAAGTTGTAGTTATATGGGGAGCAAATCCATTAACAACGTTGAAAATTGCATGGAGTTCAACAGATGAAAATGGATTTAAATATTTTGAAAAATTAAAAAAATCAGGTAAAAAAATAATTTGTATTGATCCATATAAAACAGAAACTTGCGAATATTTAAATGCACAATGGATTGCTCCAAATCCTAATACAGATGTTTCAATGATGATGGGTATGGTTCATACTTTACTTGAAGCTAAAAAATATGATGAATCTTTTTTAAGTGAATATACAGAAGGGTTTGATAAATTTAAAGATTATCTATATGGAAAAGAAGACAAAATTGTAAAAGATGCAGCTTGGGCTTCTAAAATTTGTGGTATTGATGAAAAAACTATAAAAGAGTTAGCAAATTTATTTTATGATAATAGAACTATGTTTATGTCTGGATGGGGAATGCAAAGAGCTCATCATGGAGAACAACCTCATTGGATGTTAGTAACTCTAGCTAGTGTAATAGGTCAAATTGGACTTCCAGGAGGTGGATTTGGATTATCTTATCACTATTCAAATGGTGGAGTTCCTACAACAAAAAGCGCAATTATTGGAGGAATGACTTCAAATATAGAAGTTTCAAAAAAATATACAGGTGGTTCATCTTGGTTAGAGAATGCAGCAAAATATGCATTCCCTGTGGCTAGAATAGCTGATGCATTATTAAATCCTGGGAAAAAATTGGATTTTAATGGTAAGCAAGTAACTTACCCTGAAATTGATTTTATTTATTGGGTTGGAGGAAATCCTTTTTCACATCATCAAGATATAAATACTTTAATAAAAGCTTGGAAAAAACCAAGAACAATTGTAGTAAATGAACTTTATTGGACACCAACTGCAAGAATGGCGGATATTGTTATGCCTACAACTACAAGTTATGAAAGAAATGATATTACAATGACAGGGGATTATTCAAATTTAAATATAGTTCCTATGAAACAAGCAGTTAAAAAACAATTTGAAGCAAAAGATGATTATCAAATTTTTAGTGATTTAGCAAAAGAGTTTGGTGTATTCAAAAAATATACTCAAAATAAAACAGATATTCAATGGATAGAAGAGTTCTATAATCAAGCTTATGAGCAGTCAGTAAAAATGAATTTGAAAATTCCTACATTTAAAGATTTTTGGAAAGCAAATAAACCTATAACTTTTGAAGCACCATTTGAAAATACACAATTTGTAAGATATTCTGATTTTAGAGAAGATCCTATCTTAAATCCACTTGGAACTCCATCTGGTAAAATTGAGATATATTCAAAAACAATTGAAAAAATGAATTATGATGATTGTAAAGCACATCCTACTTGGTTTGAACCTAGTGAGTGGTTAGGAATGAAAAATAAAAAAGCAGAATTTGCTTTAATCTCTCCTCATCCTAGACATAGACTTCATTCTCAATTAAATAATACTTCATTAAGAGATAAATATGCAATATCAAATAGAGAGCCAATATGGATTAATACAGAAGATGCAAAAGCAAAAGGTATTAAAAATGGCGATGTAGTAAGAGTTTTTAATAAAAGAGGTGAAATTTTAGCTGGTGCAATTGTAACTAATAACTTAAAAAAAGGAGTTGTTAGAGTTCAAGAAGGTGCTTGGTATAATCCTTTAAATAAAGCAGAAAAAAATAGTTTATGTATAAATGGTTCTGTAAATATTTTGACAAAAGATATTCCATCTTCAAAACTAGCAAATGGTAATAGTTCAAATACTGCATTAGTTAATATTGAAAAATATACAAAAAAAGCTCCAGATTTAACTATCTTTAAACAACCTAGCTAAAATATTAGATAAAAGAGTTTTCTCTTTTATCTAAACTTTATATATCAATTTAATTTTACTCAAACTTGTTATAATCTTATTATGAAAGAATTAATTACAGAATATGGTTTTAGAAAAATTGTTGATGAGTTTAATCATCTCTTAAAAGTTAAAAAACCATATTGGGTCAAAGAAAAAGAAATAGCTGCACAATTTGGCGATAGAAGTGAAAATGCTGAATATATAAGTGCAAAAGAACAAATACGAAATATTGATAAAAGATTAAGGTTTTTAGACAAAATAATAAAAAATAGTAAAGTTATAAATATAGATGAAATTCCACATAATAAAGTTAATTTTGGAAGTAGAGTAACTCTATTTGATTTAGAATTAGAAGAGCAAAAAGAGTTTATTATTGTTGGAACATATGAAACAAATCCAAAAGAAAATTTTATTTCAAATAAATCACCTTTAGGACGTAAACTTCTTGGAAAATCAATTGATGATGAAATTGAACTTTTTATAAATGATAAACTATTTGAGTATGAAATTATAGATATAAAAAAGTATGATTTTACTACATTGGACTAGTGTTAGAAATTTTGTATCAGTCTGATAGAATTTAAAATACTAAAAGTCTTAAGAGTTTTAGAGAATCTATATATTCTACTTTTTTAACAATTTTTGGAACAAATTAAATCTCTAAATCAAGGTTATAAAAGCTAATAAGTGAGGTTTGCTAATTTTGTTCCAAAAATTAGAGTTTTAGTAATCTAACGTTTAAAATGAGCCGATAAATTTCCCGCAGGGTAATTTATCGGCTCAACTGATTTGTTAGACATTTTACTAAAGTAAAAAATCTTTACGAAAATTTTGATACATTGAAATACATGTTGACAGTAGATTTACAGCATGAGAAACTTTGCCGATCAAGAGAGGTGTTTCTGCCCATGTTGTTGTATGAGTGTTTATTGTATCTATAATTCGTGTACAGGCATCTATGCCATCAAGAATCATTGGTTTTGTAAGTTCAATATAAATGTCAATTCCTTTGTGACCAAACAAGGAATCTTGCTCTAGTGTAAGAGTTAAAAATTTTTTTGCCATTTTCGCACTCTTTAATAACTCTTCCTCATAATCGATATAGCCGTCATCTATTTCATAGCCACTAAATCTTGTACTATATTGAAGCTCGTGATAGTAGGTTTGAATGATAGCAAATGCCCTCATACGCGCTGGCTCTAGACTATACCACTTAAGTCCATTTAATTCTTGATCATCTACTAAATTATTTCTATATGGAATATGAATTACAACAGTATCTTGATCTCTCCATGTTGGCTTTTTATCTTCAAGATTCATTGTGATTTCGTCTTGTAACGGTATCCAGTAAATCAATTCATTTGTTAAATCTACTACTGCTAGAATCAGTGGGAAGTCACATGAAAGCGAATATTTTAAAAGATTTACTGGGCTTTGGTAAGAAATATATTTAATAGAAGAAGACTCACTATTTATTATAATTTCTTTGCTTTTTACTTCTATTGGGTTTTCAACACTTTTGAGCTGTATCCAAATTCCTTTTCCAGTCACTTCTTCATTTTCTACTATTTCGATTTCGTAGTCAATGCCGTAGTCTTTAGGTATTTTTCGCATAATCCATTCAACAGGAATGTATTTTTTTAAAATGTCTTCAGATTTATCTTCATTTACATGTGCTTGTGGTCTTTTCAAACTATATACCTCTTCATGATGTATAAATGAGCCAATGAATTGCCCGCAGGGTAATTTATTAGCTCCCCTGATTTGTTATATTTTCTTTAATTTCATGTGTATTAAAGGAAAAGGGTTACCTTGTCCATCAAGTACGGAGCGACCTGATTGAACAAATCCCATTCGCTGATAAAATCCAATTGCATCAGGATTTTGTTCGTTTACATCAACTTTTAATGTGCCAAGATTCTCAATGGCGTATTCAGTTAACTTTCGACCGATTTTTTGACCGATATAATCTGGATCTACAAATAACATTTCAATATTCGAATCAGCAACACCAATAAATGCTAATATTTTATCGTTACTATCTTTAAAACAATGCAAATCAACAGCATCAAAATACTGTTCCAAAATCAGAAGTTTTAACTCTGCAATTTTTCCCTCTGGTAAAAAATTATGCGTTGCTCTAACAGAAGCTTCCCAGACATTGATTAATTCCTGATAATTTTCTTTTGTAACTTTTTGAATATTCATGGTTCCTTCTTTAAATATAACGCCCCACTCACCGGAATTTTATGAGCGCAGCGAGTAAAATTTCCGCGTGCAGTGGTTTGTTAGGGTTCAATTTCTGTAACGTCCAACTGTTTCGGGTACTTCTTTCGACGTGCCCAAAGCATAAAAGCAGGCATTGAAGTGTAAAGCACGCCAAGAACCACAAAAAATATTGGTTGTTGTTCAATCGATTTTTGAGTTGAGCTTTCAGACAGAAATCCAACAATGAAATCCCGGGCTTCTTGCGGTAAAAGGCCAAAGACAGTCATGGCTAATCCGAATACAAGAGCAGTCACAAAAACAACTTTTGGTCTATCTAATAATACTTTTAATGGGTCTTTCAAATTATTTCGTTTTTTCTGAAGAACTCTGCCTTGATCAACAAAACCGGAAGGCAATCCTTTAATTGTTCCACTAAATTCTGGATACCTTTCTTCACTATCATGGAGCAACTCAATAACAACCCCATCGTTGGGGTCTAAGTATTCAAATTTAAAACGTAGTTTGTTAGTTGCATTGTCACAGTTGTTTAAAACGAATGCGTTAGCATCTTTCGTTTTCTTAAGAATTTTGTAACTCAATATCTTGTCATTAGCCTTAAAAGATATGAATAAAGGATCAGATTCAACTACATCGCTACCATCCAGTGTTTCGGTACCATTATTCCAAATAGTCAATGTTGTTTTTGTAAGCCTATCTACCTCATTACCCTTATAGGTCACCTTTACATCTTTAGGAAGATTATCTTCATCTCTTCCAATCAGTCTAAAGGAGGATTTTTGATACGAAGGCTTAGCAATGCTCTTAGAAATTCTGTAAGAAAAGATACCAACAATACCAAGAATGATGCCAATTACACCTATCAGTGAGCCAACCCAGCCTTGATTAAAAAACTCAAAAATTTCTACCATGTATACATATCCTTCCTTGAACTATTTATTAAACATACATTATATATAAAACACCCTGAAAATCAATAAATAACATACACAAAATATGTCGTATATCAAAATGCCTACAAACATCTTAAATAAGGTGTTTTTGCAGATATTATTATAAAAAACATTGAAAATTGAGATGATTTTTAAGTTTATGATATGCTTTTTATGTATGTTTAATGTGGATATTTAGACGATAATAGTATGTATATTAAGGTGATATCGTAATAAACCTGCAAAATGTTAAATATATTAAGAGGAGTAATGTTTATAAAAAATTGATGAAAATATGAGTTGTAAAAACAAGTTCAACAACTTGTACTTTTTGGCACAAATTAGAACTAGTAATATTAACTATATTAAAATTCTAGAAATATCAAATTTTGAGACAAATAAGATATTAATTGATAGATTGGAAGACTCAAATAAACTTTTACAAAAAAGTAAAGGCAAATTAAAAAATCTAAATGAGAATTTACAAGTACAAGTTTCAAAAGAAGTAGAGCAAAGAGTAAAAAAACAAGAAGAAGTTATAAGAGCAAATGAGTTATTAAGCCAACAAAGTAAACTTGCAAGTATGGGTGAAATGATAATGAATATTGCCCATCAATGGAGACAACCATTGACTGTTGTTTCAAGTAATTTAGTTCTTTTGGAGTTGTTAGATGAGAAAAACAAGCTCACAAAAGATAAATTAATAACAAAAATACATGAATCTCAAAATCAAATTGATTTTATGTCTAAAACGATTGATGATTTTAGAAATTTTTTTAAGCCAAATAAAAACAAAGAGAAGTTTTATATATCAAGTGCAATAGAAACGACTTTAAGTTTAGTAAAAGTAACTTATAAAAAAAATCAAATTGAGATTATAAAAAATATAGATGAAAATATAGAGATTATAAATTATAAAAATGAATTTTCACAAGTAATCCTTAATTTACTTAATAATTGTAATGATGCTTTTATTTCAAATGAAATTGCTAATCCAAAAATTAATATATCAGTGTTTAAAAAAAATAATCAAGTAGTTATAACAATATCAGATAATGCTGGTGGAATAAAAATAGAACCAATTGAAAAAATATTTGAACCTTATATTAGTACAAAACATCAAAGTTTAGGTACTGGAATTGGACTTTATATGTGTAAAACAATTATAGAGAAAAATATGAAAGGTTTTTTAAGTGTAAAAAATATTAGTAATGGTGCTATTTTTGAAATAATACTAAATGAAGAGTAATGCTTAAGTATAATTTGATAATATTACAAAAAAACTTGGGATACAAAATTGATAGAATTATTAAAAAAAGTTGTTAATCAAAATTTAGAAAATAGAACAGAAGAGTTTAAACGAGTATTTCATGGAAGAGGTAATTTCTATGGGTTTTATAATTTTTTGACAATTGATTCTATTGATGAGGTACTATTTGCTACTATATTTGAAAAGCAAGAAAATAGTTGTGAAGAAGAACTTATTGCATTTTTAAAAAAGCTTTATAAAGAGTATGATTTTAAATTATTAGTTCTTCAAAAAAGATACGAAAATAAAAATATTGTTTTAGAAGGTGAGCTTAACTCAGAATATTTTGCAATTGAAAATGGTTTAAAATATCAATTAAATTTTTCTAATAAAAATATTGGTTTTTTTGCAGATATGAAATTAGGAAGAGAGTTTGTGTATGAAAATGCAAAAGATAAAAAAGTACTAAATCTTTTTTCTTATACTTGCTCATTTAGTGTTTGTGCTATTGCAGGAGGTGCAAAAGAAGTTGTAAATATTGATATGGCAAAAAATGCACTCTCAATTGGAAGACAGAATCATCTTATAAATAACTTAGATACTAAAAAAGTGAAATTTTTACCTCATAATATTTTAAAATCTTGGAATAAAATAAAAAAATTAGGTCCTTATGATTTAATTATTATTGATCCTCCCTCATTTCAAAAAGGAAGTTTTGCAGCTACAAAAGATTATGAAAAAATCATAAAAAGGCTTAATGATTTGGCAAATAATCAGTGTATTGTGTTAAGTGCACTTAATGCTCCAGAACTTGACACTTCATTTATTATAAATATGTTTGAAAAATATGCAAAGGATTTTGAATATATAAAAAGGTTAGATAACTTAGAAAATTTTCCTTCAAGTGATAATGAAAGAAGTTTAAAAAATATGATTTTTATAAAAAAATAATAAACTAATCTCTTGAAAAAAGTCATTTTGTTGTTATTCTTTGTTAAAAATTGTATAAAAATCACAAAAAGTTGTAAAAATTCTAAAGTTAAAATAAAAATTTGTTATACTTCGCATCTTGAAAAAATCATTTATATAAATTTAAAAATTATTTATATAAACAGAATAGGAATATTATGCGTAAAGATAGTTTAGCTTATAAGTTTTTTAACGGAAATTTGGTTTTACAAATTCTAATTGGAATTGTATTAGGTGTATTAGCAGGATATATCTCTAAAGATTTTGCAAATGCTGTGTCTATTTTAGGTACACTTTTTGTTGGTGCATTAAAAGCAATTGCACCTATTTTAGTATTTATTTTGGTTTCTACTGCAATTGCAACAAAAGAGATGGGTGTTCAAACAAAAATTAAACCTATTATTGTTTTATATTTAGTTGGTACTTTTTTAGCTGCTTTAACTGCAGTTATTGCAAGTTTTATATTTCCAATTGGTTTAGTTTTACCTGATGCTGCAAGTGTTGCAACAACTCCTCCAGATAGTGTTATTGAAGTATTAAAAACTGTTTTATTTAAAATGGTTGATAATCCAGTGAATGCACTACAAAGTGGAAATTTTATAGGAATTTTAGTTTGGGCTATAGCAATTGGTGTAGCCATGCACTATAGTAATGAAGATACAAAAAATGTGTTTCATGATATCTCAACTGGAATTACAAAAATTGTTCAATTTATTATTAGATTAGCTCCGTTTGGTATTTTTGGGCTAGTTGCAAATACATTTGCTAAAACTGGTTTTAATGCATTACTTAGTTATGGTAAAATATTACTTTTATTAGTTGGAACTATGCTTTTTATCGCATTTATTATTAATCCTATTATCGTTTTTATAAAAACAAAATCAAATCCTTTCCCTTTAATTTTTACTTGTATTAAAGAGAGTGCTGTTACAGCATTTTTTACAAGAAGTAGTGCTGCAAATATTCCAGTTAATATGAACCTTTGTAAAAAATTAAAATTAGATGAAAATACATATTCTGTTTCTATTCCTTTAGGTGCAACTACAAATATGGCAGGTGCTGCTGTTACTATTACTATTTTAACACTTGCTGCTGTACATACTTTAGGAATGACTATTGATTTACCAACAGCACTTTTATTAAGTATTGTTTCTGCACTTGCAGCTTGTGGAGCATCTGGTGTTGCTGGTGGTTCTTTACTTTTAATTCCATTAGCTTGTTCATTATTTGGTATTTCAAATGATGTTGCATTACAAGTAGTTGCAATTGGTTTTGTAATTGGTGTTGTTCAAGATTCACTAGAAACTGCACTAAACTCTTCAACTGATGTAATCTTTACTGCAAGTTGTGCTTCTAAAGAGTAAATACATTATTCCATAACCCCTTTTGGGGTATGGAATTATTCTTAATCACTAATCAAATTTAAAATTTAAAATTCCTTAAAAAAACCTTTTTATATATCTTATGATAAAATCCCATTTTAATAATTACATATGGGGAAATTAATGGAAAAAAATCGTTGGCTTATGGCTTTATCTGCTGTTGGAGTACATATTTGCATAGGTTCTGTTTATGCATGGAGTGTATATGTAAAACCCATTCAATCTCAGATGAAATGGGACTTAACTGATGTTACTATTGCATTTAGTATTGCAATATTCTTTTTGGGATTATCTGCTGCACTTATGGGGAAATTTGTAGAAAAAAATGGTCCAAGAGTTTCTGCAACTCTTGCTGCATTTGCTTTTGGAATTGGAACAGGTGGTTCTGGACTTGCAATTATGATGGAATCAAAAATGCTATTATACTTTTTTTATGGAGTATTAGGTGGTTGTGGACTAGGAATAGGGTATATTTCTCCAGTTTCTACTTTAGTAAAATGGTTTCCAGATAAAAGAGGACTAGCAACAGGACTTGCAATTATGGGGTTTGGTTTTGCTTCTGCAATTTCAGGACCTGCAATAAAATTACTAATTAGCTCTGTTGGTATTGCAAATACATTTTTTATTTTAGGGTTTGTATATTTTGTAGTGATGTTAATATCTGCAATGTATTTAGCAGTACCTCCTGAAGGATATATGCCTAAAAAATTTAAGAAAAAACTTGAATCTGGAAAGAAAAAACTAAAAAAAGATTTATCAAGTATGAAATTAAATGAAGCCATAAAGACACCAAGGTTTTATGGATTATGGATAATGTTATTTATAAATATTACATGTGGAATTGCAATTATTGGTGTTGCTTCTCCTTTACTTCAAGAGATAACTGGAATGACAGCATTAGCTGCAGCTGCAGCTGTTGGATTGATGGGTGTATTTAATGGTGCAGGAAGAATCTTTTGGGCTAGTATTTCTGATTTTTTAACTAGACCAGTTGTTTATATAATTTTCTTTGCAACTCAAATAATCGCATTTTATGCTTTACCAAGTATAAAAGAACTTTTGGTATTTCAAGTTGTATTATATTTTATTATGAGTTGTTATGGTGGTGGTTTTGCTTCAATACCTGCTTATATTGGAGATATATTTGGTACAAAAGAACTTGGTGCAATACATGGATATATTCTTACAG
This sequence comes from Arcobacter sp. CECT 8985, assembly GCF_004116495.1. Classification (GTDB taxonomy): domain Bacteria; phylum Campylobacterota; class Campylobacteria; order Campylobacterales; family Arcobacteraceae; genus Malaciobacter. The sequence continues at coordinate 64,853 of NZ_PDKC01000009.1, read as the reverse complement.
CATGGGCAGCAGCAGGTTTAGTTGGTCCTTTGATTATATCAAATGTAAAAGATATGACTGGAAGCTATTCTCAAACACTATATGTTTTTGCAGGATTTTTCTGCATAGCACTTGTGGTATCTATTTTGATGTTAGTTAATATAAAAAGATTAACAAAAAAGAATCATTGATAAAATAAGGATTTAATATATTTATATTGAATCCTTTTTTATTTAAAATAGTAGTAAAATTTTTATCAAAAAGTTTCATTTAATGGGTTTATTAGCACTATTTTTATATTATACCAACTTAAATTATAATAAGGTTTACTTTTGGTCGAAATTAAAAATCTGAATAAATACTATGGCAATGTAAAAGTCTTAAATGATATTAATTTATCAATTGAAAAAGGTGATATTTTTGCAATTGTTGGGCATAGTGGTGCAGGTAAATCTACTTTATTAAGATGTATAAATGGACTTGAAGAGTATCAAGAAGGCTCATTATTAGTAAATAAAAAAGAAGTTAAAGACTTAAAGAAAAAAAAACTAAATGAGTTTAGAAAAAAAATAGGTATGATTTTTCAACACTTCTCTTTACTTCAAAGAAAAACTGTATTTGAAAATGTTGCATTACCAATGCAAATTTGGGGATATAGTGATTCACAAATAAAGAAAAAAGTTGATGATTTATTACATTTAGTAGGACTTTCAAATAAAGTGAAAGCATACCCTAAAGAGCTTAGTGGAGGTCAAAAACAAAGAGTTGCAATTGCAAGAGCTTTGACACTTGATCCAGATATCTTACTAAGTGATGAAGCTACTTCTGCACTTGATCCAAATACAACAACATCAATTTTAAATTTATTAAAAAAGATAAATAACGAGTTAAATATTACTATTATTTTAGTAACTCATGAGATGGAAGTTGTAAAACAAATTGCCCAAAAAGCTCTTCTTTTAGAGTTTGGAAATATTATTGGACTTGATGTAACAGAAGATCTATTTTTGCAGCCTGATGAAAAGATGAAACGTTTTTTAGGTGAAGATGAAGTTGTTCCTGAAGAAGGAGTAAATATTAAAATTTATTTTCCAAAAGATACAGTTCACCAATCTTTAGTAACTTCAATGGCTAGAGAACTTAATATTGATTTCAATATTGTATGGGGAAAACTAGAAGAGATAAATACTCATATAATTGGAAATATAGTAATAAATATTCAAAATTCTCAAGAAGAGATGGTTTGTAACTATTTAAAAACAAAAGATATAAATTGGGAGATACTATAAATGGGTAATATTTTACTTCCCGCAATATGGGAAACTTTGTATATGAGTTTAGCTTCTACTTTTTTAGCAGTTATTATTGGCTTTTTTATAGCTATTATACTAATAATGACTCAAGAAGGTGGGCTTACTCCAAATGTAAAATTATATAGAGTTTTAGATGTCGTAATAAATACTTTAAGATCTTTTCCTTTTATTATTTTAATAATAATACTATTTCCTGTTACAAAAATGATAGTTGGTAAAAGTATTGGTACGACTGCAACTATAGTTCCTTTGACAATTGGTGCAGCACCATTTGTTGCTAGGTTAATTGAAAGTGCATTAAAAGAGGTTGATTTTGGTGTTATTGAAGCAGCAAAATCTTTTGGTGCAGGTAATTTTCAAATTGTATTTAAAATAATGTTTGTTGAAGCATTACCTGGTATTATTTCAGCAATAACTTTGACTTTGATTACTGTTATTGGTTTCTCTGCAATGGCTGGTGCAGTTGGTGGAGGAGGTCTTGGTGATATAGCTATAAAATATGGATATTATCGATTCCAAACGGATGTTATGTTATATACTGTGTTAATCTTAATTGTATTAGTACAGATTTTCCAAAGTCTTGGTGACTATTTATATAAAATTACAAAAAAATAGAAAGGATAAAAATGAAAAACATTTTTAAAGTTGTTTTAGTTGCACTTGTTGCATTATTTTTAGGTGCTTGTTCTGATAACAATGACAAGTCAAAAACTCAGGAGAAGAAGGTTATTAAAATTGGAGCAACTCCAATTCCTCATGCAGAGATTTTACAAGAAGTGAAAAAAATCTTAGCAGAAGAAGGTTATACTCTAAAAATAGTTGAGTTTACAGATTATGTTACACCAAATATTGCAGTAGAAGAGGGTGAATTAGATGCAAACTTCTTCCAACATGTTCCTTATATGGAAGAGTTCAATAAAAATAAAAATACTCACTTAGTAGCAACTGCAAAAGTACACTTAGAACCAATGGGTGTATATTCTCACAAAATTAAATCTTTAGATGAAATTAAAGATGGTGATACTATTGCTGTGCCAAATGACCCTACAAATGAGAGTAGAGCACTTGATATTTTACAAAAAGAGGGATTATTAACTTTCAAAGATGTAGAACTAAAAACTGCAAAAGATATTTTAGATAATCCTAAAAATTTAAAAATTAAAGAGTTAGATGCTCCTCAATTACCAAGAGTTTTAGATGAAGTAACAGCAGCTGTTATTAATACTAACTATGCATTACTTGCAAAACTTAACCCATTAAAAGATGCATTGGCACTTGAGTCAAAAGACTCTCCATATGTAAATGTAATTGCTGTTAAAAAAGGCAATGAAAATAAACCATATATTAAAGCTTTAGATAAAGCGATTAACTCTGATGCAATCAAAAAATTTATTAGAACAAAATATAAAGGTGCTATTATAGAGGCATTCTAATTCTACTCATTAAAAAGAGGACTTTTGTTCTCTTTTTAGTATTTCTCAACACTTTTTCTTTACAATACCATTTCGTTTAGATATAATCTTATAAAATACAATAGGGAAAACAGTATTTATAATACTAAAATGAAACAATTGCAAGAATTTAAAATCACAGACGAAATAAAAAACTTAGACTTAACAAATATCAGAACAAATCTTTTTCATTATAACTTTGATAATAAATATTTAAAAAAACTTTATGATGATAATGGTAATTTAAGGCAAGAGTGTAAAGAAGATTTACAATATCATAGTTTTAAAGGTGAAATATTTGAAAATATCATATATGAACACTTACTTAGATATGTAAAAGATAAAGATGAAGTAAAGAGATTTATTTTAAAAGGTCCTCATCAAAATAAAAATAATATCTTTAAGAAAAATGGCTTATTAATTGATAAAGGTGGACAAGTTGTATATAAGTCTGTTTATAAAGATATAAGTGAATTTGATGCACTTTTTTTTACTAAAGACAGCTTATATTTTGTGGAAATGAGTAAATCAAAAAAAACTGCAAATTTAAATAAGAGATTATTTAAAAAATCTGCGTTACTTAAGATACTTTTCCCTAGTTTTAATATTAAAGCATTGATTGTTTTAACTGAAGGTTCTACAGGAATTAGTAGATTTCCTGATTATTGTACTATTTGGATAACTAAAGATTTTGATGATGATCAAATTTTAAAAGAACTAATTTTGAAAAAATATCCAAAGACTGATTTGATTTCATATAAAGATAAAAAGTATATTGAAGCAGTTAGTGTAAATTATAAAAAATTCTCATATTTTCAAACATTAGAATGGATTTTACAAAAGAGTAGATCACACAAAACTCATGCAGTTGATTTAAGTTTTTTTAAATCAAATAAACTATCTTTATATTTTGATGTTTTTACTAAATTATATATAGGTTTTATTTATACAAAAGATTTAAAACAATTAGTTCCTTCTTATACAGAAAAAGTTAAAGATAATAAAGTAATTGTATCAATAGAAAAAATAAATCAAAAAAAGTTTGAAATTGTTTATTATGCAAGACAATGTGACCATAAGTTAAAAAGAATTGCATTAACAAATAATAAAGTTACAGTAGAGACAAAAGATCCTGAAGGTTTTACAAATAAAGAGACAAAATTTATTGTTAAAATATTAAAACCTGAAGATAGACTTCTTATAAAAAATATTAATGCTATAACTAAAAAGCTAGAAGAAAAATATATAACATCAATGTAATCTAGTAGTAATATAAATTAGATTATAATACGCCAAAAATTTGGAGAATTTATGTTAATACTTGAAGCTTTTGGTGCAATTTTTTCTATACTTGGCGCATTTTTGATGTCTTTAAGTACAAAAGATAATCAACGACCTTTATACTTTGCGTTTATTAGTTTTTTGTGTGCAAATTTATCTTTATTAGCTTTCTTTTTATTTGAGGGAAAAGTTCCTATGCTGATTCAACTTTGTTTTTTTTATGCAGGAGCATTTTTAGGAATAATTAAAAAATCAAATTCACCAAAAAGAGATTTTAAAATAGTTACAGCAATATCTATTGTTTATTTTATAATATTATTAATGTCTTTATATTTTAAATCAATTTCATCAATTCATTTTGAAGTACTTTTTCTTGATAGTTCAGCAGCTTTTATGGCAATTATTGGAAACTTTTTACTTTCAAGTAGAAGTCATATAATAAGATCATATGCTTTTATTTTATTTTTCTTAGCAGATTTATTATATGTATTTGTTGGTTATTCAAATGGATTTTATTTCTTTATGGTTCAATCAGTTTTCTTTTTATTTACTTCTTTAAATGGATACAGAAATACAATGAAAGAAGAGATTAAAGAGTTTATATTAAGATTTAAATAAAGGTGGTTTATATCTAATATTTTTCTTTTTGCTACATAAAACTTGGTATTCAACTAGTTTTTCAAATGGTAATAAAAAATTATTTAGTTTAGACTCTTTTATATTTTCAATTTTATGTTTATTTAATAGTTCAAGAATTATCTTAGTAGATTCAATAGTAGATAAACAATATTCTTGTGGTTGAGTTTTAAATTGGAAATTTGATTTTTTCGATGAAATAAAACTAACTTTAGGAAGAGTATCAAGATTTTTACTTAATTTTAACATTCTTTTTGAGCAAGGCCAAGTAGAATCAATGATAAATAAAACTTGTTTTTTATTGCTTTTTATAGAAGTTTTATTTAATTCAATTGCATTTTTATGTGGATACAAAACAAAACATTCAAAATTTTTAATATAATTGTTTATTATATTATGGTTTGTAAAATCAATACCTACAAAAATCTCACTATTTTTAAGTTGTAAAGAAGTAAGCTTGCCTGTTCCATTTTTTGTTTTTCTATGCTCTTTAGGATGCATTAGTATTACAAATTTTGTATTTGTATTAAAACTATTGATATAACTACACATACATGAACTTTCTGGTCTGTTACATGTATAACAAAAATCTCTTTGATTTAAATAATCTTCCAAATATAATCCTTTGATGCAATTATAATATAAAAAAAATCAAAAAACTTATAATTACTATCATATTAATAACGATTATCAATATAATTTAAGTTTTGATTTGCTAGAATTGTAATAATTAATAAAAGGAGAGGATTATGAGCCGAAATGTTTTTTTAACAAGTGATGAATTTTGTGAATCTTTAACAATAAAAAAACTTTTACATAGTAATCATGATGTAAATTATCAGGATAAAGATGGTTGGTGTGTACTTTTTGAATCCATTGCTAATAATGAAAATATTGAAGCTTTAATCTCATTAGGTGCAAATATTAATATTAGAGATAAAAAGGGACGTAATGCTCTTTATTGGGCTATGTACCATAAAAATAGTATTGCAGTTAAAAAACTAATTAAACTAGGAATTAATTTATATGTAACTCCTACACTTTTTGCACTTCATTATGCTGTATATAATGATGATGTAAAAATGCTTAAGAGTTTAAAATCATCAGGTTTGGATATTAATTTTTTAGATAGTATAAATGCAACACCATTTATCTATTCTGTACTTTACAATAGAGTTCAGTGTTTTGATTATTTACTAAAAAATGGAGCAGATATTTATCAATCTGACATTTTAGGAAATAGTGCATACACTTTAGCAAAAGATTTAAAAATAGATAAAATATTAACAAGATTAGAACAATTAGAAACTAAATAACATAAACACTATATATAAATACATCTTTTATTGATATAATATTCAATAAAAGGAGTATTTATGGAAACTTATACAAAACAGACTTATATAAATACATCTTTGGATGAGATATTTAATTTTCATATTGATACTAAAAATTTAGTAAAAATTACACCACCAAACATAAGTGTTAAACTTCTTGATAAAGAGTTTGTGCCTAAAGAAGATAGTGTAATGAATTTAATAGTTACTAAAAACTTCATACCCTTAAAATGGAGTGTAAAAATTAAAAAATTACAATACCCAAATCTTCTTGTTGATGTTGCAGAAAAATCAGTATTCAAATTTTGGGAACATCAACATATTTTTGAACAAAGAGGAAATAGAATTTTGTTAAAAGATGTGGTAAGATATGAACTTCCATTTGGATTTTTAGGAAAATTATTTAACTTTTTTGTTTATAAAGATATCGATAATATGTTTAACTATAGACATAAAATTACAAAAAAAATATTAGAGGAGAAAGAATAATGAAATATTTAGTTGTTTTATTACTACTTATATCTAATTTAATAGGAGCAAATATGAAAGAAAGTATTTATGATTTTAATGTAAAGACAATTGATGGAAAAACAATAAGTATGAGTGAATATAAACATAAAGTGTTATTGATTGTAAACGTAGCAAGCAAATGTGGATTTACATCTCAATATGAAGGCTTAGAAAAACTTTATGAGAAATATAAAGATAAAGGCTTTGTAATACTTGGATTCCCTTGTAATCAGTTTATGAATCAAGAACCAGGAACAAATGAAGAAATAAAAGAGTTTTGTTCTTTAACATATCAAGTTAAGTTTCCTATGTTTTCAAAAATAGATGTAAATGGAGATGATACTGAACCTTTATATAAATACTTAAAAGAACAAGTTTCTGGTGTATTAGGAACAGAATTAATAAAATGGAATTTTACAAAATTTTTAGTAGATAAAAATGGAAAAGTAATTGAACGATTTTCTCCTTCAACAACACCAGAAAGTATTGAAAAAGATATAGAAAAATTACTTTAGGAGATAAATATCATGGATATTAGTTCTATGAGAGAAGAGTATGTAAATAATGGATTGAGAAGAAAAGACTTAGATGATAATGCTGTAAAACAGTTTGAAAAATGGTTTTCCCAAGCAATGCAAGCAAATCTTATTGAACCAAATGCAATGAGTTTAGCTACAGTTGGTGAAGATCTAATGCCTTCTATAAGAACAGTTCTTTTGAAATTTTTTGATGAGAGTGGCTTTGTCTTTTTTTCAAATTATGAGAGTCAAAAAGCAAAGCAAATAGATCAAAACGATAAAGTTGCCTTACACTTTGCATGGTTAGGATTGGAAAGGCAAGTGAAAATTGAAGGAAGAGCTTCAAAAATATCTTCTTCAAAATCATTAAAATACTTTTTATCAAGACCTAAAGGTAGTCAAATGGGTGCTTGGGTTTCACATCAAAGTGAGGTTATAAGCTCAAGAAGTGTATTAGAAGCAAAGTTTAATGAAATTAAAAATAAATTTGTAAAAGGTGAAATACCTTTTCCTTCATTTTGGGGTGGATACATAGTAAAACCAGAAAAAATTGAGTTTTGGCAAGGTGCAAAAAATAGATTACATGATAGATTTCAATACACTTTAATTGATAATAATTGGCAAATAGATAGATTAGCTCCTTAATTGAGCTAATCTATTAAAAAGTAAGGTTTTTAAAATCATCTTTTAGTAAGAATTTTGCTACTTCCATTGGTTTAGCAACTGAAACATTATGTATTAAATCGCTTTTTTTCATATTTTTATTTGGTAAAAATAAAGGACAAACTTTTACACTCGCACCTTTTTTAATAAGTGCTTGTAACATCATTTTAGGTGTTTTATTCATAGGCTTTAAAACTTCTCCTTTGAAGTTTTTAAGAGCTAAATTCCCACCATCAGAACAAAGTACAATATTAACAGCTTTTTTTTGTTTTAAACTCATCATTGATAGAACCATTGACATCATTTGTGTTTGAGAATCTTTTGATGTAACTAAAACATTTAACCCTTTTATATTTTCTGCATATAAATTGCTTCCTAAAATAAAAATAGCAATTACAGAGAAGAATAATTTCATAACTTTTCCTTATGTTAGTATTATAATAATATATTATAATTTTATAATACTTATATATAAGTTAATTTAATAATATTATTTACTTTTATGACCTTTTAAATTCTCTCTTTCAATTAATTTATCAAAGTGTTCACCACCAATATTATAGGCTTTACCAAATCCAAAAACAGCTTCACCATAAATAGGAGTTATTTCAAAAAGATTAAAATCAATCATTTTTCTTGTAACTTTTACTGTATCTTCATTTAATTTTTCAAATTTATCTAATATCTTTTCAAATTCATCTGAACCTCTTTTTATCACTATTGTTTTTCCTTGAAGAACAACTCTTTTTCTTGCAAAAATATTTTCACTACTTTGTTCATCTTCAATAAAAAATAACGATACTTTTGGATTATCTTTTAGATTTCTTGCATGCTTTGCCATATCACTTAAGTAAACATAGTATTTGTTATTATATTTTATAAATGGAGCATAACTACCAAAAGGATAATTATTTTCATCAAGAGTAGAAAGAACTGTACTTTTAAAACTATTTATAAATTCATTTAACATAAAATGCCTTTTTATTTTTATTATAACTATAAAAGATTAATAGCTTATATGAAATTTAAAGTAGGGTAGTTTTTAAGTTATTTTGTAGATTAGAAAAGATAAAGAGATAACTCTTTATTTATCTTCTTTTTCTTTTCTTTTTGCTTTCATTTTATTTAATGCAAGTCTTCTCATATCTGCTGTTGTATCAAGTTCATCCATGATCTCTAAGCCTAATAGTGTTTCAATACAATCTTCTAAAGTAACTAATCCTTCAGTTTGATCATAATTATCAAGAACAATAAACATATGTTCTTTTTTTTGTATAAATTTATTTAATGCTTTTCCTACTGGAATATTTTCATTTAGTGTAAACACTGAAGTCATAATATTTTCAATAGGCACATTTTTATCTTTAATTGCTTGCTTAAATAGTTTTTTAGTTAATACAACACCTATAATATTATCAATTGAGTCATCATAAACTGGAACTCTTGAAAATTTATAAGTTCTTTTATCTTCTAAAATATCTTTAATTAAAGTATCTTTTTGTACTGCATAAACAACAGAACGAGGTGTTAAAATATCTTTAATTTTTATAGCATTTAATGATAATGTATTTTCTATAATATCTGATTCTAAATCTCCAATTACTCCTTCTTCTTCACTCAGTAAAGTAGAGTGTATTAACTCTTCTCGTGAAAAGGAATCACAACTTGTAGAATTTTTTGAAATTTTTTTTGTAACAAATTGTGTAATTAATATAATAGGATATGTAATAAATACAAATATATTTATTAACCTCGCTGCAATTGGAGCTAACTCTTTCCAATAAACTGCACCAATAGTTTTTGGTATAATTTCTGCAAAAAACAGAATCATAAAAGTTAGAATAATTGAAATTAACATTACTAATTGACTATGTCCTTCAAACACATTTTGTGCTTGAACCCCAATTGCAGTTGCCCCAAGTGTGTTTGCAATTGTATTAATTATTAAAATTGAGGAAATAGAAACGTCAATATCTGATTTTAATTTTTTTAGTAATTTTCCTGTAGTTGGACTCTTCTCTTCCATTACTGAAATATATGAAATTGTAGTTGATAGAACTATTGATTCTAAAACAGAACATAAAAATGATGTACCAATTACAAGAAAAAATAGAAGGATTAATATTTCCATTTTTTGTTACCTGTAAATAAAATGCACCTCTGGGAACTATCTTCCAATAATTACTCCTTAAGAATTATAAAGTTGATATTTTGAATAAAATACACTGAATATTATCATAATTAAACTTTAAAAATTAAATATTTGACAAAAAATATAAAAATTTTATATAATTAGATAAGTGATTGAAGTACTCTAAAAAAGGAGGTTGTTATGGAATATGGTGTAATGCCTAAACTTGATGCTTATTCAGATGAACAAATGTATAAAGCACAAACAGTTCAACCTTTGAATGCTACTTCAGAAGTAATAGAGAATAAAAAGTCTACTAAAATTTCAACTGAAGAGTTTTCTAAGTTAGGCGAATCAAAAAATATAAAATCTGAAAAAAAAGATGTAAATACATCTGATTTTGTTGAGTTTACTCTTACGAATCTTAATTTTGGGTATAATCGTAACTCAAAAGATTTTTTTGTGAAAGTAAAAAGAGGTGACTCAGAATATCAATATCCAACAGAAGAAATGATGAAATTAAAAGCTTTTTTACTTAAAGCTGAACATGATCAAGCTATAAGTTAAAAGCTTAAAATTAATTATTTATCTGTTGTATTGAATTTTTGATCTACAATTACAGCACAAGCGGCATCGCCTGTAATATTCAATGCTGTTCTTGTCATATCAAATATTCTGTCAAGCGCAAATAATAAAGGTAATCCTTCTATTGGTATATTTGCAGCTAGCAATACAGCAACTACTAGGAAAGATGGACCAGGTACACCTGCTTGTCCAATTGCACCAATAGTTGCTGTTAATATAATTGCTCCATACTCAGCAAATCCTAAGTCTATATGAAATACTTGTGCAAAAAATATGGCAACAAGTCCATAATAAATTGCATTACCACTCATATTGATTGTTGCACCTAAAGGTAAAACAAAAGCTGATGTACTTTTTGAAACATTAAATTCATCTTCACATACTTCCATTGTAACAGGAAGAGTTCCCATTGATGAAGCAGTAGAAAGTGCAACAGTTTGTGGTTTTTTCATTGCACTAATAAATTTTCTAGGACTCAAAGAAGAGAATATTTTTACTAAACCTGGGAAGAACAAAAATCCAAAAATTAAAATAGCTACCATATAAACAACAACTAAATTTGTAATTAGTTTTAATACATCAAATCCAAATGTACCAATTGCATCTGCCATAAGTCCAAATACCCCAATTGGTGCAAATTTCATTACAATATTAATCATCCAAATAAAAGCTTCAACTAAAGCATTTAATCCATTTAATAATGGAGCAGCTTTTTCTTTTTCAAGTTTTGAAATAGCAATTCCTAGAAATAGACAGAAAAATAGAATTTGTAAGATATTTGCATCTGTTAATGATTGAAATACATTTGTTGGAATAATTCCTGTAATTGTTTCAAAAAAACCAGGTACTCCACCTTTATCAGCATACTCATTTGAAAACATATGTTTAACACTTGTTAAATCAACTCCAACACCTGGTTGAAAGTATTCTCCCATTGCCAATGCAAGTGCAACCGCAAAAGCAGAAGTTATCAAAAAAAATGCGAATGTAGATACACCAATTTTACCAGCAGAACTTGTTCCACCAATACTTGCTGCTCCACTTATAATTGAAATAGCGATTAATGGAACAACAAGCATTTTTATTAGATGAATAAAAATTGTTCCAAGTGGTGCAAACATAGAAGCTTGATCTTTCATAAGTAGACCAATAATAACCCCTATTATCATTGCAATAATTATTTGAACACCTATATTAGATAGAATGCTCTTTTTAGTTTGTGACATAATTATTTTCCTTTTTTATAATTGTAATTGTATTATATAAAGAATATTTTAGTAAAAACTTATATTATCAAAAAAAATTAAATTAAGTTATATATTTAAGTTAAAATGAAGTTATAGTAAAGTATTTAATACTTTACTATATTATTTATGTTCGTTTAATTCTTTTTCTAAATAGTAACCAGTATAAGATTTAGTTTTTTTGTGATTTTTCGCTAACTCTTCAGGTGTTCCTTGTGCAATTACTTTACCACCTTTATTTCCACCTTCAGGACCAATATCAATAATCCAATCAGAATTTTTAATAATATCAAGGTTATGTTCAATTACAAGTACAGAATTACCTATTTCTACTAAATGATGAAGTACTTTTGTAAGTCTATCAATATCTGCAAAATGAAGTCCTGTTGTTGGTTCATCTAAAATATAAAGAGTATTTCCTGTATCTTTTTTACTTAACTCTTTACTTAGCTTAATTCTTTGAGCTTCCCCACCACTTAATGTTACGGCATTTTGTCCTAAAGTTATATAACCAAGTCCAACATCGCTAAGAGTTTTTAATTTTGCATAAATTTTAGGAACTTTAGCAAAAAACTCTAAAGCTTCATCTACACTCATATTTAATACATCAGCAATATTTTTACCTCTATAAAGAATTTCAAGTGTTTGTTTATTATATCTTTGTCCATCACACTCATCACATTTAACCATGATATCTGGAAGAAAGTGCATTTCTATTTTTATTTCACCTTCACCTTGGCATTTTTCACATCTTCCACCTTTTACGTTAAATGAAAATCTTCCAACTTTATAACCTCTAAGACTTGCTTCTTTAGTTTTAGTAAAAAGTACTCTTATCTCATCCATTAATCCTGTATATGTTGCTGGATTACTTCTTGGTGTTCTTCCAATTGGACTTTGATCAAGATATATTACTTTATCTAGATTTTCAAGCCCAGTAATTTCTACTCCATCAACTTTTTTAACTCTTTTTGCATGATTTAGAAGTTCTTTTGCAACAGGTAATAATGTTTGTAAAATAAGTGAAGACTTACCACTTCCACTAACTCCTGTTATTGAAACAAGATTTTTCAAAGGAATTTGAACACTTAAGTTTTTAATATTATTTATATTAACATTTTTTATTCCTATAAAATCCTCTTGAGGTCTATTATAAATATAAGAAATTTGTTTTTTACCAGATACATATTGAGAAGTTAAAGTATTTGCTTTTAACATTTGTTTTATAGTTCCTGCAAATACAATTTCACCTCCATATTTCCCTGCATTAGGCCCAATATCTACAATATAATCTGCTTCTTTTATAGTCTCTTTATCATGTTCAACAACTATAACTGTATTTCCTTTTTCTTGTAAGGCTTTAAGTGTTTTTATAAGTTTAGCAGTATCTCTTTCATGTAAACCAATTGAAGGTTCATCTAATACATACATTACTCCTGTTAATCCAGAACCAATTTGACTTGCAACTCTGATTCTTTGAGCTTCACCTCCTGAGATAGTTCTGGCATCTCTTCCTAATGTAATGTATCCTAATCCCACATCATTTAAGAAAAATATTCTTTCTTTTATCTCTTTTAAAATCGGTGCAGCAATCATTTTTGACTGATCACTTAAATAATCGAAGTTTTTATTATCTTGGAAAAAAGCATGTGCATCTTCTATAGGAAGATTTATAATATTAGAAATTGTTTGATTTGCTACAAAAACACTTTGAGAAGAGGGCTTTAATCTATTACCATTACACGAATCACAAACTTTTTCAGTCATATATTCAGCCATGTCTTTTTCATCTTTTACCATATTGTAAGCAATTGTTACAATACCTTCCCATTTTCTTCTTAGTTTATGTCTTTTCCAAGTAAATACAGCTTCTTCAACTCCACCATGTAAAATTGCTTTTTGTTCATGTTCTTCTAATTCATTAAATGTTTTATTCATATCAATATTTGCAGCTTCACAAAATGCAGTTAGCATTTTAAAATAGTAGCCTTTATTAAAACCATATATGATTCTAATAGCACCATCTTTTAAACTTAAATCTTGATTGATAATTTTTTTCATATCTAAAGAGTATCTAATTCCTAATCCATCACAAGAAGGACAAGCACCTTTAGGAGAGTTAAATGAGAAACTTAGTGGTTCAAGAGGTTCAAAAGATATTTTACAATCAAAACATGCCATATGTTCTGAGTAATGAATGTGTTTTTCGCATCCAAGTTCTTTAAAGTTCAATATCTCAACTTCAAGCTCTCCAAAACTTTCTTTAAGTCCTTTTTCTACATCTTGTGCAATTCTATCTCTATTTTCTTCTCTTATTACAACTCTATCAATTACAACTTTTATTGTATGCATTTTATTTTTTTCGAGTTCAACTTCTTCATCAAGTCTTACCATTACACCATCAATAATAGCTCTTACATATCCTTTTGATCTAAGACTTTCAAAAAGATCTGCAAATGTACCTTTTTTTCTATTTATTAAAGGTGCAAGAATAATTGTTTTTGCTTCAGGTGGAAGATTTAAAACTTGTTCAATTACATCAGATGAACTCATTTGAGATATTGGTTGCCCACATTTATGACAGTGTTGTTTTCCAACTCTTGCATATAAAAGTCTTAAATAATCATAAACTTCAGTAATAGTACCAACTGTTGAACGTGGATTTTTAGATGTTGTTTTTTGGTCAATAGCAATAGCAGGAGTTAGTCCTTCTATTCTTTCAACATCAGGTTTTCCAACCTTATCTAAAAATTGTCTTGCATATGCAGATAATGATTCTATGTATCTTCTTTGACCTTCTGCATAAAGAGTATCAAATGCTAAAGTAGATTTACCAGAACCTGATAATCCAGTGAAAACAATTAGTTTATTTTTTGGAATTTCTAAATTAATATTTTTTAAATTATTTTCTTTTGCATTATATATTTTTATTGAATCTTTCATTATTATTGACCTATGTTTCTAAATTTTAAAAACCCTTATTATACCAAAGAAAGATGAAACTACATATAGGAAATATGTAAGTTAAAGAATTTAACTTTCAGTTAAAATAAAAGTAAAACAGATTAAAAAAATGTTTTACTTACCATTAGTATCAATACAGAAGTATTTAATAAGAGTATATATTTTTTATATGAAGTTGCTTTTATTATAGTTTTTAATTTTATTCCAAAATATACACCTATTAAAGAACAAACACCTACTATAAGTCCTTGAGAAAATAACATTTTCCCATGTAAACTTAACGAAATAAATCCTGATATAGAAGAGAAAACAACAAAAAATAGTCCTAATGAAGTGGCTTTTTTTAGGCTATAGTTCATAAAACCTACTAATATGGGAGTAAGAATAACTGAACCACCAATACCAATACTCATTGAAATTAATCCAATTATAAATCCTATTAATATTAATAAGAATTTATTTTGTTTTTTTACTTCTTTTACTGGCTCTGCTGGAGAAAAAAAGATTCTAAGAATTGATAATATAATTATTAAAACAAAGAGATATTGTAAGGTAATATTTGAAAAATTAGAGATAACAACTCCATTAAAAGAACCTCCAATTATTCCACCAATACCTATAAATATACCATCCTTTAGCATTTCAAAACTTTTTCTTACATTTAAAAAAGTTCCAAAAATAGAGCTAAATACCATCTGCATAACAGAAATTGCAATTGCTTCTTTCATTTGAAAATTTAAAACTACAAGTAAAGGAACAAGAATTGTTCCTCCTCCAACACCAAAAAAACCGGATGCAAATCCTGTGAATATTCCTAGAAGTGATAGCTCTATCATTGTTTGATTGAGTTCATTGCTTTTATAAATCTTTGATATATATCTTCAAGTTCTTTATCTTCACTTGTAAGGTCAATCCCATCATATGATTTAATAGCATTTTCTAGTACGGCAACTCTTTTTAATAAGTAATCAAACATCTCTTTATTAATATCAGGCAAGTCATTATGTGATAATTTACATTTTTGGTCATCTCTTTTTATTACTTTAGCTGGAACTCCAACTGCTGTTGAGTTTTTTGGTACATCACAAATAACAACAGAGTTTGCTCCAATTCTTGAATTTTTACCTACAGTAATATTGCCTAGAACTTTTGCTCCACTTCCAATTACACAATTTGATTTAATTGTAGGGTGACGTTTTCCTTTATTTAGTGACACTCCACCTAAAGTTACCCCTTGATAGATTAATACATCATTTTCAATTATTGCAGTTTCTCCAATTACTACACCAATTGCATGATCAATAAATACTCTTCTTCCTATTGTACATCCTGGGTGAATATCTGTTTTTGTAAGAAATGTTGAAATCCCACTAATTATTCTAGATAGTCTTTTAAAACCTTTTTTTCTTAAGGTATTTGCAATTCTATAGTTTATAATTGCCCATACTCCAGGATAATTAAAAAATAGTTCTAAAGTTGAGTTTAAAGCAGGGTCATTCTGTTTTGGAACAGAAAAATCCTCTTTTAATAATTGCCAAAGGGATAACTCTTCTTTATTTTTTTCTGTCATATTAACTCCAAGTTGTTTTTAAATATGAATTATCATTTAAATATTTTTCTAATATTAAATATATATCTTTATTTACTTTACTATTCAAAATTGATTTAATTTCATTTATATCATAATCAATATCATCTAAAATATCGATAATTTTTTGAGACTCAACTATTTGCTCAAGTTTTACATCTTCACCTTCAAAAGTAACATTTACTTCTGTTGGATGAGAAAATAGATTGTGTTTCATTCCTAATACATCTTGATATGCTCCAACTTGAAAAAATCCAATAAAGTACTCTTCTTCATCTAAATTTACATCATGTAAATATAGAGGTTTTTTAGGATTAAATTCCATTTCTCCATCACTATCACATGTTATATCCCAAATTGCCGCACTTCTTGTAGGGTTTTTGTCAAGATGTGTAATTGGCATAATTGGAAATTCTTGATTAATTCCCCAAAAATCTGGAAGTGATTGGAATATTGAAAAGTTTAAAAGATACTTTTCTTGAATTTTGTTATCAATTCTTTTTAACTCATCATAATCATCTATTTCTAAAAATGAAATCGCTTTTTTTATTATTAGGTTTGTTAAAATTTCAGCATTTGATCTATCTTCTAAATCAATATACCCTAAATCAAAAAGCTTTAGTAAAGACTCTAAGTGATCAATACTATCATGCATATATTCTAATGCATTTTTCTTTTTCATATCTTGAAATAGTTCATTTAGTTCTTCAATTAATGGAGGATTTAAATCTTTTAGTCTTAGATGTCCTGCTTCATATTCTGCTGAAAATAGTTCCAATACAGGAGCAATTAATACAGCACTAGATGCAGAGATAAATCTTCCAGATTCTGTAAAAATATTTGGCTCTTCAACATTTTTTTGTTTAGCAATATTTTTAAGAGTAAAAACAACATCACTAGCAAATTCTTGTAGTGAGTAGTTTATAGTTCTTTTATATTGTGAGTATTCAACTCCTAATCCACCACCAATATTAATTGAACTAAGATTTTTTGCTCCTAGATTTTTTAACTCTGCATATATATGTCCAGACTCTTTTAAAGCATTTTTTAATGGCTTTATTGTATTCATAGATGAACCAATATGAAAATGAATCATTGTTAAGCAATCATAAAGATTGTTTTTTTCTAAAACTTCATAAGCTTCTAAAATTTCAGTTGAACTTAATCCAAATTTAGAATCAATTCCCCCTGATTTTGCCCATGCACCACTTCCACTATTAAATAGTCTTACTCTTAAACCAATATTTGGACAAGGTAGTTTTGTCTCTTTTTCTACTTCAACTATTGTTTCAAGTTCATTTAAACCTTCAATAATCAATGTTATATTATGACCCATTTGTTTTGCAATAAAACCTAAATGAATCATCTCTTTATCTTTAAATCCATTTACTGTAATTGGAGCTTTTTTATTATAAGTCATTGCAATTATAAGTTCTGCTTTACTTCCTGCTTCTAATCCATAATTAAATTTTTCACCAGCTTCAATTAAGGGGTGTACAAAAGATGGAAACTGATTTACTTTTAATGGGAAAACTGCATTGAAATTTCCATGATAATCATTTTCTTTTATTGCAGCATTATAAGTATTATAAAGTCTAGTTATTTGTTTTTCTATAAGATGAGGAAATCTAAATAACAGTGGTCCTTTGTAGTTTTGAATTCTTAACTCTTTTACAAGTGAAAGTAATGATGGTTTACTTTTATAATTTAATTTTAATAAACCATTTTCAATAATAAAATTATTATTACTCCATAAATCTATACCAAAATTATTCAATATTATAGTTCCTCTACTTTAACTTTTTTCTCTTCTTTTGTTTTAATATTTTTCATATATACTGTATTTGTTTTTAGTTCATCTTCACCAATTAAAATCACAATATTTGCATTGTTCTTTTCAGCTAATGTAAAGTGTTTTCCAAATCCTCTTGATGAGTACTCAACAAATGTTTTATTTGTTTTTCTTTTTAAATTTGCCACTTTTACTACTTGATTTAAAGCCTGCTCATTTAATGCACCTACATAATAAATATCTTCTTGTTCTTCTTTCATTTTTACTAGTTCAAGAAGTCTTTCTATTCCAATTGCAAATCCTATTCCAGGAGTTTCTCTTCCTCCTAAAAACTCAATAAGTCTATCATATCTTCCTCCACCTGCAATTGCACTTTGAGCACCAATCTCATCACTTACAAATTCAAATGCAGTTTTAGAGTAATAATCTAATCCTCTTACTAAATTAGTATTGATTTCATATTCAATTTCATTAAAATCTAAAATCTCTTTTAGTTTTTCAAAATCAGTATTACAAGAAGAACATAAATTATCAGTAATTTTAGGAGCATCTTTTAATAAATTTTGACACTTTTCTACTTTGCAGTCTAATACTCTAATTGGATTAGTTTCTATTCTTTTATTACAATCTTCACAAAGCTCATCTTTGAAACTATTTAGGTGTTTAATAAGTTTTTCTTTATAAGGAGGCATACACTCTTTACATCCTAATGAGTTTAATTGAATCTTATGACCAATTTTAAAGAAATCTAAAATCTCTTTTAACATCATTATAATATTTGCATCTTCGTAAACAGAACTAATACCAAAAACTTCTACTCCAAATTGGTGAAATTCTCTTAATCTACCTTTTTGAGGTTTTTCATATCTAAACATAGGTCCATAATAGAACCATTTTTTAACTCCACCAGCTCTATCAAGTTTATTTTGAATAAAACTTCTTACAACACCTGCTGTTCCTTCAGGTCTTAGGCAAACGTCATTTTCACCTTTATCTATAAATTGGTACATCTCTTTATTTACAATATCTGAACTCTCACCAACACTTCTTTTAAATAAAGATGTTTTTTCTAAAATAGGTGTTTCTATATATTCAAATCCATAATTTTTTACAATTTTTGCAGCATTTTCACAGAAGTATGTAAATAATTTACTCTGTTCATTTGTAAGGTCATTCATACCTCTTAAACTCTGTATAACATTTTCTTTACTCATTTAAAAAATCCTCTATATCTTTTGAAATCTCTTCGATACTTAAACTAGCATCTATAAATATATAATTTAAATTTAATTTTTTTATTGTTTCTTCCATTCTATTTTGAATATCAAGTAAATAATCAATTCCTCTTGCTTCAATAGAATCATGTTCTTTTTGTGATAATCTATTTGTTAACTCTTCTTTTGATAATTTAAGTAAAATAACATGACTTGGAAGTATATTTTGAGTTGATATTAAATTCAAATCAATAACTTTATCTAAAGGTAAAGTCTTTGCATAGGCAATACCTGAAATCATTGATCTATCTGAAATAACAACTTTATTTTTATTTTTTATTACTACTTCTTGCATATGTTCAGCTCTATCTGCTA
Organism: Arcobacter sp. CECT 8985; assembly: GCF_004116495.1. Taxonomy (GTDB): domain Bacteria; phylum Campylobacterota; class Campylobacteria; order Campylobacterales; family Arcobacteraceae; genus Malaciobacter. The sequence goes on along the minus strand of NZ_PDKC01000009.1, from coordinate 45,272 downwards.
AGAATAAAAACATTTCAGCAAGTTTACTTTTTGCTTCACCGCTTAAAACCATTTGTCTTAATTTTGAACCAATTTGAGTTCCTCCTGGTTCTTTTGTAAAGACAGCATCTTTAAATTTATCAGCTAAAATTTCTAATTGAGTAGATTTCCCAGCTGTATCTATTCCTTCTATTACTATATACATTCTAAAACTTCTTTTGGTACGAGATGAGAAAAACTTCCATTAAATCTAATTAATTCTCTTACAATTGTAGAACTAACAAAAGCATTCTGTAATGTGGGCATTAAATAAAGTGTTTCTAAATTTTTATTTATAGAGGAGTTAGCATAGCCCATTTGTAATTCATATTCAAAATCACTTACTGCTCTTAATCCTCTTATTATCGTATTTATTTTTAATTGAGATGCTAAATCAACTAAAAGTGTATCAAATCCTATAACTTTTACTTTTGTTAAATTTTTTGTAGCTTCTTGTGCAAATTTAACTCTTTGTTCATGAGAAAACATAGGACTTTTAGTCTCACTTTTAGCAATTGCAATTATAACTTCATCAAAAATAAATGATGCTCTTCTTATGATGTCCATATGGCCATTTGTTATTGGATCAAAAGTCCCACTATAGATAGCTTTTTTATAAGAGCCGTTATTTGTATGTGTGTTATTCTCCATAATCTATTCCCATCTTTTATATAAATTATTTTCAATACCTAATAAATCAAACCATTTACCAATTAGAAAATTTTCCATATCTTCAAGTGTTTGTTGTTTTGAATAGTAACCAAGACTTGGTGGTGCAATTGTTATACCAAGTTTTGATAGTTTTAGCATATTTTCTAAAATTATTGGATTATAAGGCATCTCCCTTGGAGCTAAAATAATATCTTTTTTTTGTTTTAACATAACAGTAAAAGCTCTTGTAATTAAAGTATCAGAAATTCCAACCGCACATTTTGCAAGAGTATTCATAGAACATGGCAAAATAATCATCTTATCTATACCAAATGAACCTGAAGCAATTGATGCTGAAATATCATTGTCTTTAAATATTGTTATATTTTCTCTTTTTTCAAAATAGTTTCTAATTGAGATGTTTTCTTCAAGTTGTAGTGCTAGTTTTGCACTATTTGAAACTACCAAATAAAGATCAATATCTTTTGGAAGTTTATCAATAAATTTTAAAGTTAAACTTGAGCCACTTGCTCCTGTTATTGCAACAACTAATTTCAATACAAATCCTTTAACAAGGTTTAAATAAACAAAATAAATATTAGCCAAAAAATGCTTTATAGCAAATCAAATAAAAACAAATCAAAAGAGCTTTTAAAGTGTACTTATTTTCAATTTTCAAATTGTATAACAAATACTTGTATAAGACAAAAAGAGTAAATATTGAAAAAAAGGATGCTAATAAGAAAAAATTAAGAATATATTTATCAAATTTGTATTAACATTTCGTATAAATATAATAATTAAAACTTAAACAATATGTTTATATAAAAATATAAATATAATACTTAATGTAAAAGGAATCTTTATGTCTAAAATTTTTAGTTTTATTCGAGTTAATAAAAATAATGAGTCGTATACCCAACAACAAAGTAAGATTTTGCAGGAGTATATAAAGAAGAAAAATATAAAGATTTTTCAAAGTATTGAGATAGAAATTAATACTCCACATGAAGAAAAAAATATGTTAGATTTTTTGAAAAGTTGTCAAAGTAAAACTACTCTTTTAGTTGCAGATTTAAATGTATTTGGAAGAACAACTGAAACAATTTTAGAGATAGTTAAATTTTTGCTAAGTAATAAAATAAGAATAATAGTAATAAGACAAAACTTAGATTTAATTGATGACAATGATATGTTAACACAGATGATTTTAGGTGTAATTTCAATGACTTTAAAATTAGAAAAAGAGTTAATGAGTATAAGAACAAAAGAAGCATTAACTGCAAAAAAATTAGAAGGTGCTCATCTTGGAAAACCAAAAGGCACAATTCAAAAATCAAAATTTGATGCTCAACGGGAAAAGATTGAAGAGTTATTAGGGGTTGGTTTATCAGTACGAAAAATAGCAAAACTTTTAGGTTATAGTAATCATATTGGATTAAACAATTATGTTAAAAAAAGAAATATAAGAGAGAATATAAAAAACACACTTGATATAGCAAGTTAAATTATTTATTTTTACTTTAAATTAATTATTGTACAATAATCATCAATTAAACAAATATTGGAGTTATTGTGAAAGTATTATTAATAAAAGATGTAAAAAGCTTAGGTAAAGCTGGTGAAGTTAAAGAAGTAAAAGATGGTTATGGTAAAAACTTCTTAATTGGAAAAGGACTGGCTTTACATGCTACTAATGATGTACTAAAAAAATATGAAGCTCAGAAAAAAAGAGAAAAAGAAATTGAAGCTGAAGAGATTGCTCAAGCAAAAACTTTAGCAGAAAAACTTAATGCTACAAAATTAACAATCAAACATAAACTAGGTGCTAATGGACATTTAATTGGTTCTGTTACAAATAAAGAGATCAGTGATGCTTTAGAAAAAGATTTTAATATAACAATTGATAAAAAGAATATTACTGTTGATAAAAAGATTAAAGCTCCTGGAATTTACGAAATTGATTGTAAATTAGGTCATGCAGTTCATGCAAATTTAAAAATTGATATTATTGGAGAGTAGTAAGAATGTTTGAAGCTACTACAATACTTGCATATAAAAGTGAGAAAGAAGCTGTAATTGGCGGAGATGGACAGGTTACATTTGGTAATTCAGTATTAAAAGGTAATGCAACAAAAATTAGAACATTATATAATGGCCAAATTTTAGCAGGCTTTGCAGGAAGTACTGCTGATGCATTTAATCTATTTGATATGTTTGAAGAACATCTTGAAACAACAAAAGGTGATTTATTAAAAGCAGTAATTGCTTTTTCTAAAGCATGGAGAAAAGATAAAGTTTTAAGAAGACTTGAAGCAATGATGATTGTTTTAAATAAAAAACATATCTTTATATTAAGTGGAAATGGTGATGTTGTTGAACCAGAAGATGGACAAATCGCTTCAATAGGAAGTGGCGGAAATTTTGCAATATCTGCAGCTCGTGCACTTGCAAAACACTCTGATTTGCAAGCAGAAGATTTAGTAAAAGAGTCATTAATGATTGCAGGTGACTTATGTATATATACAAATCAAAATATAAAAATTTTAAAAATAGAGGACTAATATGGATTTAACTCCTAAACAAATTGTTAAATATTTAGACGATTATATTATCGGTCAAGATGATGCTAAAAAGACAATTGCATTAGCACTTCGAAATAGATTTAGAAGAATGCAAGTAGAACCAGTTTTACAAGAAGAGATTATGCCAAAAAATATTTTGATGATTGGTAGTACTGGTGTTGGTAAAACAGAAATTGCTAGAAGACTTGCAAAAATGATGGGACTTCCTTTTGTAAAAGTTGAAGCTAGTAAATATACAGAAGTTGGTTTTGTTGGTAGAGATGTAGAATCAATGATTAGAGATTTGGTTTATGAATCAATAAATCTTGTAACTAAAGAGTTTGAAGAAAAAATAGTTGATAAAATTGATGAAGAAGTAAATAAACAAATAATTGAAAAACTTGTTCCACCACTTCCAGAAAGTGCAAGTGAGAGTGCAAAAGAGTCATTTATTAAAACATATAATAAAATGGAAGATAAACTTTTAAGTGGACAATTAGATGATAAAAAAATTGAAATTGAACTTCCTAAAAAAACACACGTTGAAATTATTGATTCTTCAATGCCAATGGATATGACTTCAATGCAAGAAAGTTTATCTAAAATGCTTGGTGGATTAAACAAAGAAAAAGTAAAAAAAGAAGTGTCAATTAAAGATGCAAAAATTTTATTAAAAGATGTTGCAAGTGAAAAATTATTAGATCAAGAAGCTATAAAAATTGAAGCTATAAAAAGAACTGAAAATGGTGGAATTATTTTTCTTGATGAAATTGATAAAATTGCAACAGGTTCTAAAACACAAAATCAAGATCCTTCAAAAGAGGGTGTTCAAAGAGATTTACTTCCAATAGTTGAAGGAAGTAGTGTTCAAACAAAATTTGGTCAAGTAAAAACAGACCATATTTTATTTATTGCTGCTGGTGCATTTCATGTTAGTAAACCAAGTGATTTACTTCCTGAATTACAAGGAAGATTCCCTTTAAGAGTTGAGTTAGATTCTTTAGATGAAGAGGCATTATATAAAATTCTTACAAATACTAAAAATTCACTTCTAAGACAATATAAAGCATTATTGGAAGTAGAAGGTGTCACTTTAGAGTTTAAAGATGAAGCAATTAAAGCATTTGCTAAATATTCAGTAACGGCAAATGAAAAGACTGAAGATATTGGTGCAAGAAGATTACATACTGTAATTGAAAAAGTAATTGAAGATATTAGTTTTACTGCAGATGAGAAAAAAGGTGAAACTATTGTAATAGATGAATCTTTAGTTAATGAAAAACTTGAAGATATTGTTGAAAATGAAGATACTGCAAGATATATTTTGTAGTTTTTTAATTTTTAATTCGCTAAAATAATTTACATAAGACAAACAAGGGGTGTAGTTATGAATATAGTAACTTTTTGTAATATTGATGAATCATTAATTGATAATAAACACAAAGTAGAACATTTTGATAGTTCTGTTTCTGAAAAAGCAGATATTGCTATTTTAGATATTAATTCAATTTTTGATTTTGAAGAAAACAAACATGAAGTTTGTAAAGAAAAATTTGTTTCAATAGCAGTAATTGATGATGACAGTGATTATGATGCTTTTAAAAACTTTGGAATTGATGCTTGGATTCAAGGTGAGGATATTCAAGATATCAATGGAATTATAAATCTAGTAGAAAAAAGGTTTTTATCATAATTATTGATACACACTGTCATCTAGATAATGAACAATATTACGAAGATATTGATGCTGTAATAAAAAAAGCTTTAGATTCAAATGTAAAAGGTTTTTTAATACCTGGTGCAGATCCTAAAGATTTACCAAGAGCTGTAAAATTAGCTGAAAAGTATGATGAAGTATATTTTGCAGTTGGTGTTCATCCTTATGATGCAAGAGCATATGATATTGAAATTATGAAAAAGTATGTAACTCACCCAAAATGTATCGCAATAGGTGAATGTGGATTAGATTATTTTAGATTACCAGAAGATGAAAAAGAAAAAGAAGAAGAACTTGCAATTCAAAAAGATATATTTATTAAACAAATTGAATTTGCAAAAGAGGTGAAAAAACCTTTAATTGTGCATGTAAGAAATGCTTCTAATGATTCAAAAAAGATATTGTTAGATTATAATGCAGGTGATGTTGGTGGTGTTTTACACTGTTTTAATGCAGATGAACAACTATTAACTCTTGCAAAACACAATTTTTACTTTGGAATTGGAGGAGTGTTGACTTTCAAAAATGCAAGAAAGTTAATACAAGTTTTTCCTAAAATCCCAAAAGAAAAAATTATTATAGAAACAGATGGACCATATCTTACTCCTCATCCTCATAGAGGTAAAAGAAATGAACCTTTTTATACAACATTAGTAGCAAGTAAAATATCTGAACTACTTGAAATTAGTGTTGAAGAAGTAGAAGAATTTACTACAAAAAATGCTAAAACCTTATTTAAGGAGTTCTCTAATATAAATTAGATAAAATAAGCGTTATTTTATGAATTAGGAAATTATTTGTTAAGATTAGGCTTATTTTTATTTATATTAGTTAATTATACATTTGCATCATTAATTGGTGCTAATTACAATCAAAGAGATTTACAAATATTAGAAGATTTAGATATTAAATCTTCTTTTATTACTGATTATAAACTTCAAAAAACATATGAAAATTTATTAAGAAAGCATAACCAGAAGCACTATGTACAGAAGTTGAGTGATGCTTCACTGTTTGTTCCTAAAATAAAAAAGATATTAAGAGATGAAAAAGTTCCCTCAGTATTTTTATATATGGCAATGGCAGAATCGGATTTTACAATTGATGCAAAATCAAATGTAAAAGCTATGGGAATTTGGCAATTTATGTATGGAACGGGGAAACATTATGATTTAGATATAAATTTGTATGTTGATGAAAGAATGGATTTAGTTAAATCCACTAAAGCAGCTGCAACATATTTAAAACATTTACATAAAAGATTTGGTAAGTGGTACTTAGCAGCACTTGCATATAATTGTGGTGAGGGTAGAGTAATTGAAGGTATTACAAGAGCTACAATTGATAAGTATATTCAAGAACATCCAAAAAAGAAACATAGTAAAATAATTCAAGAATATAGACAAATAATTTATGCATATCAACGAGGAAAAGAGCCATTTTATAAACTAAGAAGAGTTTATAATCAAGTTAAAAAATGGGGTATTTCTTTAGATATTGATGAGATGTTAGAAGTTCAAAATAAAGTTAGAAGACAATATATTCCAAATGAAAGTAGAATGTATATAAGAAAGATTATTGCACTTGGTATGATGAATAATCAAAGTTTTATTACTGAGCATAATAATGCACATCTTTTAAATATTGGAGCTACTTCATCAGTTGCTACAATTAGTGTAAAGGGTGGTTTACATTTAAAATCTATTGCAAATGCTGTGGGACTTAATTATAATGAATTAAAAAATTTAAATAAACATTTAAAACTTCAAATTGTTCCTCCTTATGCAAAACATTATGATATTTATATCCCTTACAGTAGACTTGCTAGATATCAAGCAAATAAGGATTTGATTAAAGATAGTAGATATTTAGTTTATGTTGTGAAAAGAGGTGATTCTTTACTTAGAATTGGTCATAAATATAATGTTTCATATAAGATTATAAAAGATTTTAATAAGTTGCATTCAAATCTTTTGTCTTTAAAACAAAAGTTAATTATTCCAATTACTACAACTAGTAAATCATCAGTTAATTTAAAACTTTCTAAAAACAAAAAAGTTTTAAGAAGAAAACTTATTTATAAAGTTAGAAATGGTGATACATTATATTCAATTGCTAAAAAATATAAGATTACGTTAAAAAAACTTATAGCAGACAATAAATTGGAATCTAATTTTATAAATATTGGAGATAAAATTGTTATCAAAAAATAGTTTAAATAATTTCTTTATTAGTAGTTCTATTTGTGTAAGTGCTACACTTTTGTTTACTGGATGTTTTTCCTCATATTCTAATGGTGGATATTATGGTGGATCTTCGGGAAGTTATTCATCTGGGTATAAAAAAATACCTAAACAAAAAATGAGAAATTCAAAAGCTATGCACAGAGCAACAATGCGTCCATATGAAATTGCTGGTAAATGGTATTATCCTACTGTTGCAAAAGTTAATGATACTCAAAGAGGAATAGCCTCTTGGTATGGACCAAATTTTCACGCAAGAAAAACTTCAAATGGCGAAATTTACAATATGTATGCAATGACAGCTGCACATAAGACATTGCCAATGAATACAATGGTAAGAGTAGATAATTTAGAGAATAATCGTTCAGTTGTAGTTAGAATTAATGATAGAGGACCATTTGTAAGTGGAAGAATAATTGATCTATCTAATAAAGCTGCAAGAGCTATTGACATGGTCAAAAGAGGAACAGCAAAAGTTAAACTTACAGTTCTTGGATTTCATGGTAAAATTGCAAAATCAGAATCTGAGAAAAAAGAGGTTATGTCTGTTGGCAGATATTATGTTCAAGTTGGTGCATTTAGAAGATATGAAGGTGCTAAAATAACTCAAAGAAAATTTGAAAATATTATTGGAAATAACTATAATGTTATTATTAAAAAAGGATTCTTTGATAATAAACCAATAAATAGAGTTTGGGTAAGTGGTTTTAGAAGTGAAGCTGAAGCAAATGACTTTAAACAAAAATTAGGAATCAAAGGTGCAATGATTATTGCACATTAAAGGAAAAAACAGTGGTTGAAGTAAATAGAAAAACAAAAGAGACTGATATTAGATGTAAACTTGATATTAATGGTTCTGGTAGTAGCAAAATAAATACTGGAATTGGTTTTTTTGACCATATGTTAGAAGCATTATCAAAGCATAGTGGAATAGATATAGAGTTATCTTGTAAAGGTGATTTACATATTGATTTTCATCATAGTGTAGAAGATTGTGGTATTGTTCTTGGTAAAGCTTTAAAAGAGTCGATTTTCCCTATTCAAGCAGTTGAAAGATATGGAAATGCAACTGTAGTTATGGATGAAGCTGCTGTTACTTGTGCATTAGATTTAAGTAATAGACCATTTTTAGTTTATGAAATAGATATAAATGAAAAAGTAGGGCAATTTGATGTTGAATTAGCAGAAGAGTTTTTCAATGCTTTTGTAATGAATGCAGGTTTAACTTGTCATATAATTTATGAAAGAGGGAAAAATAAACATCATATTTTAGAAGCTGCTTTTAAATCAGTAGCAGTTGCATTAAGAAGAGCAATGGCTAAAAATGAAAAATTAGGTATTCCTAGTACAAAAGGTATTTTATGATTGAACTTATTGTTCTTGATGTGGATGGAACATTAACAGATGGAAAAATAACTTATACAAATAATGGAGATGAGCTTAAATCATTTGATGTATCAGATGGTTTGGCCATTGCAACTTGGACTAAAAAGTTGGGAAAAAAAGCTGCTATTATTACGGGAAGAACATCTAAGATTGTTGAAAAAAGAGCTGATGATTTAAAAATTACTCATCTATATCAAAAAGTTCATAATAAAGATGAAATTTTAGAAAATATATTAAAAAAAGAGGGATTAACTTGGAATCAAGTTGCTTCAATTGGTGATGATTTAAATGATTATAAAATGTTGAAAAAATCACAATTATCTTTTACACCAGCAAATGGTACAAATTATTTAAAAGATTTTGTTGATGTTATTTGTCAAAAAAAAGGTGGAGAAGGTGCGGTTCGAGAGATGATTGAATATATTGTAAAAAAAGATAAAATTGAAGAGGAGTTTTTAAAAGCATGGTTGTAAAATTTTTTATTTATGCACTTTTTCTAATCTCTTTAACAATTTATTTTATCCCTGTTCATTTAAATAATGAAATAGATAAAAAAAAGGATATTCCTTTAGTTACATTTAATGATTCTACAATGTATACTTTAAATCAAGAGACAACAACTAAAATTGTAACAGCAAAAAAAGCTTCAAGATTTAAAACTCATGATATTATGTATAAAGGAAACTTTATATTAAAAGCAAAAGATAAAAAAGTTAAAAATGCAACAGATTTTATTAGTGCAAATGTAATAATAAAAAAAGTTGATGATTATACATTTATTGGTGATGTTAAATTTAGAAGAAATGATTTTATCACTTTAAATACTGAAGAGTTATATTATAATGATAAAACACAAATAGCTACAAATAAGGTAGCTTTTAATGGAAAATATTATAATAATTATACTAAAGGTAAAAATTTATATTTAGATTTACAAAAAAATATAATGAAATCTAGAAATTCACACTTTGAAATTGAAACTACAAAATAAGGAAAAAAATGAGAAATTTATTTATATTACTGTTCTTTACTACATCTATACTAATGGCAAGTAATAAACTAATAATTGATGCTAAGAAGTTTGAGGGTAATGATAGTAAAGGTATATCTATTTTTACAGGGGATGTAAAATTAAGAAAGCAACAAGATAAATTAGATTCAGATAAATTAGAAGTTTATATGTCTAAAAAAAGTGCAAATAAAAAAAGAGTACCATTAAAATATGTAGCAATAGGAAATGTTTCTTTTACTATTATTTCTCAAAATAAAAAAGAGTATGAAGGAAAAGGAAATAAAGTAATTTACTATCCTCAAGAAGATAGATATGTTATTATTGGTAATGGTTTTATAAAAGAAAGAGTTGAAGATAGAAAAATTTATGGAGAGAAAATCTTTATTGATCAAAAAACTGGTCAAGCAAGAGTAAATGGAACAAAAAATGAGCCAGTTAGATTTATTATTAATCTAGATGATAATAAAACTTCAAAAGATAAAAAGGCCAATAAATAATGAAAATTGTAGAAGCGACATTTTTAACTTCTGCCCAAAGTATTGTTGATTCTCCTAGTCCAGATACAGCTGAGATTGCTTTTTTAGGTAGAAGTAATGTAGGAAAATCTTCATTATTAAATACTTTGACAAATAGAAAAGGATTAGCTAAATCCTCTTCTACTCCAGGTAAAACGCAGTTGATAAACTATTTTGATATAAAATTTAAAACAGAAAATGAACAGTTACCTTATCTTTTTGCAAGATTTGTAGATTTACCAGGTTTTGGATATGCAAAAGTCTCTAAAGGATTAAAAAGAGATTGGAATAAAAATTTGACTGGATATTTAGAAGAGAGACCTTGTCTTCAAGTATTTGTACATCTAATTGATTCAAGGCATCCAAATCTAGAAATAGATAAAAATGTTGATGAGTTTTTAAAAACAATAAAAAGAGGCGATCAAATCATCATTAATGCTTTTACAAAAACTGATAAATTAAAACAAAATGATTTGTCAAAATTGAAAAGAGATTATCCTGATGGTATTTTTATTTCTAATTTGAAAAAAAGAGGAATGATTGATCTTCAAAATGCAATAACGGAGCACTTATTTGGAAATCAAATTTTTTAAACCCACTGTATCACATATTGCACAAATGCAAGAATTAGTAAAACCTGAAGTAGATAGTGGTAAGATTTTACTAAGAACTGAAGATGAAATGGCAAATACAATTAGATCTTATATTGTTGTTAGTGTTGATAGTAAAATTGCAGGTTTTACTGCACTTCATATTCATTCTTCGAGATTAGCTGAAGTTAGAAGTCTAATAATTGGTAAAGAGTTTAGAGGTATGAAACTTGGAAAAAAACTTGTTGAAGCATGTATTGAAGAGGGTAAAAAGTATGAATTAGCGCAAATTCTTTCTTTAACATATGAACAAGGATTTTTCGAAAGTCTTGGATTTAGAAAAATAGAAAAAGAGAATATTCCAGAGCATAAAATCTGGGCAGATTGTATTAGGTGTAAACTATTTCCTATTTGTGAAGAAATAGCAATGGTTTATGATTTATAGATTATGAAAATAGCTTAATATACCACATTCTTAAATATAAACCAAAAGTTGATGTATATCCTACTTCACTAAATTTTAAAACTTTATTTTTATCATATATTAGTGTTGTAGGAAATGCTTTTATATTAAACTCTTTTGCGTATTTTCCACTTTTATCTTCAACTACATTAAAATTTAAATTATGTTCATTTAGATATTCTTGTATATGCTTTTTATTTTTTGATTGAGTTGCTATTGTTATTACATTATAATCTTTTGAAAGTTTTTGTATATTAGGAGCTTCTAATTTGCAAATAGGACACCATGTAGCCCAAAAATGAATTACTAATGGTTTATCACCTTTTATACTATATTTTGAATCATCAAGTAGCTTAAATTGATTTATATGAAGGTTTTGTTTGTTTAAATCAAGTGAATTGTAATAACTAAATGCATTTATTGCAATAAATGCAACTATCGCAAATTTTATAATCTCTTTTAAAAATTTTTTGATTTTTTGATTCATTTAAAACCTTGTGATTAATTATATTAAACACAAGATTTTACCAATTAATTATATAGTAGTTGTTTAGTTAAATACTTTTCTAATCATTTGATATAAATTAGTTTAAAAAATCTAAATTTAAAATTTTTGCAACTTTTGCTTTTGCAATATATTTTTGGTATTTTGCATCAAAAAATTGCGCTTGTACATTTTCGTAATTTGATTTTTGTTTAAGTAAATCAGTCATTGAAATTAGGTGATTTTTGTACATTTTATTTGCTTGCTCAAATACTTTTGCAGTTAGATCAAGTGAACTTTGTTTTGCACTTAAAATTGCAATTTTTGTTTCTAAACTATCTAATGCATTATTTATTTGCATTTTTACATAATCTTCTTGTTTTTTATGATTTATTTTTGCTTTTAAATATTTGATTTTGTCTTTTTGCACTTTTATATTTCTAGTTCCATCAAATAGAGTATATTTTACTCCTATTAGTGCATTATAGTAATCTTTATCATCTGAAAAGTTAAATCTATTATCATTATATCCATACTCTAAATGAGAATATATTGTTGGATAATAATTGCTTTTTGAAATATCGATATTTTTTTTCATAATCTTCTTATAAAGTTTAGAAGCTTTTATACTATCTTTTGTTTTTAGTGCTTGAGATATTAGTTCTTTTTTATTATATAGTTTTATATCTATTTTCTTTGGACTATTTACATCTGTTATTTTATCATTTGAACTAAGAAATCTAAGGTATGAGATTGCAAAGTTAAATCTATTTTTTGCATTTTGTAAATTTGATAGAACTTCAAATTTGTGTGCTTTTGCTTGTTTTACATCAATTGAAGTAGTAAGACCTTCTTTATAGAAAATTAAAGCAGATTTAACAATATTATCTACACTTATTAATGTTTGTTTTAAAGCTTTTATATACTTTTTTGCAATTACTGCACCATTATAAGCTTTAAAAACTTCAAATGATAATTCAGTTTTATTCATGTCATATTTTAATTTATTGATTTTTTTTTCAAGTTTCATTATATCTTTTTGAGTAGATATTTTAAAACCAGTAAATAAAGCAATATCATATGTTAGTTTTGTATTTACATTTGTTCTTGAATCTGGATAATTTAAATCTTTTGGTTCAGTATCAATTGGCTCACCCATTTGTGCAAATCCAAAATCTTTAAAAGTTGCTTCTCTAGATGATAATTTTGAGTTAAATATATAACCAGAATGATTTGTTTTATTAACTTCAGATTGTAAGTTTAATTTACCATAGTTAAAAGAGTTTACTTCTTTTATATTTAAAGAGCTAAGATTAATATTTAGTTTTGAATTTTTTAAATCATTATTGTCATTTAATGTATCATTTAATACTTCATCAAAATTAACAGTCTGAGAATATGCAAATGAAACAATAAAAAAATAAAGTAAAAATTTATGCATTAATATACTCCAAGTGTTTTTGCGAGTATTATATCGTATTCTTATAAAAAATAAAAGAGTTTTATTATAAAAAATAGTTATATTTCAAAAGTTAATAATTATAAGTAAAACTTATCATTTAAAGGATTGTGCTAAATTTCCTATAATTAAAAACCATCCATCAATTACAATAAAGAAAATAAGTTTTATAGGTAAGGATATCATTACAGGTGGAAGCATCATCATCCCTAAACTCATAAGAATAGAAGCTACAATAATATCTATAACTAAAAAAGGTAAAAATATTAAAAAACCTATTTCAAAGGCAGTTCTTAATTCACTTATTATAAATGCAGGCATTAATAAAGTTAATGGTACATCATTTATGTTTTTAGGATTTTTTAGTTTTTTGATTCTATAAAATAGTCCTAAATCAGACTCTCTTGTATTTTTAATCATAAATTCTTTGAAAGGTTGAACGCCTTTTTCAAAAGCTACTTCATAACCAATTTTTTTATCCATATATGGAACAACTGCTTCATTCCATGATTTTTTTGCATAAGGTTCCATAATAAATATTGTTAAAATTAAAGCCATTGATACTATAACTTGAGAAGGTGGTGTTTGTTGTAATCCCATTGCTTGTTTTAATAATGAAAATACAATTAAAATTCTTGTGAAACTTGTCACCATTAATAAAAGAGTTGGAGCTAGTACTAAAAGACCTAAAATTATTGCTATATTTATTGTTCTTACAAATTGAGTTGGTTCTTGTAATGCGGCAACTGATAAATTCACTACAGGAGGTGTATCTGCTGCAAAAAGTAATGATGTAAATAACAATAAACTAACTAATATTTTCAATCTAAATCCTCTTATTTTTATGCAAAATCATAACTAAAGTATGATTAAACATCTATTTTTTTATATATCCCAAATCATACAATTTATTATAGATTTTTGTTACGATTGATCCTGCTGCTGAACCACCATGCCCACCGTGTTCTACTAATGCTACAACTGTATATTCAGGTTTTCTAAATGGACCATATGTTGTTAGCCATGCATGTGAACGATGATAGTATTCTAGTTCATACTCTTTCATTCTTTTTTTCTCTATTTGTGGAATAGAGATAACTTGAGCTGTACCAGTTTTAGCTGCAAGAGTTACTTTTGCTTTTAGGTGTCTTGATGCAGTACCAAATCTTTTATTTGCCACATCATACATACCTTCTCTTACTATTTTTAAATATTTAGGATCAATATCAAGTTTTTTTGGTTTTTTATATTTACCTTTTAAAAAGTGAGGATAAGGAAGACTTCCTGTTGCTAAAAATGCAGTATATCTAGCTATTTGCATTGGTGTAACAAGAGTATAACCTTGACCAATTGAAGAGATAACTGTTTCTCCAATATACCATGGTTTATCATATTTTTTTCTTTTCCATGCTTTATTTGGATTTACTCCAATAAATTCGTTGATTTGATCAACACCAGTTTTATGACCAAAACCTAACTTATCCATTGTTTTAGATATTTTATTTATACCAACTTTTAAACTTGCTTTATAAAAAAAGTCATCACAACTTTCTCTAATTGCTTTCCTAAAGTCAGTTTTTCCATGTCCTGTTGTTTTCCAACATCTAAATTTTCTATTTCCAATTTGTAATTCACCTGTACAATATACAGAGAAACTTGGGCTAATACCATTTTCTAATAATGCAAGTGCAACTCCCATTTTATAAACAGAACCTGGAGGATAAAGACCATTTACAAGTTTGTTTGTAAATGGATGATCAAAGCTATTTCTCATATCATCCCAATCTTTTTGAGAAATACCTCCTACAAAAATGTTATTATCAAATTCAGGGAAAGATGCTGCTGCTAAAATTTCGCCATTATTTACATTCATTACAATTATAGCACCACTTTTATGATGAAAATTTTCTTGAATATATTTTTGAAGTCTTACATCAATTGTAATTTGTAAATTATTATTTTCATCTGCTTTTTTCTCTTCAAGTACTTCAATTTCTTTATTCAATGCATTTACTTTTACATCTTTGTATCCAATTTTCCCTTGAAGTCTTTTATTATAATATTTTTCAAGTCCATTTTTACCAATAATTCCACTATATCTTGAAAGCTCATTTTTTTCAATATCTTTTTTTGAAGCTGTACCTACATATCCAAGAATATGTGATGCAACATTGTGGTATGGATAATATCTTTTTACAGATGGTTCTACTTTTATTCCGTCAATTGAATTAAATAGAGTAAATTTAGAGAAAAAATCATCATATGCAATATAATCAATTAGATCAACATAATCATGTTTATATGGGGAATCAAGTTTTTTATATTTTTTTATTAAATCTTCTTCATTATATTCAGGAAAATGTTTTGAAATTACTTTTACTATTTTTAATAATTTTTGTTTATTTTTGTAAGAACGTAAATGTGGTTTTATTGTAATTGAAAAGCCTAGATTATTAATAGCTAGTGCAACTCCATTTCTATCTTCAATAATACCTCTTGAAGGTGCTTTATAAACTCTTTTAATATAATTTTGTTTTGATAATTGTTCATAATATGTGTTTGATTTGATACTTAAAAAATAGACTCTTGCTAGTAATACAAGCATTAAAAGAGCAATAAAAATAAATATTAAATTTAATCTTTTCAAATCATTAACCCCACAATTAAGAAATCAATTACAATATTTATAAATATTGTAAAAAATAGTTCATTACTAAAGCTATTATTTAAAATATAAATAATAGTAAAACCTATGTAAAAAGTTAGAATATATAGGTATTCATTTAATTGACTATATGAAATAATTCTTTTTATATATGGAACTATAAATGAGTAGATAAAACATGTAAGTAGTATTAAACTAAAGGGTTTAAATCCATTATTTAGTTCAATAAATAGCATAGCAATTGCTAAAAAAAATGCACTATAATAATACTCTCTTTTCAATATCTTAATAAATGTCAAAAATAAAACACCCGCCAAAAAAATTGGATTAAAATAAATAGATGAAATAAAGTTTATTAAAATTGTGCTAATAAATACTATTATAACTGTTGAAAGTCTATCAAATATATTTTTATTCATAAGCCCATATACTTCTTTAATTAATGGGAGATTATATTATAATAACTCTTATATTTATATCAATGAAAGATTAATTATTGCTATTCTTTTTTGTCATTGAATATATGAAAGCAAATATTTCTGCTACAGCTTTGTACATACTTGATGGTATCTCTTTTTCTATATCCAATTTAGATAGTAATTCTATTAAGTCTTCATCTTTTTTAATTGGTAAATCATTCTCTTTTGCAATTTTTATTATGTTTTTTGCAACTTGGGCTTGTCCTTTGGCTACAAGTTTTGGTGCTTCATCTTTTTCTATGTCATATTTTAGTGCTGCTGCTTTTTGTATTTTTTCTGCCATTTTATGCCCTAATATCTAGTCCAAGATTATATTGAGAACTATTTTGTTGGTATACCTCTTTGGGTTTTTCTTGTTGTTTTTGTCTTTTCTCTAAATCAATTAGTTTTATGTCCATAGGAATTAATCTTGCAGCATTTAAAGACTGCTTTAGATTAGTCAAGTTCTTTTTTACTAAATTTTTAAATGAATCTCTAGAAGTAAAGATAGTCAAATCCAGTTTATTTTTTTCATATAAAGCAAGAAGAAGTTGTACTTGTCCAAAATCTTTAAGCGTTAAATTTATCTCACAATAAAATTTTTTTTCATTTGCTTTTTTCATAGATATTGAACCATCTTCTAACATATCCCATAAAAAAGGTAAATATATATAATTTGAATTTGATGTTAAAGATAAAAGTTGATAATAATCAACTTGAAAAAGTAGTTTATCAACATTTTTAGAAATATCATTTGAACTTGGGTCTGATGCCATTTTTGAAACAATATCATCTTGCATTTGTAAAAGCACAGATTTCATGTCATTTTGAATAGAACTATTATCTTTTTGATTATTTAATAAATTTGTTTGAGTTAGTAAACCATCTTTTATAATATTTTCAATTTTATTTACAGTTTGTAATAATTCATTTTGAATATTATGTGCATTTGGATTTGAAGAAATAGAATTTATAGTCTCTTTTAAACTGAGTAATAAATTATTTATATTTGATGTAAAATTACTTTGAAAAGTTGAAAGGCTATTTGTTTGATTTTGTAGTAATTTCAAATCATTTGGAAAATCAATATTATCAAAAATATTTTGAATATTTAAGAGTTTATCAATTGTTTGAGTAATCGGATTATTTTTTGGTAAATTAGTATTTAATAGTTCATTTTTTAGATTAGTAAGATTTTGTTTGAGTTGACCTAATATATTGTTTTTATCGCTATTATTTACAATTTGGTTTGAGTTTATTTTATTTTCTATTAAAACAATTTCATCAGAGATATTTTTTAATTTATCTACTAAAGTAGAAATATTAGGATTAGTTTGACTTAAGTTTTTTATTTCATTACTATTAACTAATTGTTGAAGTAAGTTCTTAGGTTCAATCTTGTTGTCATTAATAAATAAATCTTTACTATTTAAAAGATTATCTATTTTGCTTAATAATTTTTGAGGTTCAATACTTCTATTTGTAAGAACTTCAGTTTTTAAATCAGTTAAAATACTTTTTACTTGATTTTGAATTTGTAATTTTTCACTATCAAGTTGATTATTAATTGATATATTATTATTTGTTGGTACATTTGTTTGTGCAAGTTGTAGATTTATATTTTTTGTAATATTTAAAATTGTGTTATTTTTTGCTGCTACTGATTGAAAGTCTGTGGTATTTAATAGGTTTTTTAATTCTGGTTGTTTTAAATTATCAGCTAAGTTTGAAATATTGTTTAATTTTGTTAATAGATTATTAGCTTCAGGTGTTTTAATATTTTGCAATTGGTTTTTTAATTGATCTACTAAATTAGTGAGTTTTTCATTTGAAAGATTTGATGTTAAGTTATTTGGTATATTATTTTGAATTTTAGATTCAACAAGCTGCGCATCATTTGTTAAACTTTTTAGTTGATTTGTTAAGTTATTTAGATTTTGAACATTCTTATCATTTAATCCTTTTGCAATATCTTGAATGGAATTAATTACTGATTTTATATTATTTTGTAAAGTTAAAGCATCTTGTTTTGGATTTTCTATAATTTTTGAAATAACTTCATTTAACTGTTTTGCTTGAGGTGTTTTTATATCTTTAATAATATTTTGTATTTGATTTAATACATCTAGTAATTTTGTAGGTAAATTTCCTGATGTTGCTTTATTTAACATCTTAGATTCTAAAAATACTCCAGATTTACTCATTAGTTCTTTTAGACTATTTTCATCTAAATTGTCAATTTGAGATAAAAATGTTTGTAGTTGAGGTTTATATTTTCCAAGAGGTGAATCTTCTGGAATTTGAGAAAATAGTGTTTTTATTGTTGAGGAAAAACTTCCTAAGTCTTTAAAAATAGAAGAGTTCTTTAGTATATTTTGTATTGTTTCATTACTTTTATTTGATGTCTTTAAATCTTCAAATAAATTTGATAAAACATCTTCAATTGAGGCATTATTTTTTAGCATACTACTCAATGCTTTTGAATCGGCTTCTTTTAAAACATCTTTTAGTACTTTATTGTCTTGATTAGGCAAGAGTATATTTAAAAGTGTATTACTATTTCCAACTATCATAAAATAAAGTATATCATAAAAATTGTTTTTTTTGTCAATTGACTTATACACTTTGTTTTAGATAAAATAATCTATCTAGTTTCTAAAGGCTTTAATATTATGGAATATGATGTTGTTGTAAATATAGAAGGATTTGAAAATGAAACTAAATTTATTTTAGAAAAAATAGATGATTTTTTTTCTTTAATAAAAGGAGTTGATACAGATTCTGAATTAAGATTAATGAGCTTTGGAGCACTAAAATCATTAAATTTTGAACTGCCAGATTATTTTATTGAAAAGTTAGAAATAAAAGCTATTGAAGATATATCAATTTACTATATCTTTGTTTTACAAACTGCAAACAATGATAATAGCTTAAATACTTTTTCTCCTATTATTTTAAATAATAAATCAAAAAAAATGGGTCAAATACAATTAGATTTAAAAGAATTAGGTCTTGAAGGGCTTACTGATATGCTACCTAATTTTTGAATATTACAAAATGTAATAATTTATTTAGTATAAAATAAATTTTGGTATAATCGTTTTAAATAATGATTACAAAAGGATTTTTATGCAAGACGTAACTATTTGGCACAATCCAAGATGTGGAAAATCAAGAGACGCATTAAAAATGTTAGAAGAAAAAAATCTTGATATTAAAATTGTAAAATATTTGGAAGCTGTTCCAAATGAAAAAGAGATAAAAGAAGTTCTTCAAATGTTAGGAATACCAGCAAAAGAATTACTACGAACAAAAGAAGATATATATAAACAGCTAAATCTAAAAGATGTTGATAATGAAGAAGAAATTATAAAAGCTATGGTTGAACATCCAAAATTAATTGAAAGACCAATTGTTATAAAAGATGGAGATGCCGTAATTGCAAGACCAAAAGAAAATATTCAAAAGTTATTTATGTAATGCATGATAAACAATTAAGAATTAGATATATAAGAGTTCTAGAAAAGTTTTTTACAAGAACTCTTTGTTTATTAAAATTAGAAGATTTTGATAAAGAACTTTTTATTGAAAGAACTAAAAAAAACTTTGAAGATATGAATAGAGTAAAAGCTATTGACCTTCACTCTAACTACTTAATCGCACTAAAAGACTTTATTAATAAGACTATGCAATATATTAATAATCCTTCTGATACTTTTGAAGATGAAAAAGCAGTACTATTAAAAGATGCCAATTTACTTCAAAAAGAGAAAAATAAAAAAACATATAAAAAAGAGAAACATAGAAAATCAAAATTTAACGATGGATATTAATGGAAGAGGAACAAAAATTTAAATTATCAGGAGTGATAAAAAAAGTTTTTTACAAAAATGATGAGACTAAATTTATTTCAGCAGTATTAGAAAATAATCAAAGAATTTGTGGGGTATATTTTGATACTGATATTGATAAAATAGTTGGAGAAGAGATAGTCTTAACAGGTAATTGGACAACTCATAAAAAATATGGTGTGCAGTTTATTTTTGATACATTAGAAATAAAAGAAGCTGAACTATATTTTTTCTTGACAAAAATAGTAAAAGGTATAGGCCAAAAGTTTGCAAAAGAGTTGCTTGATAAATATACTGAAGAAGAATTAATTAAAATATTAAATGAAAATCCAGAAGAGTTACTTAACTTTAAAGGTATAAAAGAAAAAAAACTTAAAACAATTGTCTCTTCATGGCAAAAGTTTCAACATTTAAGAGAACTTGGAAGTTTTTTATCAAAGTATGGAGTTAGCTCAAATCTAATAACAAAAATCTACTCTAATTTTGGTGAAATTGAAGATCTAATAGAAAAAATAAAAAATAATCCCTATATTCTTATTAATATAAAAGGAATTGGTTTTAAAAAAGCTGATGAAATTGCAAAATCATTAGGAATTGATGAACGTTCGGAATTTAGAATAATGGCTTGTCTAAATTATACTTTAAGAGAGTTTTGTGATAACAATGGAAACTCTTCAATTGATAAGTATCATTTATATAGGCTTTTAGATGAATCTTTGAGATTTAATCAAGAAGATATGTTATATGAAAACTGTATTGTTCAAATGCTTGCAAATGAAGAATTATATACAACTAGTGAAAATAGGTTGGCAATATCAATGCTTTATAATGCAGAAAAAAATATTTTAGAATTTTTCCAAAGAAGAAAAGATGAACGATACTTAAAAAATATTGTTTCAAATATAGATGAATATTTGGATAAAAAAGAAGAATCTTTGGGTTTTAAATTAAGTGAAGAACAAAAAAAGGCAGTTGAACTTATAAATGAAGGTAAAAATACTTTATTTCTAATTGGTTATGCAGGAACTGGTAAATCAACATCTAGTAGGGCAATTTTAGAGTTATTAGAAGAGATTGTTGGTTATGATGATATTATTACTATTGCATTAAGTGGTATAGCAAGTCAAAGAATATCTGATACTACAGGGTATGAAAGTTCAACAATACAATCTTTACTAGTAAAACATAAAGACAAAGATTTTTTTCCATATAAAGTTATACTTTTAGATGAAGCTTCTATGGTAAACTCAGTTACTTTCTATCAAATTATAAAAAAAATTAGTGATGATTCAGTTTTTATTATAGTTGGTGATGATGGACAGTTACCTGCAATTGGAGCGGGGAATATACTTTCAGATGCCATAAAGTATGATTTAGCACCAATTTGCAAATTAACAAAAATTTATAGACAAAATGAGAATCAAGCAATTGCAGTTATTGCAAATGATATTAGACAAGGGCAAGTTCCTGAATATAAAGAAAACTATGAAGATTTTAAATTTATTGATGTATCAATTGATAATTATTATGCTTTAAAAAATTCAGTTTCTTCAAATGATTTTTCTTCTATGCGTCTTCAAAATTCAGATATGATATTATCAAATATTTTAAATATATCAGCTAGTTATATTGCTGAATTTTATAAACTAATAAAAGAAAAAAATATTTCAAATGCATTAATTCTTTTTCAGCTTATTACACCCATGAAAAATGGTATTTTAGGTGTTGAGAATTTGAATATGCAGCTTCAAAAACTTTTTAATAGCTCAAGGGAACAATCTTATAAAGCTAGATTATATGAGTATAAATTAAGTGATAAAGTCATTCATATTAAAAATGAAAATATGAAGTGTCAAACAATGCAAATGTACAAGTCAAACTCACAAGATTTTATGGAAAGAAGAGTCTTTAATGGACAATTAGGCTTGATTATTAAACTAAATTTTGATGATAGAAAATGTATAGTTTTATATCCAAATGATGATATGGTTGTTTTTTATGATTTTGACGATTTGAATTCACTTTTATCTTTAGCTTATTGTTTAACTATACATAAAACGCAAGGTATGGAGTACGATAATGCATTGATTCCCATGAGTTTTTCTCATTATATAATGCATAACACAAAGTTACTTTATACGGCTATTACAAGAGCAAAAAGAATGTGTTATATTGTGGGTGAAGATGATGCATTTAAAAGTGCTTGTAAGAGAATAGAAACTACAAAAAGAGAATCTGTTATAAATGATTTGATGCAAACTGCAATTTAACATTACTAAAAGCAACTTTTCTGTAATATATTTATAAAAATTTTTGAGGAATATATTATATGATAACTTGGATGCAAAGACATAAGAAATGGCTAGTAAGTACTATTTGGGTAAGTACAATAGCATTTGTTGGTGCTGGATTTGTAGGTTGGGGTAATTACAACTATGGTAAAAAAGGTGGAGCAGTTGCAGTTGTAGGAGATAGAGAAATTTCAATTAATGAATTTCAACGAGAGTATTCATCTTTATATGGACAGTATGCACAAATCTTTGGAAAAGAGTTTAATAAACAAATGGCTGAAAAGTTAAATCTAAAAGATTTAGCGTATAAAATGGCTATTCAAAAAAATCTTATTTTATCTTATGGTGATGAATTAGGTTTAACAGTTACAAATGAAGACATTGCTAAAGAATTATTAAAATACAAAGCGTTTATTAAAAATGGTAAATTTGATAAATCTACATATGAAAAAGTTTTATCAAGAAATGGAACAACAATTAAAGAGTTTGAAAATTCTTTAAAAAGAAATTTACTTTTAGAAAAGATTGAAAAACTATTTAAAATAACTCCTTCTCAATCAGAAGTTCATGCACTTAATCAATTACTATTTTTAAAAGATAATATTGATGTAAAAGTTCTAAGTATGAGTAATATTGAAGTTGCAAAAGATGAAGCTGCTATCAAAAAATATTGGGACAAAAATAAAGCAAACTATTTATCTGATACAAAATATGATATAAGTTATGCATTTGTGGATATTAAAAATAAACAATATTCACTTGATGAATTAAAAAAATATTATGAAAATTTCAAAAGTGATTTTAGAAAAGAAAATGATAAAATTAAAAGTTTTGAAGAAGCAAAAGATGATGTTATAAAAGCATTAGAGGTAAAAGATACAAAAACAGATGCTTTAAAAGAGTATTTAAAGTATAAAAAGAAAGAAAAACAATTTAAAGAAAAAATTGTTGTTGCGAAAAACAAATTACCATATGGTAAAAATAACTCAACTATTTTAAAATCAAAAGTTGGTAGTTTACAAAAACCATTTTTATATAATAATAAATATGTAATTGTAAAATTAAATGAAATTATTTCTCCAAAAGTATTATCTTTTGAAGAAGCAAAAGCTTCAGTTACTGAAGATTATATAAATAATCAAAAAAATATGAAATTAAAAGCACTATCTAAGAAAGAGTTAGCTAATTTTAATGGAAAGAATATTGGATGGGTTGATAGAAATTCTGATGCAAATATAGATGGTTTAGATTCTAGAGAAACTTCACAATTTTTAAATAAATTATTTTCAGAAGATACTAAAAAAGGTGAAGTTAATTTAGGTTCAAAAGTTGTACTTTATAAAATTAATGATTCTAAATTTGCAAAATATGATGAAAAAAGAGATAAAACAGTTAGAGAAACTCTTTCAAATTTACAAAATTCAGAGCTAATGGATAATTTAATAAAAAGACTTGAAAATCGATATGAAATTCAGTCATCATTAGACAAAAAGGAATAATAATTGAGTAATAAGACTCTTTTAGCCATAGATGTTGGTTCTACTAGTATTACTGCTGTTATTGCTAAAAATAATCCTGATGGAAAAATCAACATTCTAGGTACGGGAACAAGTAGAAGTGAAGGTATAAATAAAGGGTCAATTACAAATATCGAAGTGGCTTCAAAAGCTATAAAAAAAGCAGTAAGTATAGCAAGAGGAAGTACATCAGAAGTAATTGATTCTTCATCTATCTCTATTTCAGGTGCTTATACAAAAGGTTTAAGAAGTTTAGGTTCTGTAAATGTTCCAAATGGAATTATTACAGAAACTGAAATTAATCAAGTAATGCAAATGGCATTATATAATGCAACAATTATTCCAGAGTATGAAGTTGTACATGTATTGCCTATATTTTTTAAAGTTGATGATTCTAAAGATATAGAAAATCCTTTAAATATGAATGGTTCAAGACTTGAAGTTTCAGTATATATTGTAACTGCAAAAAGAACTGCATTAACTAATGTAAAATCAGCACTAAAAGCAGCAGGAATTGAGCTTACAAATTTTGTACTTGATGGATATGCTAGTGCAATTTCACTTTTAGATGAGCAACAAAATAAATTTGGTGCAACTGTTATAAATATAGGTGGAACTACTACAGAGTTCGTATCTTATAAAGGAAGTGCAGTTGTTTATAATGGATTTATACCTGTTGGTTCAAATCATATAACAAATGATTTGTCGGTTATGTTACATACACCACCAAATGCAGCAGAGACTTTAAAAATTAAATATGGTAATTTATTACAATTAAGTGAATCAGAAGAACTTAGTATAAAAAAAGTAAAAATACCAAGAATTGGAGATGAACAAAGTACGACAGAAGTATCTCTTGATCATATTCAAACAATTATACATGCTAGAATTGAAGAAATTTTAGTTTTAATAAAAAATAAATTAAAAAATAGTGGTATTCAAGAAAATATTGGTGCAGGGATTGTTATTACTGGTGGGATGAGCCAATTATCAGGAATAAAAGAACTTGCAATAAAAGTTTTTGATAATATTCCAGTAAAAATATCAAATCCAATTAATATTAAAAATGGATATATGAATTTTGATGATCCAACAATGTCAACAATTGTAGGATTACTATTTTATTCTTTATATGAAAATAGAACTTTTGAATTGGATTCAAATAAAAATCTAATGAAAAAGGCAGTAAAAAAAGAAGAATTATCAGCTGGTCAAACAGTTAATAAACAAACGGTAGTTAAGGAAGAAAAGGTAAGCGAAAGTGCTAACATAAAAGAGCCTTTAGAAAAAGAAGACACAACACGATTACCAACTCTTTCAAAAAAAGACAAAGGTAGAGGTATGTCTAGATTCTGGAGCAAAGTTTCGGAGTGGTTCTAATGGATAATTTATTTAATGTGGATGATATTACAGTGGAAATGCCTAATCAAACAATCGGAGAAAATATAGCTAAAATTTCAGTAATTGGTGTTGGAGGAGGTGGTTGTAATATGATTAACCACATGATCCAAGAAGGAACGCATAAGATTGATCTTATTGCAGCAAATACAGATTTGCAAGTTTTACATATATCAAAAGCTCCCAAAAAGATACAATTAGGTGTTAAACTAACAAAAGGTCTTGGTGCAGGAATGAAACCAGAAGTTGGTAGAGATTCTGCTGTTGAAAGTTATGAAGATATTAAAAATGCAATAAGTGGTGCAGATATTGTCTTTATTGCTGCTGGACTTGGTGGTGGTACAGGAACAGGTGCTGCTGCAATTATTGCAAAAGCTGCTAAAGAAGTTGGTGCATTAACAGTCTCTGTTGTTACAAAACCATTTACTTGGGAAGGTAAAAAAAGAGCAGGATTGGCTAATTTAGGTTTAGAAGAACTTAAAAAAGTTAGTGATTCAATTATTGTAGTTCCAAATGATAGATTGCTGGATATAATTGATGAAAATGTTGGTATGAAAGATGCTTTCAAAATTATTGATAATATTTTATATCAAGCAGTTAATGGAATGAGTGAGGTTATTTTAAACCCAGGTAACTCTGATATTAATACTGACTTTGCAGATGTTAAAACTATCATGCAACATAAGGGTATGGCTCTTATGGGAATAGGTAGAGCAAAAGGTGAAGATGCAGCAGTACATGCTTTAGAAGATGCTATTGAATCACCACTATTAGATAAAGTATCATTAAGTGGAGCAAAAGGTATTTTAATTCACTTTAATATACATCCTCAAGTTTCATTATTTGCAATTAATAATGTAATGGGCTCAATTCATGATAATATTGATTCAAATGCTGAAATAATATTTGGTACAACTTCAGATAGTACATTAGAAAAAGATGAAGTAAAAATTACTATTGTTGCAACTGGATTTGAGTCTAAAAATGAGTTTGATGAAGAGTCTAATGAAGATGATAATCAAGAAAAAAATCTGAAAGTATCATCTAATGATGAAAACTATTTAGATATTCCTCCATTGATGAGAGAGTATGTTGTTCAGTATCAATTATAAATGAAGAGTATTTTACTCTTCAAATATAACTACATCATAGGAACTTTTTTTAATTACTAAAGCTTTTGAGTTTGGAACTATTCCAAATCTATTAACTTCTTTTAATTTATTTTTATATTTTACTACGTCAGTTTCTAATTTTTCAATTTTTTCATTTAATCTTAAAATTAAATCAACTCCCGCTAAATTTATTCCTAATTCTCTTGTTAATGTAAGAACATATTTTATATGATCAATATCTTTTTGAGAGTAGAGTCTAATTTTTCCATTTGTTCTAGAAGGTTTTATTAAACCCTCTCTTTCATATTGTCTTAACGTTTGAGGATGTATATTAAGAATTTGTGCAACTGCTGATATTAAGTATACAGGTTCTTTATATGATGCATTTTCATTCATATTTTACTCCTCTGGTAATTTTTCTTTTAACATTTCAACTAAATTTTCATCTAAATCTTCAATTTTTGGAAGTTTTATATTTGCTTTTAGATGTAAATCACCTTTCTTACCAAGTTTTCTATTATATACCCCTAACTCTTTTACTCTAAATCTTTGATTCTCTTTTGTATTTTGTGGAACTTTTAGAGTAATAGTTTTATGAATTGTTTTTATTTCTATTTTTCCACCAAATAGTGCAGTTTTTAATGGGATATCAAATGTTTTAATTAAAGTATCTTCATCTCTTTGATACTCTGGACTTGGTGAAACATTTACTTTTATAATTAAATCACCTCTTTTAGAGCCCATAGATTTCCCTTTTCCTTTAGCTCTAATTTTTTGTCCATCTTTTATACCTTCTGGTATTTTGATATCAAATGATTCATTATTTAAAGAAATATGTTGTTTACCACCTAATACAGATACATCAAATGCAATTGTTATTTGTGCATTCATATCTAAATCAGGCTCATCATATCCTGCAAATCCACTTTGACTAAATCCACCTTGTCCAAAGGCACTTGAGAAACCAGACGCTCCTCCAAATCCACCTTGTTGTCCAAACATTTGTCTTAAAATCTCATCTAAGTCAATTCCTGAACCTGCTTGTCCCCTTGCAAAATCATGGAAATTTTGTCCACCAAACATAGAGTCACCAAATTGATCATATTGTTGTTTTTTCTCTGCATCACTAAGTACTTCATAAGCAGCATTTATCTCTTTAAATTTATCTTCTGCTTTTGGGTCTTTGTTTACATCTGGATGGTATTTTCTTGCAAGTTTTCTATATGCTTTTTTTATTTCATCTTTAGAAGCATGTTCATTTACTTCTAATGTTTCGTATAAACTTTTTGCCATTTTATTCACTCCATTTAACATAATTGTTTGTATTTATATATATTATATCAAAAAAGTTGAGTCAAAGTCAATCAACTATATGAAATATTTTAGCAGTGGTGACTCATATATGCTCAATTTATTTTAATATATAAATATTAAAGCTATATTTAACTATTAAGTGATATTTTTTGAATATTTTGGTATTAATATATATAATAAAAATTTTAGTAGGTTAAAGTATGTTTGATAAAGATACATGGACACAAGAAGAGTTATTTCGTAATAGATTAGAATTAAAAAAACAAGGTATTGAAGTTGTATTAGTTGATACGATATTAAAGCCATTGGATAATGAGAAAACAATTAAATATAACCCTTTTGAGATGAAAGAGTATAAAAAGGGTACAGTTTTTGTATTTTATTGTGATACAGGTAAGACAACAAATGAAAGATTACAATATTATAAAGATAAATTTCCAGATTATAAATGTATTAGCTTAAAAGGTGGTAGAGGTTATTGGCGACCATATTTTCAACTTTTAGAGGAATCAAATAATAATGAAACAATATGATTTTGTAGTTATTGGTGCAGGAATTGCAGGGTGTAGTGTTTGTCACTATTTAAATAAACATTCAAATAATGTTTTATTAATAGATAAACATAATGATATTTGTTCAGGTGCTAGTGGTGCTGCAGGAGCATTTTTATCTCCTTTACTAGGGAAAACAAATAATTTTAAAGATTTAGTTACTTCTGCACTTAGTTTTTCAATAAATTTTTATAAAAGTCTTGAAGGTGATTTATTAATAAATTGTGGTGTTAATAGAATTCCAAAAGATGAAAAAGATAAAGAAAAATTTGATTCATATAAAACTTTTATTGATTTTGAATATGAAAAATTAAATGATGGCTTCTTTTTCAAAATAGGTTCAATAATAAACCCTAAAAAAGTTACAAATAAAATGACTTTAAATACTAAAAAACTTTTAGGTTATGATGTAACAAAAATACAAAAACTTGAAGATAATAGTTGGCTTTTAAATGATGAAATTAAAGCAAAAAAACTTATTTTAACAATAGGTGTAAATGTAGACTTGATACAAGAACCTTATTTTAAAATAAGACCTGTATGGGGTCAGAAAATGGATGTTGAAACTTCAACATCAACAAAGATAAATTATCATAAACAATGTTCAATATCTACTGTATTATCTCAACAAAATGGTAAAAATATAGTATCCATTGGAGCAACACATCATCGTTTTGAAAATATGCAAATTGATAATGTAGATGAAATTGAAAAATTTTATACTCAAGATATAATAGATGATGATAGTAAAAAATTGTTAAATTTAGCAGAAGATATTATCAAATTAGAAGATACAAAAATAGTTGATATAAAAATTGCAGCAAGAGCTTGTAGTACAGATTATCTTCCAATTGTTGGAAAACTTGTTGATTCTAAAAAAACAGTAAAAGAATACCCTCACTTAATAAATGGAAGTTTTATAACTGATGATAAACTTATTTATCATGAAAATTTATATGTACTTAATGGAGTTGGCGGAAGAGGGTTTGTTTTATCTGCATATTTAGCAAATATGTTAGTTGACAATATATTTAATGGTGAGCAAATTGATAAAGAAATTTTACCTAATAGATTATTTAAAAGATGGGTTAAGAAGTCTAAATTAAATATCCATTAATATAAATAAGATAAAATCAAAAGAAAAAAATAGGATAGGAAAAAGATGTTAAAAAATATACTTAAAGTAGTTGTTTTAGGAGTTATTGCATTTGCAATTATAGTTTATGCTACTGCAGATAAACCGGATACAAATGTAAGTAAAGTAGATACTTCTTCTATTAAGTTATCAACGTTACCAGCAAGTTATGAAATTGTTGGAAAAGATGGAAAAGTTTCTAAAGATGAATTGTTTAAAGAAAATACAAAAACATTAGTTATTGTAGGAAATCATGACTCTTTATCTGTTGTTAAAGATTTACCAAAATTTTATGATTTACAAATTCCATATGTAATGGTAGCAAATATTTCTGCTGCTCCTTGGTTTGTTAAAAAAATGTTTATTCCTTCAAAATTAGAAGAGTTAAATAAAGGCAGTAATATTCCTATGATTTACGATTTTGATGGAGACATGGTTAAAGCTTTAGGTGTAACTGATAATGGTAAAACATCATATATAGCATATATTATTGATAAAAATGGAAATATATCTAAAGTAGCTAAAGGAAGTGTAAAAGAGGGTGCTTTAGATGGTAGTATGAGTGAAGAAGAGAAGAAAAAATCTCTTTTACCTCTTGTAAACTTTATAAAATAAAAAGGAATTTATTTCCTTTTTATACCTCTAACCAATTAAAAGCTTCTTGTTCATTATCAAAATTTTCTATTTCTCCTTGGATAAACCAAGAAACAATTTTTGAACTTACCTCAAGCCATTTTTTATTATTTATAATTGCAACTTTTTCAAACTCATTACCATGTTTAAAAGCAAGTTTAAAATCATCCCAAGCTGCTTGTATTTCCCAACCTTCAAATTCACTACAATCTATTAATGCTTTTATTCTTGGTTGTTTAATACCTTCTAAGGCATTGTCTATTAAAGGTATTATTGTTTCATAATCTTCATGTGTTAGTTTACCTTTTACTTTCATTGTAAGGAAAAAATCATTATTAATCTTTTGAAGTCCAATATCTATACCATGTTTATAAATACTCATAATAATACTCCTTTTATAAAAATTTATTATTATGATTATATCACTTTTGTTAAATAGTTGTAAATAAAAAAGGCAAAAGAGTATAAACTCTTTTGCCCTGATAGATTTTTTTGATAGTTAGAATTAAATTAAATAGAATCAATAATACTATTTAAAGTAGCTGATGGTCTCATTGCATTTGTAGTTTTTTCATCATTTGGTAAATAATATCCACCAATATCAGAAGGTTTACCATGATTTTCAACTAATTCAGCAATAATTTTTTCTTCATTAGCTTCTAAATCTTTTGCAACTTGTTCAAATTGTGCTTTTAGTTCAGAATCATCATTTTGTGAAGCTAATTCTTGAGCCCAATATAAAGTTAAGTAGAAGTGACTACCTCTATTGTCAATAGATCCTAGTTTTCTTGCTGGAGATTTGTCATTTTCTAAAAATGTTCCCGTTGCTTTATCTAATGTAGTAGCTAAAACTCTAGCTTTTTCATTATTTTGAGTATTTGCTAAGTGTTCAAATGAAGCAGATAATGCCATAAATTCACCTAGTGAATCCCATCTTAAATAAGACTCTTCAATAAATTGTTGAACATGTTTAGGCGCACTTCCACCTGCACCAGTTTCAAATAATCCTCCACCTTTCATTAATGGAACAATTGAAAGCATTTTAGCACTAGTTCCTAGCTCTAAAATTGGGAAAAGATCAGTATTATAATCTCTTAATACATTTCCTGTTACTGAGATAGTATCAAGTCCTTTTCTCATTCTTTCTAAAGATTTTTTTGTAGCATTAACAGGATCCATAATTGAAATATCAAGTCCAGATGTATCATGATCTTTTAAATATAAGTTTACTTTTTTAATAAGCTCTGCATCATGAGCTCTATTTTCATCTAACCAGAAAATTGCTGGAGTATTAGATAATCTTGCTCTATTAACTGCAAGTTTAACCCAATCTTTAATTGGTTCGTCTTTAGCTTGGCACATTCTGAAAATATCACCTTGATCTACATCTAAACTAAATACTGTTTCACCAGCTTTATTTGTAACAACTATTTTTCCATCTGCTTGTGCTTGGAAAGTTTTATCATGACTTCCATACTCTTCAGCTTTTTTAGCCATAAGTCCAACGTTTGGAACACTTCCCATAGTTTTTGGATCTAATGCACCATTTTCTTTACAATCTTCAATTACTGCTTGATATGTAGTTGCATAACATCTATCTGGAATCATTGCAATTGTATCTTCCTCTTTATTGTCTGCATTCCACATTTTACCACCACCTTTAATCATGGCTGGCATAGAAGCATCAATAATTACATCAGAAGGCACATGTAAGTTAGTAATTCCTTTATCTGAATTTACCATTGCAAGTCTTGGTTGTTTTTTATAAATTGCAGCAATATCAGCTTCAATTTCTGCTTTTTTATCAGCATCAACTTGATCAAGTTTTGAGTATAAATCACCTAAACCATTATTGAAGTTAACTCCTAATTCATCAAATAGTGCAGAGTGTTTTTCGATTAAATCTTTGAAAAATACTTTTACTGCAAATCCAAACATAATAGGATCTGATACTTTCATCATAGTTGCTTTAAGGTGAAGGGATAAAAGTGTATCTGTTTGTTTTGCTTCTTCAATTGTTTTAGAATAAAAATCTTGAAGTGCAATTGCACTCATTTTTGTTGCATCTACAACTTCTTTTGCTTCTAATTTTAATGAATCTTTTAATACTTTTTCTTCACCATTTTTACCAATAAAAGTGATTTTGAAATCATCTTCTTTATCTAATGTTGTAGAAACTTCAGAACCATAAAAATCACCACTATTCATATGAGATACTTTTGTTTTACTATCACTTTTCCATTCACCCATTCTATGAGGATTGTTTTTAGCATAGTTTTTAACAGCACTTGGTGCTCTTCTATCTGAGTTACCTTCTCTAAGAACAGGGTTAACAGCAGAACCAAGAATTTTGGCATATCTTGCAGTTATCTCTGCACTCTCGTCATAGTTAGGTACTTTATAACCTTTTTCTTGTAACTCTTTGATTGCTGCTTTTAATTGTGGAATTGATGCAGATATATTAGGTAATTTTACAATATTTGCATTTGGATCTTGCGTTAATTCTCCTAATTCAGCTAAATAATCAGTCATTTTTTGATCATCTGTTAAGTTTTCAGGAAAGTTAGCGATAATTCTACCAGCTAAAGAGATATCTTTTGATACCATTTCAATATTTGAACTTTTTGTAAAAGCTCTAACTATTGGTAAAAAAGAATAAGTAGCCAACGCTGGGGCTTCATCAACTTTAGTATAAATTATTTGAGATGTTTGTTTTGTCATATTTCTTCCTCAGGTTTTTGTTCAATTAATTTAGGTTAAATTAACCAAATTCAAATGTAACAGAATAATAACATTTGTTTAGTTTAGAGAGTTTAAAACTTTAGTACTAATCTATTATAATAAGTAGTTTGTTTCATAATTGCACATAAATTATTTTACATTATCCCAAAGTGATTTGATGGAAGTGCTTTTTTTAGTAGCACTTTTTTTAGGAAATACAGAAACTTCTTTTTTATGGGCTGTAGGAGTTGTTTTTTTTGTTGTTTCCTTTGTATTTTCTTGTGTTTTTTTTCTTCTTATTTTATTTAAATTTCTTTTAATTATTCTATTTTTTCTTATATTATTTAGATGTTTTTTATAGCTATTTGAAAAATCATGAAGACCTGTTTTTTCATTTTTTACGAAATATAAATAATCTGTTTTTGCTGGAAAAATTGCAGCTTTAATTGCATCAATACTAACTGCACAAACTGGACTTGATGGAAGTCCCGTTTTTTTATAAGTGTTATATGAACTATTATCTTCTCTAATTCTTTGGGCAGTTACTTTAACATGAGAATATTGCCCATAGTTTAATGTTCCATCCATTTGAAGTTTCATGCCTTTTTTTAATCTATTATGTATCACACTTGATACATATGACATTTCACTTTCATTTGCAGCTTCTTTTTGAATTACAGAGGCTAATGTAATATAGTAATACCATCTTTTTCTATTATAAGTACCAAATATTTTTTTAGAGATATCTTCATATTGTTTATTTGTATTAGAAAATAAATAGAAAAGTAAGTGATACTCTTTCATCCCATATGGAAGTGCATATGTATCTGCTAATATATTTCCATCTTCTTTATATGCATATTCATCATATATTTTTTGTAGTTCTTTTCTAGATAGATTCATTTTTTTTGCAATTTGATTTAAAAATATATATGAAGTTTCACCAGGAATTAAAGTTATATTTTTTAAAGCTGCTTTTGATGTAGTTAATTTATATAAAAAATCAGCTTTTGTAAGATAATTACTTTTTATATCAATCCATCCACTTTGAGGATAACCCAAAAATTTTAGATATATTTTATCTATAATTCCTAGCTCATAATCAGATTTATTTAAATATGTTATAATACTATTAGTACTACCTTTAGGTATAAATATTACATTAGTTGTACTTAAAGGAATAGTAATATAATAAAGTATAACTATTGAAAAGACAAGGATAAATTCAGTAATGTTAAAAAAAATAAAACTATTTTTTATAGCGCTTGTCTGTTTAGTTTTTACGTTTGTTTTTTTCTTATTTTCTGGCATAAAAATTGATTCAATCTCTTTTGGTGAAGTTTCAGTTTCGAAATTGTATATTAAATTAGATAAAAAGCTTATTGTAAATATAAAACAGCTAACTTTTAAACCAAAAAAGACTACAACAAATAACTCATTTGAAGATATGAAGGCAAATATAAAAAAATTTCCTACATTATTAAAATATTTTCAAAAGATCGATATAGAGAGTCTTAAGATTGCAGATAATGAATTTTCTATATATTATGATAAAAAATTCTTGTATCTTGATAACAAATATTTAAATTTATCAACAAAAGTAAATGTATATTCAAAAAGTATCTTTTTTAATCTTTATTCTTTATATTTAAAAGATGTAAATGTGCTTTTAAGAGGTGATTTTAAACTTAATCTTTTTAAAGAAGTAGCAACTTTTGTAGGGGATTACTCTTATAAAGATATTAATGGTAAATTCAATTTACAAGCAAATAAAAAATTTATAGATTTTTATGTAGATACAAATGAAATTAAAAATATTAAGTTTGTTAAAGATTTTGTTGATTTACCTAAAACTGCTGAAGAGTGGATGTATGATAATGTAACTGGAAATATGAAGTTAAAATATCTTTATGGAAAATTACAAACTTCAAATTTTAAACCACTTCTTAATGACTTTAAAGGACAAGCAGTAATTAAAAATGCAAAAATTAAATTTAATAAAAAAGCTAAGAGTGTAAAAACAAAGAAATTAACAGTTGATTATAAAGATAATAGATTATTTTTTAGTATGGATAAACCTGTTTATAATAATAGTACAAAAATATATGGAAGTAATGTAGTAATAAACCATCTTACAAGTGAAAAAAAAGGTGAAGTTGTAATCAATATAAAAACTAAAAGTGCACTAAATGATGATATTTTAGGTATTTTGAAATCTTATAAAATAAATTTGCCTTTAATACAAACTAATGGATTTACAAATTCAAAATTTAAGCTTGTTGTTCCTTATATGTTGAGTAGAGGGATGAAAACAACAGGTGATTTTATCGCTAATGATGCAACATTTAAACTACAAAATTTTAAATTTTTTACTAAAAAAGCAAATGTAGAATTAAAAGGTTCACATGTAATAATTAAAAATTCACATATTAAACATCAAGATATGATTGATGGGATATTAAATCTAAATATTAACACAAACAATTCGACTGCTAAGGGTGATGTATTTTTTAATAGAATTTTAATTAAAAATAATAAAAATGAAATAATTGATGCAAAAGATGTAAAAAGTAAGATTGAAGTCTCTTTTAAAGATGATACTAAATTAAACTTTGATGATTTAAAAACAAAATTAAACATCAATAAAAATGACATAACAATATCTTTGAATGATTTATCAAAAATATATACTTATTCAAAACTTTTAAAAAGTATTAATTTAGATAAAGGAAGTATAAACTTAAATGTTTTAGATGAAAATAATATTGATTTTAGTGCAAAAATTGAAAATCTTGATTTGCCTTTTTATAGAGATGAAAAACAAATAAAAGTATTTAATATAAGTGGTGCAATAAATAATGGAGATTTAATTTTAGTATCACAAGATAAGAGTATAAAAGCAATTTATAATAAAGGTAAGAATCTTGATTTATATTTAAATGGAATTGATTTATACATAAAAGACTCAAATTCAACTAAAAAATCTTTAGTTTCTGATAATTTGAATTTATATTTAAAAAATACAAATATAAAAATTGATGATTTTTCATTTTTATCAAAAGATGTAAAAATTAGTTTATTAAAAAATATAGTTAAATTTAAAGGGGTGTTCTCTAATTTAGATTTACCTTTATTACAAAAAGGTAAGAAAGTAGATCAATTAGATGTAATAGGAGAGTATGATACAAAAAAAGATATTTTGAATTTAAATACAAAAGATAAAAAATTATCAATAAATTTAAAAAATAGAGATGATTTAAAATTAAATGTAGATTCATATGATTTAGTTTATGATACTTCTAAAGAAAAAGAGAATGACTTAAAAAGTTTTAGTATTAACGCAAAAAATTCTAATATACTAATAAATAACAAATATAAAGTATTAGCAAAAACTTATAAATTAAATATTATTGGGAAAAAGCAGAATCTTATTTTAAAAAATAAAGACATTTTTGTTTCATATATAAAAGATAATAATGGAAATATAGAGTTAAAAGCAAATAACTTATCAGACAAATTTGTAAATAGTGCATTAAATAAAAATTTGATTTCTGGTGGGAAAATAATGATTATTGCCAAAGGAAAGAGTGATAGAATTAAAGGGAAAGTTATTTTAAGTGAAACAAATGTTAAAAACCTTACAGTTTTGACTAATTTAATCACTTTAATTAATACTTCACCTGCATTAATAAATCCTCTTTTAGCAATTCCTTCAATCGCTTCTATGGCAACAACAAAAGGGTTTACATTTTCAGGTTATAAAGTAAATGATGGATTTATTGATTTTATATATGATTTGGATAGTGATTTTTTAGATATGACCAAAATAGTAACTGTAGGAAATGGTATTGATTTTGATGGAAATTTAAAGATGGATTTTAATACTTCATTAATAGATGGGAATTTAGATCTTAGTTTCTTTAAAGGATATTCAAAAGTAGTTGGAGCAGTTCCTGTATTAAACTATATTATTTTAGGTGATGAGAAGAAAGTAGAAACAAAAGTAGAAATTAGTGGAACAATTAATAATCCTAAAATAAAATCAAATGTAGCAGAAGACTCTTTAAATGCACCAGTAAATGTAATTAAAAGAATATTTACTTCACCATTTAAAATATTTGAATAGTTAGAGTTTCTAACTATTCATTTCTTAATACATCAATAACATCAATATTAGTAGCTTTTTTTGCAGGGTAATAAGATGATAAAATTACAATTACAACTGCGCCTACAATAATAGAAATTAAATCAGTTGTTGCCAAATCAATTGGAAGTTTTGAAGTACCATAAACATCAGCTGGTAACGAGATGATATCAAAAGTATCTAATAACCACA
The DNA here is from genome assembly GCF_004116495.1 of Arcobacter sp. CECT 8985. Classification (GTDB taxonomy): domain Bacteria; phylum Campylobacterota; class Campylobacteria; order Campylobacterales; family Arcobacteraceae; genus Malaciobacter. Next base: position 8,188 of record NZ_PDKC01000009.1, on the reverse strand, counting down.
TTCCAAATAAGCCAAGAGCAGTTCCTGTTAAAATTCCAGAAAAACCAATAGCAATGCCAAGTCTTAAAAATATTGCTTTAATCTCTTTTGAACTAGCTCCTAAAGATAAAAGTAGGGCAATCTCTTTTCTTCTACTCATAACTGTCATTAATAGTGAAGAGATAATATTTAGTGAAGCAACTAAAATTATTAGCATTAATACAATAAATAGTGCTTTTTTCTCCATTTTCATTGCAGAAAAAAAGTTTCCATTTTGTTGCCACCAACCAATTAGTCCAACACCATCACTTTTTAAATCTTCTCTTAAAACTTTAATATCGTTAAAAGCATCATTTGAATAAACATGAATACCATCAAAACTGTTTTTATCTTTTCTAAGAACAGTTTGCAAAGCTTCTATAGAAGTATAAATATAAGCTTTATCATAAGCATGAAGTCCAGATCGAAAAGATGCCTCATATTTAAATCTTTTCATTTTTGGCATCATTGAAAATCCATTTGGATTTAATGAAGTGAAATATAATGTTGCTTTTTCATCTTTAAAAAGCATTAATTCATCACTAATTCCTTCTCCTACAACAATATCATATTTTTTAAGTTTTAGTCCATGTGTTGCTTTTTTGTAAATTGAATTAATAGATGCTTCTCTTTTTTGGTCTACTCCAAAAATTACAGCACCACCCATTTTATCACCACTTTGAACAATAGCTTGTGATGTTAAATATGGTGAAAATTTTAATTTTGGATATTTTTTCTCAAGTTTATGAAGTAGTTGCTTATTTACACTATTTTTATATCTAGGATAGATTGATAATGGGTAATTCATCGTAAAAAGTTTACTTTCAAACTCTTTTGCTGTTCCATTCATTATTGCCATTGAAATGATAAGAACCATAACACCAATAGCTACACCAATAAATGCCAAAATGGCACTTACTGATATAAAAGGGTTTTTTTTGTCAAATCTTAAATATTTTTTGACAATAAAGTTTACTAATTTCTTATTCAAACTAGTTTCCCGCCATTAAACCTCTTTTAGGTCCACTTTTCCCACAACAATTTTTGTATTTTTTTCCAGAACCACAAGGACAAGGTTCATTTCTTGCTATTCTTTTTTCTTTTTTTGAGATTGAAGCTTCAATCTCTTCAAAGTTTGTTTGAAGATTTTCATTTGCTTCTTCCATTTGAGCTCTCATTCTTTCAAGTGCTTCTTGTTCATGTTGTTCATCTTCTTTACTTTGAAGTTGAATTGTAAATAGAATTTTTATAATTTCATTTTTAATAGAGTTAATAAGTTCAATAAACATATTATAAGATTCTTTTTTATATTCAACTAATGGATCTTTTTGGTTGTACCCTCTAAGTCCAATACCTGTTTTAAGAGTATCCATAGAGTATAAGTGTTCTCTCCATGCATTATCTAAAATTTGTAAGTATAAAATTCTTTCTATTTCATTTCTTTGATCAGGTGCTGCAATGCTCATTTTGTTTGCATATACTTCTTTTAAGATATTAGTAATTTTGTCTTCTAATTCTTCATAGTTTGAAGCTTCAATATCTTTTTTCTCAACTATTAAGTTTATCTCTTCTTGAAGTTTTGCAATAAGCAATTCATAGTTATAATCTTCTGATGCCATACCATCAATAATCTCACACTCATTAAGTAAGTTTTGAACATACTCTCTTTTATTTTCTTCAAGTTTTGAACTTATATCAAATTCTGGATTTAAAAGGTCATTTCTAAAGCTATAAATTACTTTTCTTTGTTCATTTGCAACATCATCATATTCAAGTAAGTGTTTTCTACTTTCAAAGTGCATAGACTCAACTTTTTTCTGTGCATTTTCAACGGCTCTTGTAACCATCTTAGACTCAATATGTTCACCTTCTTCAATACCAAGTCTATTCATAATATTTTTGATTTTATCACTACCAAAAATTCTTAATAAATTATCTTCTAATGATAAATAAAATTGAGACTCACCTTTGTCTCCTTGTCTACCACTTCTACCTCTTAACTGATTATCAATTCTTCTTGACTCATGTCTTTCAGTACCAATTATAGCTAATCCACCTAATTCAAGTGTTTCTTTATTAAGTTTAATATCAACTCCCCGTCCTGCCATATTAGTAGCAATTGTAACGGCACCTTTTTCACCTGCTCTTTCAATAATTTTACCTTCTTTTTCATGCTGTTTTGCATTTAATACTGTATGAGGTATTTTTTCTTTAGTTAATAAGCTGTGTAAAAGTTCAGATCTTTCAATTGAAGCTGTACCTACAAGTACTGGTTGACCTTTTTGATTAAGTTCTTTAATCTTTGCACAAACTGCATTGAACTTCTCTCTTTCACTTTTATAGATTAAATCATTTTTATCTATTCTTTGAACTGGTACATTTGTAGGAATAGATACAACATCTAATTTATAAATCTCTGCAAATTCAGTTGCTTCTGTTTGTGCTGTACCTGTCATACCTGCAAGTTTGTCATACATTCTAAAATAATTTTGGAAAGTAACATCTGCTAACGTTTGTGATTCTTCTTGAATTGATACATTCTCTTTTGCTTCAAGAGCTTGGTGTAATCCATCACTAAATCTTCTTCCTTCACTAAGTCTTCCTGTAAATTCATCAACAATAATAACTTCATTTTCTTTTACAACATAATCAACATCTTTTTCAAAGATATAGTTTGCTTTTAAAGCTTGGTCAAGATTGTGTGAAAGCATAGCATTTTCTAGTGAATACATATTGTCCACTTCAAAAAGTTTTTCTGCTTTTGCAATACCTTGTTCTGTAATTAAAATGGTTTTGTTTTTTTCATCTACTGTAAAATCACCAGTAGAGTATGGTTTTTCATCTGCAGATTTTGGCTCAATTAATTCACCTTTTTCAAGTTGTAATGCAATCTCATTTGCTTTTACATAATTTGAATTTTTGTGATTTGTAGGTCCTGAAATAATTAGAGGAGTTCTTGCTTCATCAATAAGAATTGAGTCAACTTCATCAACAATAACAAAGTTATAGTCTCTTTGAACTTTCTCTTCAATATCAAGTGACATATTTGATCTTAAGTAGTCAAATGCAAATTCATTGTTTGTACCATAAGTAATATCGCAGTTGTATTGTTCTTTTCTCTCTGCTTCATCTTTAAGATCACCTAAAATAATACCAACACTTAGACCAAAAAAGTTGTATAGTGCTTCTAATTCAGATGCATCTCTTTGCGCAAGGTAGTCATTTACCGTAACAACATGCACACCTTTACCTGTAATTGCATTTAAAATAACTGGTAGTGTAGCAACTAAAGTTTTACCTTCACCAGTTTTCATTTCCGCAATTCTTCCTTCATGCAAAACCATCCCACCGATTAGCTGTACATCATGGTGCCTCATCCCCAATACTCTTTTACTTGCTTCTCTTGTAAGTGCAAAAGAGTCATTTAAAACATCATCTAATTTTTTTTCTTCATTTAGTACTGATTGTTTAAGTGATTCAAAACTACTTTGTAATTGTTCATCAGTAAGTTCTTTATATTTACTTTCAAGGGCTGTAATGGCATTTGCTCGTTTTTTATATTTTTTAACTTCTCTATCGTTTTTATTACCAAATATCATTGCAAATACGTTTAACATAAAATAAATTCCTTTTTGTTATAATCACATAGATTATATACAAAGTAAGGTTAAAATATGTTTTATAAAATTATCATTTTTTTAGGAATATTTTTTATATCATTTGCAAATGCAAATATTTTTAAAAATATAAATAGTTTCCAAGCAGATTTTGTTCAACTCATCAAAAACAGCTCAAACAAAAATATTGAATATAAAGGTCAAGTTTTTATAAAAAATGATGGGAAAGTTTTGTGGAGATATAAATCTCCTATTATTAAAAATGTTTATATTAATAAAAACTTCGCAATAGTTGATGAGCCAGAGTTAGAACAAGCTATATTTACATCACTTGATAAAAAAATAGATATAGTAAAGTTACTTAATAGTGCAAAAAAAGTAGGACAAAATAAATATAGTGCAAAACTTTATAATGTAGATTATGAAATAGTTGTAAAAGACAAAAAAATATCTGAGATTTTATATAAAGATGAATTAGAAAATAAAATTACAATAAAATTCTCTAATATTAAACAAAATATCAGTTTAGATGATAAAATTTTTAAATTTACTGCGCCAAATTATTATGACATTATAAGAAAATAAAGAAAAAAAGGGTACTATTTCAAAATTATTAGGTACAGCAGACGGTAGCTTCAATAAGAGGAAAGTCCGAGCTGCAGTGAAGTATGGTTCCATTTAACGAATGGCTAGAGTAATCTAAGGGATAGTGCAACAGAAATTAAACCGCCCATTTTGGGTAAGGGTGAAACGGCGAGGTAAGAGCTCACCAGACTTTTGAGTAATCTTAAGTGCTTTGTAAACCCAACCTGCAGCAAGAAGAGCATGGTATTAACTTCACAATTTCGCTCTTTGCTAGAGTACTAGAGTAATCTAAGTAAGTAGATAAATTATCGTCATGAACAAAACTCGGCTTATGTGGTGCCTAATAATATTTAATTAAATACTTTATTATAAAAAGAGATATAAGGATAACTTCCTTCTAATCCTTTTACTTCTTCAAAAACTTTACTTCTTATATCTAGACATAACTGTTTTCTATTTTTTGATGGATTTGCATTATGCAATCCTATGCAAAGTGCATAAGCATCTGCTAAAGACTGTATTTGCATCTTTTTTTGTTGGTAAGTGTATAACTCTTGTTTTACTTTATATGAAAAAAACTCCACAAAAACAAAAGCAAGTGCAAAACCAATGGTTGCTGAAATGATTGATATTTTTAAATATTTTTTTAACATAGTGTAATAATACAAAATTTTTTCAAATATTAAAATTAAGTTAGATATTTATATAAATAAGATATGATTTTTTCTTAGAATAATTTTTAAGAAGTGATTATGTCAAAGATATTTTATTATAGTTTTTTTACCATTTTAGTTGTTTTATTCTCTGGATGTACTTATAAAGATAGTAGTGCTAAAGTTGTGAAAAATAAAAATAGTTTTGTTGTTTCAAAAAGATATTGTGTGAAAAGCAGTGTACTTTTATATTATTCAAAAAAGCAAATAAATAAAATGTTTGATAATGAAGCAAAAAAAGATGCTTTATTTCTATTTTTAGAGGAAAATAGTCCTTCTCATGATTCTTATGAAGAGTTTTTTAATTCAAATATGATAAATATAGATAAAAAAAGAACTTATTTTACAGATGATTTAGATAACTATTGTTATGAGTTTGAAGCTGTTGTTTCAAATCCTGAGAAATTTTTTAATGATATGAATTTAGAAAACTATTCACAAGAAAATGGTAATCATTAAATTTTTAAATCTCTATATTTTTTAAGTTGTTTTATAAACTCAATTCTAGATAAAAGTGTAGCACCTAAATCAAACTTATACTTCATATATGGATGTCCTAAATTCCAGATTTTATAGCCATTATTTAGAAGATATTTGCCTAATAATACAAGTTGCAGTTTTCCATAATTATTATACTTTTTTTCTTTTCTATAAAAGCCACTTAAACTTGTGTAAATTGCACCTATTTTATATCCTATTTCTGCTGCTACTATTTGATTTGTAGTTTTGTCTATTATTTCGCTTGAAAATATCTCAAAACCTAAATTATTGGGATAATTTTGTAAGTTTAGAAGTGTCTGTTTGTATTCATCTTTTATCCATGAGTCTTTATGATATTGTTCTATTAAATCTAGTGTTTGTTTTATATTTTTATTTATTCTAAAACTGTATGAGTTATCATTTAGAAGTTTTTTTACTTTTTTTGAGATATGTAAGTTTTCAAAATATAAAACTGCATAATCAAACTGCATCTCTGGAAGAATCACAAAGTATCCTTCCTCTTCATATGAAACACTTATAAAACCTTCATATGCAGCTTTGATATAAAACTCATTTGAAAAATCATCACTATAATAGTAGTTTTCTTTTTTATTGTTATAAATATATTCTAAAACAAGATTATCTTCAAGTGATTGTTTATCTATATATTTAATAATTTTTAATCCTTTAAATCAATTGATTTTTTACAAAATCTTGGTAATGACCTTCTTCTTGTTCTAATTGATTGTGTGTACCTTCTTGTACTAACTCTCCATCATTTAAAACATATATTTTATGGGCATTTTTTACTGTACTTAATCTATGGGCAATAGTTATTACTGTTTTATCTTTTAGTATTGGCTCTAGTGCTTCAAAAAGTTTTACTTCAGTATGTACATCAAGTGCAGAGGTTGACTCATCAAAGATTACTACTTTTGGATTTGCTATTATCATTCTTGCAATTGAGAGTCTTTGTCTTTGTCCTCCACTTAGCCTTATACCGTGTCTTCCTACAATTGTATCAAGTTTTTTTGGCATTTTAGATATGGTTTCTTGTAATTGTGCAATTTCTAAGGCTTTATAAATTTCATCATCTTTTATATTGTCATTTCCCATTGTTATATTAAATCTTAGGCTATTATTAAATAAAATTGGCATTTGTAGTACAAGAAAGATAGAGTTTCTTAGTGAACTTTTTTCAATCTCCTCAACTTTTATATTGTTGTATAAAAGTTCACCTTTATATTTGTTATAAAAACTTGAAATAACTTGTGCTAGTGTTGTTTTCCCACTTCCACTTGCTCCAATTAGTGCTACTTTATCTTTATGATTTATTTGTAAAGAGATATTTTTTAGAATATCTTTATCTTCGTTGTATTTAAAGTATAGATCTTTCAATTCTATGTTTAGATAATTTTCTTCTATTTTTTTATCTCCACTATTTTCTGTTTTTAATTCTAGTATTTTATTTATTCTTTCAAGTGCAGTTTTTGCTTGTGCATATGAGTATTGTAAAGATAATATATCTTGAACAGGCGTCATTATAAACCAAATATATCCAAACATTGCAAACATCATACCAATACTTAAATCACTATAAGCAACCATCAAAAGTCCAGATGCTCTTAAAATCTCAAAAGATGCAAGAAAAATAGTAAAAGAAAATCTTTCATATGCAATACTTTTATAATTGAATTCATTTGATGTATCTTTTACACTTTGTGCTTTTTTTATACTTTCATCAAAAAAATCTTTTTCTTTATTACTTGCTTTTATTTGTCCAAAAAGTTCAAGTACTTCTCCAACATTTTCTTGAAAGTTTGCTATTGCATTGTTTTCTTCTTTTTTTAGTGAACCTACACTTCTTGCTATTTTTTTAGATAGAAAAATTATTATTGGTTGAATGATAAGAATCATTAAACCTAAAACGGGATGAATTGCAATAAGTACAAATGAAACAGCAAGTAAAGTTAAAGTTGAAGATACAAGTTTACTAGCTCCTGTTATTATAAATCCATCAAGAGTATTTACATCTGTTATTAAATTTGCAGAAATTGAGCCACTTCCTATTGTCTCATATTCATTCATAGATACTATTTTTAGATGATTTAGAAGTTTTTCTCTAATTTTAAAAGTTATATATTTTGCAATAGAAGTAAATATTTTAGTAGTAATTGCACTAAATAAAAAGTGTATAAATCTTAAAAATATAACACTAATTGTAACAATAGCAATATAATAAAAAGCACTTCCACCTCCAAATAAATTATTTATATTATTTACAAAGAAATTGGGTTTATGAAGTAATACTTCATCTACTAAAGCTGGTAACATCAAGGGAATTGGTACACTTATTAAAATAGCAATAACTGTAAAGATTTGACCTAAAATTAATTGCTTCTTTTTACGTAGTAGTAAATTCCAAATATATTTTATAGATATTTTTTTTGTCATTTGATTCCTGAAATTTTATTGTATTTATATAGAAGTTTTACAATAAAAATATTAAGTTTAGTCTTAATTAATATATTCATAATATTATTTTATATAACATAAGAAGTTATTTTAGGAGGATTTATGACTAAAAAATTATCTAAAACTATATTAAATCTAGTTTTATTTGTTTCTTTATTTTCTATAATTATTATGAAAGTTTTTGATTTGTCTTTTGAATATAATGAATACCAAAATAATAAAAAACTCATAAAAGAGAAATTTTTACAACAAGAGAAAAAAAATTTAAAACTTGAAGTTAATAAAGCTATATCATTGATC
>NZ_PDKC01000008.1 GCF_004116495.1 Arcobacter sp. CECT 8985 | reverse complement strand
ATAATGATATTTGTTGTTTTATACTCATTTTTTATTATCTTTAGAAGTTTTTTTATATTTTTATTATCATCACATATTAAAAGTATAGATAACTTATTATAATCCTCATTCATTATTAAATCTCCCCCATTCTCAATAAATCACCCTTTTAAAAGTTATATTTATAAATTATATAAACTTATATATAAAACTTAACTTATATTTAAGCTTTCCTAACATATGATTACATATTCATATGTACATATAAAGGATATATAATGATAGTTGACTGTTGTGACCATCAAAAAGAAGTGGAAAATGTAAGAAAAACTTTAATTGATGATGAAACAATATATGATTTAGCAGATTTATTTAAAGCATTTGCAGATAGTACAAGAATGAAAATAATTTCAATGCTAAAAGAAGAAGAACTTTGCGTTGGTGCACTTAGTGAGCTAATTAATGTAAATCAGTCTGCTGTATCTCATCAATTAAGAGTTTTGAAAAACTCAAAAATTGTAAAACCACGAAGAGATGGTAAAAATATATTTTACAGTCTAGATGATGAACATATAAAAAAAATATATGATATGGGATTAGAACATATATTAAAAGGATAATATTTTGACAAAAGTAAAATTGCAAAATTTAGATTGTGCTAATTGCGCAGCTAAAATTGAAAACTCTTTAAATGAAATGGATGAATTAGAAAATGTTACATTAAATTTTTCAACTTCTACATTAACTTTTGAGCAAAAAGTAAAAGATAATATTTTTGATAAAATTGAAAAAGAGATTCAAAAAATTGAAAAAGAAGTGACAATTCAAAAAGACAATAATAATATTCAAAGAACTTTTTGGCAACTTTTAGATAAAAAACTATTAGCTTTTACACTACTTTCATTAGTTATAACATATATTTCATATAACTTTATAAATAACTTTTATATTCAATTAACATTTTATTTTATAGCTTATTTATTTGTTGGATGGGATGTAGTTTATAGAGCAGTAACAAATATGGTAAAAGGAAAAGTTTTTGATGAACACTTTTTAATGACAATTGCAACAATTGGTGCTTTTGCATTAGGAGAGTATATTGAAGGTATTGCTGTTATGATGTTTTATCAAATAGGTGAAATGTTCCAAGCAGTTGCAGTTAATAATTCAAAAGATAATATAAATTCACTTCTTGATATAAAACCAGAATTTGCAAATGTACAAAATGGTGATAAAATTATTCAAAAAGCACCAGAAGAAGTTGAAGTTTCTGATATTATTTTAGTTAAAACAGGGGAAAAAGTTCCAGTAGATGGAATACTATTATCAAATGAAATAAGTTTTGATACAAGTGCTATTACGGGAGAGTTTAAACCTAAAAGATTAAATGAGAATGAAGAAATTTTAAGTGGTTATATAAACACTTCAAAAGCTGCATATATAAAAGTTACTTCATTATATAAAGACTCAACTGTTGCAAGAATTATTGAACTAATAGAAAATGCTTCATTAAACAAAGCAAAAGCTGAAAAATTTATTACTAAATTTGCAAAAATCTATACTCCTATTGTTGTAATTCTTGCAGTTTTATTAGCTTCTCTTCCTCCTTTATTATTTGAGAATGCTATGTTTAATGACTGGTTTGAAAGAGCTTTAATTTTCTTAGTTATTTCTTGTCCTTGTGCTTTAGTTGTATCAATTCCCTTATCATTTTTTAGTGCAATTGGTGCCGTTTCAAAAAGAGGTGTATTAGTAAAAGGTGCAAATTATATAGAAAAACTTACAGAAATTCAAAACATAATTTTTGATAAAACTGGAACTTTAACACATGGTGTTTTTAAAGTAACAAATATATATTCAGTAGATAATAAAAAAGATGAATTATTAAAAGTTGCAGCTTATGCAGAAAGTTTTTCTACTCACCCTATTGCAAAATCAATTGTTAAAGCTTACAATCAAAATATTAATACAAAACTAATTTCAAACCATGAGGAATTAAGTGGCCTTGGAGTAAAAGTAACAATTGAGGATAAAGAAGTTTTAATAGGAAATGAAAGATTATTAGAAAAATTTAATATCAAAATTCCTGAAATTGAAGAAAAATTCAATGTAATATTTGTTTCTATTAATAATACTTTTGCAGGATATATAGTAGTAAGTGATATTATAAAAGATGAAGCAAAAGATGTAATTTCACAACTAAAAAGCCTTGATATAAAAAGAACTTATATGCTTACTGGTGATAAAAAAGAAGTTGCATTAAAAGTTGCAAAAGATTTAGGAATAGATGAAGTTAAATATGAATTACTTCCTCAAGATAAATTATCAAATTTTGAACAAATAAAAAAACAAACAAATAGAGTTACTGCTTTTGTGGGAGATGGAATAAATGATGCACCTACTTTAGCAAATTCAGATGTGGGATTTGCAATGGGTGGAGTTGGTAGTGATTTAGCAGTAAAATCTGCTGATATTGTAATATTAAATGATAATATAAGTTGTATAACAGATGCAATTAAAATAGCTAAAAAAACAAAAACAATAGTATATGAAAATATAATTTTTATTATGTTAATAAAAGTAGGATTTTTAATATTAGGTGCATTTGCAATGATAGGTATGAAAGAAGCAATATTTGCAGATGTTGGTGTTGCTTTACTTGCTATTTTTAACTCAATGAGAGTTCTAAAAACTATTAAAACAAAAAAAATCAATGAAGAGCCTCAACAATCAAGTTGTTGTTCTGGTAATTCTTGTTGTTCAAATACATCAAAATAACAGTAATAAAACTTAGTATATAAATACTAAGTTTTATATATTTTATGCTAATGATTTTTCAAGTATTTGTTTTACTTTTTCAATAGTAATATCATGATTTTCACCTAATTTTAACATTTGATGTTTTTTTAATGATTCTGTAATATTTTCTATTACTTTATCATCTACTTCATAATCACTAAGTTTTGTAGAAACACCTAAGTCATTATAAAGAGTTTCTATTTTATCAATAACTTTATTTGCATCAGATATTCCAAAAACATTTTTACCCATTTGTTCTAATTTATCTTTTTTATCTTCAAACATCACTCGTAAAAGATGTGGTTGAACTACGGCTAAACTTCTTGCATGATCTAAACCATAATATGCAGTTATTTCATGACCTATAAAATGTGTTGCCCAGTCTTGAACAACACCACAACCTATAAATCCATTTAACGCTTGATTTGCCAATAACATCAAATTGTCTCGCCAATCATCGTTATCTTTATTATTCCATGTATTCATTAGAATTGATAAACCTCTTAATATTGTCTCACTATATCCATCATGAACTAAAGAATTATTTGGCATAGTTAAATATTGCTCACAAGTATGTACAAAAGCATCAACTAAACCATTTTTTAATTGTCTATCATCTAGTGTTGTCATTACAGAAGGATCAAGTATTGCAAATTTTGGATGAATAAAATCAGAAGCAAACAATCTTTTATCATTTGTAGATTTTCTAGAAACTACACTTAAAGAATTTGATTCACTTCCAGTTGCAGGTAAAGTTAAAACAACACCAATAGGTAAAGCTTTTTCTACTTGTTTTTTGCCATCTAAGAAATCCCAAGCATCTCCTTCATATAAAGCAGCTGCTGCAAGATATTTACAACCATCAATAACAGAACCTCCACCAACAGCTAAAATATAATCAATCTCTTCATCTTTTACAATTGGCAAAGCCTTATTCATTGTCTCAACAGAAGGGTTTGGTTCAACTCCATAAAATTCAAAAAAATTAAAATCTTTTAAAGCTTCTACAACTTGCTTATATATTCCATTTTTTTTAATAGAACCACCACCATATACAAATAGTACATTTGATTTTTGGGGAATATGTTTAGAGATTTCACTAATCTTACCTATACCAAATTCAATCGCGGTTGGATTGTAATATGAAAAAGTCATAATCTATCCTTTAAAATGAGATTTTCATATATTATATAACTAATTTATGTGTTTTCAAAGCATAAAACTATGAAATATATAAATTATATATGTATTGAACAATAAGAATAATTGAAATAATTAAAAGTAATATTTTAATTAATTTAATATATAGTTTTGAATCAATACGTTTTTTTACTTTAATTCCATAGTATAAAGAAAAAGAGATAATAAATATAGTGATCAAAGAGAAATTAATATCTGTTTTTGTAAAACTATCATTTATAAAAAATATAAAAATTTGGATAACTTTACCAAGTAAAAAACATAAATTCATCATTTGAATAAATTGTGCTTTTGTGTATTTTAATTCAATTCCATATATCATAAGCATTGGTCCCATAACATTTGTTAATCCACCAACAATACCTGTAAAAAAAGGGTATATAATAAATGAAGTTTTAGGATATTTAGTAAAAACACTTATTGAAATATTTCTATTATTTGTAAAAAGATAAAGAAGTATTGAAATAGCTAAAATAAGTTTAAATATATCAGAGTTTGCAACTATTAGTATTTGTGTACCAATAGCACTTCCTATCATCGTAATTATTGCAATAGGCATAAATTTAAATATTGCTTCTTTGATATTACTTTCACTTAAAAAACTAACTAAATTTACTAATAAAGTAGGCAATAACGTAAGTAAAATTGCAGTTTGCATATCTGTAAAAAGTGCAATTAATGGAGTTGGAATTAATGCAAAACCAAAACCTATACTTCCATGAACAAAAGCTGCAAAAATAAGAACAATTGATATAAGTATAAAAAATTCTAAATCCAAAATATACCTTTTAGTAAATTAGATCAAGTATATATTATTATACTTAAAAAAATTTTATCTATTTATTTTTTCATCATTATGTGTGGTATTCCATCTTCCAAAAACTCTTCTGAAGAAATAACAAAACCAAAACTTTCATAAAAATTCTGAAGATATTTCTGTGCTTCAATAATAATTGTTTTATCTACCCATATTTTTTGAATAAAAAGTAAAACTTCTTCAATAATTTTTTTTGCATAACCTTTTGCTCTATTATTTTTAGAAACTACTACTCTTCCAAAACTAACTTCTTTTTCAGACTTTTCATAAACTCTTAAATATGCAACTATTTTTGAATTATCTTTTATTAATAAATGATAAGAACTTAAATCTTTACCATCTATATCATTATAAATACAGTTTTGTTCAACAACAAAAACTTCTATTCTTAATCTTAAAAGTTCATATAGTTCTATATTTGATAGTTCATCAAATTTTTTAATTTGGATTTTCATTAATTGTCTTTTTATTTTTATAAATTAGGTAAAATATATGTAAGGAAAATATACAATTAAGTGGCTCCGGATACTGGATTCGAACCAGTGACCAAGTGATTAACAGTCACCTACTCTACCGCTGAGCTAATCCGGAATATATTGAAAAAAGTGGCTCCGAATACTGGATTCGAACCAGTGGCCAAGTGATTAACAGTCACCTACTCTACCGCTGAGCTAATTCGGAACTTATATATAATATTTAAAGAAATGGCTCCGGATACTGGATTCGAACCAGTGGCCAAGTGATTAACAGTCACCTACTCTACCGCTGAGCTAATCCGGAATATGTTATTTCCTTTAAATGGGGTGGAATTATAGTAAAAAATCTTTTTTTTGTCAAGTAAATTATGACATTTTTATAAAATTTTATAAAAATTCACTCCACTACTATCAACCAATGACACAATACTTTCATCTAATAATCTATTTAAAATTACTTTTGAATTTTCATCAAACATATTTTCTATATCTTCTTTTGTTAAAGGTCTTCTTTTTAACATTGAAATAATCTCTGTTTCATCAAAACTTTGAGTCTGTTTTGGTCTATTTTTAAAAGCAATATTTACATTTATTCCTTTAAATGTATTTGCAACTTTTTCTAAAAGTTCAAATGTCACTGGTTGCACTTTATATGCGGGTGGTCGGTCAATTGTACCAATATCTACTCTATGTGGATTAATCTTTTTAATAGCCTCGTACAAAGCTTGTATTTCTTCTTCTTTATCATTTAAAGTCTTAACAAATAAAACTTCTAAAACAAAAATATTTTTAGTCTCTTTTCTAAAAAGAATCATACTTTCAATTATTTTATTAATATCAATACCATTATGTATTCTATCTAGTTTTTTAAAACACTTTTGGCTTACACAATCTAGGGATAATTTAACAGTGTCTATTTTTAATAAAGCATTATAAATATCTTTTTCGTAAATAGTACTTCCATTTGATAAAATAAGTGTCTTAGTATTATTTTTTATTTTATTTATTTCATCAATTAACTCCTCTAAATGAGGATATAAAGTTGGTTCTCCATTTGCTGTTAATGTAATTACATCAATTTTTGGATGTTTCTCAAAACTATTTTTAATTTCACTAATAACCTCTTTTACACTTGGATATTCTACCATTTTATCCATTGTCTTTGCAGGTTCAAGTTCACAATATAAACAATCAAAATTACATTGCTTCTTATTAGGAGATAAATCTATTCCTAAAGAAATGCCAAATCTTCTTGAAGGAATTGGTCCAAAAATAATTGAATTAGAATAAGACAAAATAAAAATCCTTTATAAATAAAAAAAGAGAAGCTTTATAGCCTCTCTTTAATATAGTTAATACAATAATAAAATGCAAGTAAATATATATAAATTTAATACTTTATTTTTTTGAAACTCTATGACATTCATTAACAAAATGTTTTGCATTTTCAACTGGAACATCTGGCAAAATACCATGACCTAAATTAAAAATATGTCTTTTCCCTTGCATAGTCTCTTGAATTTTTTCTACACACATTGTTGTAGCTTCTTTTGAATACAATCTACAAGGCTCCATATTACCTTGTAATACATATTTATCACCTAGTTTTTCTTTTGCCATAGCCATTGGAGTACCCCAATCTACACCAAATACATCAAAGTTTCCATAAACACCACCCATATTAATAAATGCACTTACACCTTTTGGGAACATAATAATAGGAATATGAGGATACTTAGCTTTAATATAATCTGCAATTTCAACCATATATTTCCAAGAAAACTCATCATATTTCCCAGGTTCAATAGCAGCTGCCCATGAATCAAAAATTTGAACAACATCTGCTCCAGATTCAATTTGCTTTTCTAAATAATATTTAACTACTTCAGTCACTTTTTTTAAAATATCATGAAGTAAAGTTGGATTTGAATACATCATTTTTTTACAAATGTTATATGTTTTTGTTCCTTTACCTTCAATCATATATGTTGCAAGTGTCCAAGGTGCGCCAGTAAAACCAATAAGTGCTTTGTCTTCTGGTAATTCTTGTTTTAATAATTTCAATGTTTCATAAACATATGTTAATTTATTTGCAGCCTCTTCACCAGATAATAATGCATCAACTTCTTCTTGAGTACTAATTGGATCTCTAAAAATTGGTCCTTCGCCCTTAATAAACTCTAAGTGCATTCCCATTTCATTTGGAACAACTAAAATATCACTAAATAAAATAGCAGCATCAACACCAACTATATCAATAGGTTGAATAGTAACTTCACAAGCTTTTTTAGGATCGTGACATAAACTTAAAAAATCACCTGCTTTTTTTCTTACTTCCATATATTCTGGAAGGTATCTTCCTGCTTGTCTCATCATCCATA
The DNA here is from genome assembly GCF_004116495.1 of Arcobacter sp. CECT 8985. Taxonomy (GTDB): domain Bacteria; phylum Campylobacterota; class Campylobacteria; order Campylobacterales; family Arcobacteraceae; genus Malaciobacter. Next base: position 81,462 of record NZ_PDKC01000008.1, on the reverse strand, counting down.
CAGGAGTGTAAGGAGTCTCTTTACCTAAACAAGCATCAACAAAAATTTTTGACATATATAACCCTTTTTTTATTTTTTACCAATTTTACCTAAAAAGAAAAGCCCAACAGCTAGTGCAGTAACAGCTAATGCAAAGTAAAGCATCTCTAAAGCAGATGAGTATGTTGTATGTAAAACTCTTTGGAAAAAGTTAACAACTAATACCATTATAATTACTTTTGCAATTTTATCTTTTAATTGATCTAATGATGTAATTGATAATATTTTTTGATCTTCTTTTGCAGATTCACTATGATCAATTGGAGATATGAAAAGTTCATATACCCCAAATGAAAAGATAAGTAATACAACAGCAATCAAATATAAATCAATTGCGCCAATGATACCACTTACAATATCTTCGTGAAAATCTTTTGGATGAGCACTCGTAATTATAGTATTAAAAGTAAATTTTGCTACACCCCATATATCCATACTTGCAACTACAAATAATATAACTGCACCTACAAGTCCAAATATCACAGCAAACATAACTAAAAATCTAGTTTGCCACATTGCTTTTTCAAAAAGCCTCTCTATCATTAAATATGACTCTCCATTTCAATCCATTTTAATGCAATTCTAACTGAGTTAGTTGCAGCACCTACTCTTACTTGATCAGCAACATTAAAATAGTGTAATACATTATCACAATAGTTATCTTTTCTAATTCTACCTACAAATGTAGTATCTGTATCTGTTGAAATAATTGGCATTGGATATTGATTATTTTCTAAGTCATCAATAACTTCTACATTTTCGAAATTATCTAAAGCTTCTCTTGTTTTTTCAACATCAACTTCTACGCCATCTTCAAAAGTAACTGTGATTGTTTCACTATGACTTCTTAATACAGGAACTCTAACACAAGTTGCAGCAATTTGCATTTGTTTATGCATAATTTTTTGAGTCTCATTTATCATTTTCATCTCTTCTTTAGTGAAACCATTTGGTTGAGGAACATCAATTTGTGGAATTACATTTAGTGCAATTTGATGAGCGAAAGCCTCTTTTTTTGCATCGTCAAGTTTAAAAGCGAAGAATGCTTGCATTTGTTTTACAAGTTCTTCCATTCCAAGTTTTCCTGCACCACTTACTGCTTGATAAGTTGATACATCTACTCTTTTAATTCCATATAATTCATCAAGTGGTTTTAAAGATAATACCATTTGAATTGTTGAACAATTTGGATTTGCAATAATCCCTGTCTCTTTCCATTTTCCAATATCTTCTGGATTTACTTCTGGAACAACTAAAGGAACATTTGGATTCATTCTAAAGTGACTAGTATTATCAATAACAACAGCCCCTGCTTCAACTGCATATTTTGCAAATTTTTCAGAAATACTTCCACCTGCACTAAAAAATGCTATATCTACTTCATTCTCTTCAAATACAGTTTCAGTTAATTGTAAAACAGTGTAATCTTTGTTTTTATACTCAACTTTATTTCCTGCACTTTTAGCACTTGCTAAAGGAATTAAATTGTTTATTGGAAAGTCATATGCTTCCATAACTCTAAATAACTCTTCACCTACAGCTCCAGTTGCTCCTACAACAGCAACATTAAATTTTCTCATAATTAATCTTCCTCTTTACTATCTACTAAATTATCATTTTTTTGTTTTTCTGAAGTTTCACCATTATCAATTAAATTTGAATCTTCAATTATTCCTGCTAAATCAGTAGCAGATTCGATATCTAATTCATCATCCTCTTCTTTAGGACATTTTGCAATAGATACAACTCTATCTCCCTTATCAACATTTACAATAATTACACCAGAAGTATTTCTCCCTGCTTTTCTGATTGTTTGCATGTCAACTCTAATCATCTTACCAATAGATGTTAATGCCATTAAGTCTTGTTTTTCATCAACAAGAACTGAACCAATAACATTACCAGTTTTTTGATGTAATTTCATAGAAATAACACCTGAACCTGCTCTATTTGTAAGTCTATACTCATCAACTGTTGTTCTTTTTCCTATACCTTTTTCAGATACAGTTAATAATTCTTGATTTTCGTCAATAATTACATCAGCATCAACAACAAAATCTGAATCATGTTTAAATTTAATTCCTCTTACTCCTCTTGTACTTCTTCCTTGTTCTCTAGTTTTATCAATTTCAAATCTGATACATTGACCTAAACTAGTAAAAATCATGAAGTATTGAGAACCAGGAATTGTAATCTTAGCTGTTACAACTTCATCTGCATCATCAAGAACAATAGCTCTTACACCATTACTTCTAATATTACTAAATTCTAATAATGATGTTCTTTTTACAATACCATTTCTTGTAAAGAATGCTAAAGATTTAGATTCATCAAAATCTGTAGTTGGAATAATTGCCATGATTTTTTCATCATCTCTTAAATTAATAAGATTAACTACTGCCTTACCTTTTGCAGTTCTACTACCTTCAGGAATTCTATATACTTTTAACCAATATAATTGTCCCATATTAGTAATAAACATTAAAGTGTCATGTGTATTTGTAACAAAGAATCTTTCAATAAAGTCATCATCGTGAGTAGTCACTGCAACTTTACCTTTTCCACCTCTTCTTTGTTTTTCATAAGATTTAATTGGTACTCTTTTTACATATCCATTATGAGTAATAGTAACAACCATTGGCTCATTTGGAATTAAATCTTCAATATCAATTTCATCATATGAATCTTCAATTTCTGTTCTTCTATCATCAGAATATTTATCTTTTATTTCAGCTATTTCTTCTTTAATAATTTCATTTAATTTTTCTTCTGATTTTAAAATAGCTTCAAGCTCTGCAATTAAGGCAAGTAACTCTTGATATTCAGCTTCAAGTTTATCTCTTTGAAGACCTGTTAATCTACCAAGTCTCATATCTAAAATTGCTTGAGATTGAATAGTTGATAAACCAAATCTATCTTGAAGTTTATCTTTTGCTTCAGTGTCATTCGCAGAAGATCTAATTATTTGTACTACTTCATCAATATTATCCAATGCAATTTTCAGACCTTCTAAAATGTGTGCTCTTGCTTTTGCTTTTTCTAAATCAAAAATAGTTCTTCTAATAATTACTGTTTTTCTATGAGAGATAAATAAGTTTAATAATTCTGGTAAATTAAACACTTTTGGTTCTTTATTATGAACTGCAAGTAAAATAATCCCAAATGTAGTTTCAAGTGGAGTTGATTTATAAAGATTATTTAATACAATTTCACTCATTGCATCTTTTTTAAGTTCTATTACAACTCTAATACCTTCTCTATCAGATTCATCTCTAACTTCTGAAACACCCTCAATTTGTTTTTCTTTTGCTAAAGTTGCAATCTGTTCAATAAGTCTAGATTTATTTACCTGGTAAGGAAGTTCATCAAGTACAATTACTTCTTTTTTACCTTTTGTTTCAATATGGTGTTTAGCTCTTATTTTTACTCTACCACGACCAGTTTTATATGCATCAATAATCCCTCTTCTTCCAAAGATAGTTCCACCAGTTGGAAAATCTGGACCTTTGATAAATTCTAATAACTCATCAGCAGTTGCATCTGGATTATCAATAGTATGTAAAACACCTTCTAATAACTCATTTAAGTTATGAGGTGGAATTTTAGTTGCCATACCAACAGCAATACCTTCACTACCATTTAATAAAAGAGTTGGAACTCTTGTTGGTAAAATAGCAGGTTCTTTTAAAGTATCATCATAATTTGAAGTAAAATTAACAGTATCTTTATCAATATCTCTTAATATCTCTTCAGATATTCTTGTCATTCTAGCTTCTGTATATCTCATCGCTGCAGCGTTATCGCCATCAACAGAACCAAAGTTACCTTGACCATCAACAAGAGGAGCTCTCATTGAAAAGTTCTGAGCCATTCTTACTAATGCATCATAAACAGAAGAATCACCATGTGGGTGATACTTACCAATTACATCCCCTACAATCCTTGCAGACTTTTTATATGGAGATCTTGAACTCATATTTAAATCATGCATAGCATACAGTATTCTTCTATGAACTGGTTTTAATCCATCTTTTGCATCAGGAAGTGCCCGTCCAATAATTACACTCATAGAGTAGTCTAAATAAGAAGCTTTTACACTATCTTCTATATTAATATCTATTATATCTTGATCTTCGAAAAGGTTTTCCATAAAAAAACGCCTTTATTTTTATATATTTGTTTTTATTTTATCTAAAAAGTACTTAGTATAAGGTAATATGAGATTTTAAGCAAAGAATAAAAAAGAGATTAAATAAAATTTAATCTCTTTTTATATTTTTAATTAGCATTATTATATTCAATAATCATATTATGTACTTCATCTTTAACTTTTAGCTTCTCTTTTTTTAGTTTTTCAATTTCAAATTGATTAGAAAAATCTTTTTCTAACTGTGCTATTTTTTGATCCAATTCATTATGAGTATCAAACAACTTATGAAACCTTGGATTTTCTTGTTTTAATTTTGCAATTATATCTCTGTGTTCATGAAACATTGTACATCCTTTTGATTAGATTAGTACAATTATAACAGTAAGTTTCTTAGAATAAATTATACGCTTTGTATATTTTTAGTATTTTTAAATAAAAAATGAAGTAGTGAAAGTTTTATAATATAGAAGTACAAGCTGCACTTCTATATACTTTTATTTATGTTCTGTAATCAGCATTTATTTTAACATACTCATAACCTAAATCACATCCGTATGCTGTAAAAGTTTTATCACCAACACCTAAATCACAAATAATTTTAAATTTACTATTTTGAAGTACTTTAAAAGCAGCTTGTTCAACCTCATCATTAAATACAACTTCACCTTTATTATAAACAATTACATTATTATAAGAAATAACTAATTTTTCTTCATCACAAGTTACTCTACTTGCACCTATTGTAGAAGCGATTCTTCCAAAATTTGGATCTTCTCCAAATAGTGCTGTTTTAACAAGTAATGAATTTGATAAAGCTTTTGCTGCAACTTGAGCATCTTCATAAGTTGCAGCATTTTTCACTTCAAAAGCAACTGCTTTTTTTGCACCTTCTCCATCAGCTACCATTAACATAGCCATATCGTGCATTACAACTCTTAAAGCTTCTTTAAAAGCCTCTTTTTTATAAACACCTGCTTTTTTATTTGAAAGAAGTAAAACAGTATCATTTGTTGAAGTATCACCATCAACTGAAATTGCATTGAAAGTAGTTTCAGTATTTGAAGATAATAACTCTTTCATATCTTCTCTTGGAACTGCTGCATCAGTACAAATAAAACAAAGCATTGTTGCTAAATTTGGATTTATCATTCCAGCACCTTTTGCAACAGCTCCTATTTTAAAACTACTTCCATCTTCAAGTTTCACTTCATACATTGTAGTTTTTGCATATGAATCTGTTGTCATTATTGCTTGACTTAAATTTTTTGCATTTTTTGCATTTAAATCAAATGAGTTTGCACCTGCAATAATTTTTTCAAGTGGAAGTTGATTTCCTATTACTCCTGTGCTACTCATAATTGGATTTACTAACTTATGATTTAAAGAAGAAAAAATAGTATCAATATTTTCAATTCCTTTTTTTCCAGTTAATGCATTTGCATTTTTAGAATTAATTAATACAAAGTTTGTTTGAAAATTATCTTCATACATTTGAAAATGTTTAAGTGGTGCTGCTTGAAATTTGTTATTAGTAAACACAGCTTCAACATCACATAAAGTATCACTATAAATAAATCCTAAATCAAGTGCATTATTTGCTTTTAATCCTGCACTAATACCATCACAATAAAATCCTTCAATTTGGTCAAATAGACCTTTTATTGGTAAAATAGTAAACATTATATAATCCTTGAAATTTATAAATCTTTTGGTTTTTCACTATAAGATAAAAGTCTTTTTGATTTGGAAATTCCATTTTGACTTCCTACTAAAAGTAGTTTGCAATTTTCAGTAATTAAAATACTACCTTTTGGCATTTGAATAAATTTACCATCTGCTTCAGTAATACCAATAATTGAAACTTTCATTTTATCTCTTAATCTTAAATCTTGAATTTGTTTATTAACAGCCCAAGACTCTTCTCCTACAAATGCTTCCTCCATATCAATTGGAGTATCTTTTTTATATAAAAACTCATCAAGTACATTTTCCATATCAGGCCTAATTGCCATTGCACTAACTCTTTTTGCCATTAAAGATGGAGTTGCAACAACTTTATCTGCACCAAGTTTTTTTAATCTAACTTTGTCATTTTGAGTTTCAGCATTACTAATAACTAAAAAAGGACTTCTTCCAAGCTCTTTTTCATATAATCTAATAGATGCAATAAGAGTAATATTATCTGATATATTTTTAGATAATGAAATTGCACCCTTTGCTGAACTAAGATGTGATTTTAAAAAAGCTATCTCTTTGTATGGTTCTTCATTTACAAAATATGGATAATTATTCTTTTTGGCAATTTCTTCCATATCTTCTCTTGGGTCAATAACTACAAAAGGAACATGATTTTGCCTAAATTGTCTTGCAACTTGTGCTGTATATTCATTATGATAAAATATTACAAAGTGCCTTCTTAGTCTTGCTATTTTATAAAGCATCCTTCTTTCCTTTATAAGTTTTAAAAGTGTTCCATCTGAGATTGTATTAATCATAATACCCACAGAAAAAGTAAGTACTGCAAACCCTGATAACATTAATGTTACAGTAAATACAATACCTTCATTACTAAAATTTCTTTCATTTAATGCACCAAAACCAGTAGTTGTAAATGTATATGCTGATTGAAAAATTGCATGCATGATTGAGTAATCTTCAATATATACATAACCAAATGTACCAATCATTAAAATGATTTGTATTAAAATAAGGGGTAATCTAAAGGGTTTTAATTGTGAATAAATAAGTGGATTTAGATCATACTCAGGTTTACTTGACCGTATTTCCCAGCCAAGCGCTTTTTTGATCTTTTTAAAGAAGCTCATGAAAGCACTTTTCTAAGCGCCTTCTTATGAGTGTTTTTTAAGAGTTCTTAACTCTTTTGCTGAAATTCTGATTTTTTTAGTTGTACCATCTTCTAAAGTAACTCTTACAGTTCTTAAGTTTGGTAAAAATCTTCTTTTAGTTCTATTTTTAGCGTGGCTAACGTTGTTTCCAACCATTGCCCCTTTTCCTGAAATTGCACATCTTCTTGCCATATTCTTTTCCTTCTTAATTTGTAGTGAAAAATATTCGCGTATTATAGCTTATTATTCTTAACTTTTATTTAAAAAATACAATCATTTATACATTATGTAAAATTGATTTTATTTTTTTTAAACTCTTATCAAATGTAAACTCTTTTGCAATATTGAAATTATCATTTTTTATAAGGTCCAAATCTTCCTTTCTTCCTAATAAAGCATCAACTTTAAAAGGTGTGCTTCCATCATCATATCTATTCATTGTAGCAAAAACATCCACAACTTCACTTGCACTATTTGAACTAGGTACAAATACTGCACTTTTATAGTACATAGCTTTTAAAATTGAAGTTGCAAAAGCTGTTTTTTGAGTAGGCAAAACAAAAATATCACATATGAAAAATAGTAAATCTATATTTTTAAAATCTTCTAAATAAATTATTTTATCTTTTATATCAGATTTTGAAGTTAAAAATTTTAAATTTGATATATCTTTTTTATTACCAGCAATTATAAATTGTACATACTTATAATGTATACTTTTAATTAACTCTAAAAACTCTTTTATACCTGACTTTTTAAAATCTTTTGCAGTAAAGAATACAACTTTATAATCTAAAGGAATATTATATTTTTCAAAAAAAATCTCTTTATTTTTACTTTGAAAAGTTTTTTTAGTAATACTTGGATAAAGAATAGATATTTTTGAAGAATCTAACTTGAACTGTTTTAATAGTTTTTCTTTTAATTTATTGGAATTTACAACTACCAATTTTGCATTTATAAGCTTTGCTTCATCTCCTTTATTTATTTTTCCACTAAAAAAATAAACATCTGCAAAATCTTTTTTAAAAAAAAACAATTTTTGTGTTAATTTTCTTTTCTCTAATTTTTGTATATTTTCATCTTCTAAAAGTTTTTTTATTAGTTTATTCTCTATTTTATAATCAATTTTTATCATTTATACTTTTCCATTTATTTGAATTTTATCAAATAAAAAATAAAAAGATTTAATAAGTTTAAAATATTGTTATGATAAAATCAAAATTAACATATAAAAAGGATAAAATCTGATGAAAAAAGTGATTGCAGATGAATTTAAAGCACACCTTGAAACAATATATAATGTTATAGATAATATGGAAGAGAAAGTAGAAGCTGCATCACAACTTGCAGTAGATACTTTAAAAAATGGAAATAAAATTTTATTATGTGGAAATGGTGGAAGTGCAGCAGATGCACAACATATTGCTGCAGAGTTAACAGGAAGATATAAAACTGAAAGAAGAGGACTTCCTGGAATTGCGCTAACAACTGACACAAGTGCATTAACAGCAATTGGAAATGATTACGGATATGATAGAGTATTTGATCGACAAGTTGAAGCATTAGCAAATAAAGGTGATTTAGTAATAGGAATTAGTACAAGTGGAAATAGCAAAAATGTATTAAGTGCTTTAAATCTAGCAAAAGAGTTTGGTTGCAAAACTGTTGGATTAACAGGAAGAGATGGTGGAGCTATGAATGAAGCTTGTGATGTAAATCTAGTAGTTCCTTCAAATGATACGCCAAGAATTCAAGAAATGCATATATTAATAGGACATACTATTTGTCAAATTATAGATAACGAACTTAGTTAATTATCTATAACTTTTAAAACATCCTCTGCTGTTATTAACTTCATACAGTTATGATGTTTTAAAGGACACACTCTTTTCATACATGGAGCACAATCTAGATTTTTTGTAATTATATTCTCATTTGGATTATTCCACTGATTTGTCTCTTTAAATCTTGTTGGTCCAAAAATAGCAATTGTTTTTACTTTAAAAGCTGCTGCAACATGCATAGGTCCAGAATCATTTGTAATAAATATATCTAACCCTGCTATCTTTTCAATTAATTCAGCAATTGTAGTTTTTCCTGCTAAATTTTGATAACTTTTTATGCCATTTTCAATTAATTGTTTTTCAATATCTTTTGCAATATCAACTTCTCCTGGTCCACCAAATATAACAATATTATGTGTTTTAGACATTTTTATTGCAACTTTAGCAAACTCACTGGGATACCACCTTTTAGCACTTCCATATGTAGCACCAGGATTTATTCCAAGAGTAGGTTTATCATATAAAAAAGGCTTAAAATGTAAAGATAAATCACCAGCTTTATTATCTAAATTTAACACATGATTTACAAAATCGTTATATCTTAAAACCTGATGTATTTGTTCTTTTTGTAATCTCTTATAATTATATTTCTTTTTAGCATTTACAAAAAACATCATAAATTTAGAGGATAAACTTCTTCTAAATGAAATAGCCAAATCAACTTTTCCTATTTGCTTAGCTAAATTGTATAGATTTTTATATCTATTACCTTCTTTTTTTGTATTATCAACTATTATTTTTTCTATATTTTTAAAATTACCTAATGCTTGAGTTGAAACAAATGATCCTAAAAGTATGATTTTTGCATTTGGATATGTTTTAATTATATTTTCAATAGCAGGTGTAGTCATAATTGCATCACCTAACCATGTAGGTATTTCTATAAATATTTTTTCAATTTTCATTTATTAACTCTTTAAATTTATAAAATTGTGGTAATTTCACTATTTTTTCATTTCTATTATCAACTAAACCATAACCTGGCGCTATTAATTGATGCCAATATACTCTTTTAATTTTCTTACTATTTTTTACTATTTTTAAATATTCACACATATATTTTGTATAAAGTTCATTTGAAATACACTCTTTTTCACTTGTGGGTGCATATGGTGAAGTATTTGAAATTGGCCAATTTACTTCAGTTATATAAATTTCATTATTTACTTTTGGTGATAATTTACATAATGAAAATAATAAATCTATTTTATTTTTTGTATCAAAGATTCCATATTGAGTATTTGTTGGTTTTCCTCTTCTATCAACATAAAGTAATGCACTTAATTTATCATATTTAATATTTGAGAAATTAAACATTGCTCTTACATTATAATAATATTCAAAATCTATAATACTAGGGCCTAAAAGTTTCAAATCTTTATATTTACAATCTCTTAAATTTTGTGCAATTTTATAAAAATTCAAATACTCTTTTACAGAAAAAAAGCCCCATTTTGCTCTATTTATAGTAGTTGCTATTTGATATTCAAAAACAAAAGAAGAAAATTTAGAAAAAATCAAATCTAAATGATTTTCCAAAAGTTTTTTATCTTCTATATGTTCTCTATCTTGCATAATATTAAGTAAAATATTTTTATTTGAAGTATTATTAAAACTTTTTGCAAAATCAACATATAAATCTATATTTTTAATATCCCATAAAGGCATACGAATAATTAAATTTTTAACACCCAATTCTTCAACTAGATCTTGTTGAGAACTACCCTTGTCTAAATTAACACCAATTCCTATTAAATCTCTATTTGAAATCTTATGATTATTACCTTTAAATAACTTCATAAAAATAATAGAAAAAGGTAAAATAAAAATAGAAGAAAAGAGCATATAAAAATAATCAAATATATACTTTTTTCTCATTGCTTTTTTATAAGATTTATCTTTTATAACACTTGGTTGATCAGAATAATTATCCCAAAAAAAAGGAGTTTTATTCATATTATAACCTTGTAAAAGGACGTTGGCCAAGTTCAGCTCTTTTTACATCCTTTTTGTACATCACCATAAATTTTTCCCATTGTCTTTTAATCTTATACTTTGTATAAAGTTTTGAATTTCTATATAACCAAAATTTCAACCCCATTCTTTTTGCACCAAGACCATCTACAATTATAATTTTATATTTATCTTCTTGAATTTGGGGACAAAATAGATTTGTTAAACTTGTATCTACAAATAAAATCTCATTATCTTCTAAATATTTTTTTAATTCATCTAATAATTTTTTTTGTTCATCCAAAGAAATTAATTTATTTGCCACCATATATCTAAAAGATTTTGCAGGTGTGTTATCATAATTTAAAACTCTATCAAAAACCAATGCTTTACCAATATTTGTTTTTATATACCCATAACAATTTGTAATATGTGATAAATCTTTTTTCTTATTTTTTAAATAATTCATATATATGTATTCTAATTTATTTTGATTATTATGAGAACCTTTTGAGAATACACTTTTAATAACTTTTGTATTATCTTCTGGATGTAAATAGCAAGCTCTTTCTCCACCTTTAGCTATTAATAAATCATCATTAATTTGATACAAAAATTCATCAGATAAAGCAATACCTATTCTTCTTGATATTTTTAATAAAACATTTTGACAAAAAGAGAGTTCAAGTGCAGTATTTATATAAGTATAAACAATTGATGGTTTTTGCAAATATATTTTAAAATTTGCTTTTCTATACTTTTTTACATCTCTTTTTTTTAATTCATCTTTTCTTTCTAAGATTATCTTGGCTTTTGCATCTAAATGAATCGTCCAATAAATAGTTGGTATATATCTTAAAATATTTTTCCAACCTTTTCTAAGAGTTGTTTTTTTATCTAAAAAAGATATATTTTCTAATAGATAATCATTAAAAAACCTATCAATAAATACTATTTTCTTTTTAACTAAAGAGTTATAAACTAAATATGGATAATATAATAAACCAGCAAGAATAACTAACATATAATGAATATCATCATGTTGGTCTTTTTCTGGTTTTCTTCCTAATTTTTTCTTTAATAAATATTTATTTATAGGATAAGATATATTATAAATAATTGATCTTCTTACTATTTTTTTAAATCTTTTATAAATTAAACTTTTTTCTTTTGGGTTAAATGTATTTGTAAGAAGAGTAGTTTTACCTACTCCATCTGGACCAATAATTGGATAAATTTTATATTTTTTATATTTTAAAACTTTTTTTCTATATTCTAAAATAACTTTTTTATCCACATCTTCTAATAATACTTTTATTTTTTTATCATTACTATTTGAATAAATTATAACTTCTACTAAATCATACTCTTCTCTTATAATTGAAAAACAATATGATTCTTTTGAACATAGTTTAAAAATTACTTTTAATAATGTATTTAATCTATTTTCTGTTATTGAAAAGGTAATTGTATTATCATCATATTTATAAAAAGAAAACTCTTTTTTAGCAAGTTTAACTAAAATTTTTTGAATTATACTATCAACACTATGCATTTAATATCTCTTCTAATCTTTTTTCTATTTTTAAATATTGATCTTTTGAATAATCTAAATCAAGCATAAAATTATTTTGATTTTTACTTTCACTTACTGTTGCCCATCTTTTTGAACTTGCAAATAGATTATTACCAAAAAAAGATATAGTTTTAATATTTGTACATCCTGCTAAATGCATAGGTCCAGTTGATGTACTAATAAATAATTCAAATTGACTTAATAGCTTACAAAAATCAATAATTGCACCAGTTGATTCATAAAAAACTGCCTCAAAATCTACTTTTGAAATAAACTTATCTTTTACTTTTAAATCATCAGGTCCAAATGTAAATACCACTTGTACATTTTTTATAGTTGATGCTTTTTTTGCTAAATGAATATAATCTTCAAAAGACAAATTACCATCACTACTTCCTCCAAAACCTGGATGAAATGCTACAATTTTTTTTGATTCATTGATATTATAACAAGACCTAAACTCTTTTATTTGTTCTGTTCCATCTAAATTTAAAAGAGGCCTTTCAAACTCCAAATTTATATCTTTAAATAACTTTTTTGCTAAATCTAAATTATATTCCCACTCTGTTTTTTTTACTTTACTTCTTCTTTGTTTTACTCTTTTATTAAAAAAAAGTTGTGCTATTTTTGTTGCAGGGGCAACTCTTTTTTTTATTTTACTTTTAAATAAGAGTTTACCTAATTTAGTATCAATATAACCACTTATACTTGCGTCAAAATTTTTCTGTTTTATAATATTTAAAGTTGTTTTTAAATCATTTTTATCAAATAAAATAACATCATCAATAAATTCTATATTTTTTGCAAAATCAAAGTTTATTTTACTTACTAACGCAGTGATTTTTGTTTGGGGATATTGAGTTTTAATTGCTTTAAATAAAGGTAGCGTCACAACAAAATCACCAATTTTATCATGTCTTGAAATCAATAAGTTCATTATTTCTTACCTCTTATTTTTCTTTTAAACTCCACAAAACTTTTTAATTTTTTATCACACTGTTTTAAAATATCAATGGCTTTGTTTTCATCTACATTTGCAAGTTTTGCATACTCTTTTGCAATAAGTAATAAGCTATTTTCATCAAGCCAAAGTTTTGCAAAATTATCTAAACCTGTATGCAAATCAATTGCCTTAAACTGCATTCTATTAATATCAACAACTGAAAATTCATAATCATCATCTGTTTTTGCAACTAAAATATTACCTGCAGAATAATCTTTATGATATACACCATTTTGATGAAGATTATACGTAAATTTTACAAACCCTTTGATTATCTCTTCTCTATTTTCAAAATCTAAATGTCGTAAAGGTTCTCTTATTGTATATTTGTACTCAAACTTTTCACTTATAAAAAAACTTTTTTTAAATAAAAAATTTTGATAAAACTCAATATATCCAATTGGCTTTGGAGTATTTATTCCTAATTCTATTAGTTTTACCGCATTTTCATAAGACTTTTTCGCTTTTGAATCTCTAAAGTAAGCATATGCTATTTGGTTTATGATATTTGGAACTTTAAAAGCTTTTACAACTGTTTTTATTCCTTTATACTCTATTACTTTAAGCTCATTCCTAGCTTTATGAATAGTATTAGAATTCTCTTCAAAAAACGCTTTTATATTAATCAAAAATTCTTTTATATTTTTATAATTATTGTTTAGTTTATACTTAATACTCAATCTTTTCCCTTATTTTTCTAAAGTTTCAAACACTTTTTCCCACATTTGTTTAGTCAACTCTTTTAATTTTAATGATTTTTCTTCTAATTTTTTTATGATTTCTTTGTTAGTGTCTTCATTAATAATCAAATCTATTTTTTCATATATTTCACTATCAGATGAATCTAAATTTAAAATACCTTTTTCAAAATTATAATCTTTAAAAAGCATCTGATACTTATGACTCCAACTCGTACCTAATGCAGGTGTAGCTTGACTTAAAGAACTAACTAAACTATGAAATCTACTACCAATAACCCCTGATACTCCATTAAGTATGCCTTTTACTTTTAAAGGGTCTTCTTCTTTAAAAATATTTATTCCACCAACTTCATTAGAGATACTTTCAGCTAATAAGCTATCTTTTTTACCTTCATGAATTAAAATAAAAGGTTTTTTACCTTTTTGTCTTAAATATTTTATTGATTTAGAGATCAGTTCTAAATAACTATTACCATTAGAACCAATCCAGTTTTTACTAACCATTTTATAATTTGGAATTATACAAAAATCATTATTTTCAAAATTAAAATCAACACTTGTAGCTTTAACTAAATTAGTAAAATCTGGCATATTATAAATATTATTACTATTTGCATCTATATTTTTCAGATAATTAAAAGAGACTTCTTCTCTTGCAAAAACTAAATCACAATTTTTAATTAAATTTTTCATATTTTCTTTAATTTCATTATTAGAAAAAGGTCCAAAAGCTTGAGGTAAAAGTATTAATTTTTTATTATTTTTTTTTAATTTTTTTGAATAGTTAAATAATTTCTTTGTATTTTTTACACCCCATTGATCTCCATGAGCAAAACCTGCAGCATCTAAAACTACATCTACGTCTTTAGTTCTTACTAACCCATACATTTCTCTTCGTTTTTTTGAAATAAATGAAATAAAAATATCTCCAATATCAATACCCATCTTTTCATATGTAACTTTTTGATAAATGCCTAATGAAGCTCTTTTTTTGAAAGGAGAAATATTTAAATTAGGAGTCATTACAAATTCTGCATATGGATACTTACTCTTTATCTCTTGCAAAATTGCATAAAGCATTAACTCTGCTCCTTTATTTACAAAACCTACATTTTGTATCTCTATTAACATCTATTTCCCCTTTATCTAAAAATTTTTTTAAAATATCTAAAAAATGTTTTTTTACCATTTTTATTTTCATAATAGTGCCGTGCTTTTTTTAAAATTTCATCTTTATTTTGAATTTTGTCTAATTCAATTGCAGATTGAATATGCATTTCAGACTTTTTAATATCTTTTTCATCTGTAGCTATTGAAAAGTCAAAAACAGATTGAGGATAATCGGGAATTTTCTTACCTAAATTTTTCCATGCATTTATATATGAATTAAATTTCTTTCGTTTTTTTTCTATTCCTTGGCCTGTAATAGCATCATCTGTTGAAACCTCACGTAAAGTTATAAGCTTTAACTTCATCATTTCTTCTATTATTTTAGTTCCAATTTCTGTTCTTATTAAAACTAAATTTTCTCCACTTTCATCATTTATATTATCAATTCCATGTGGATCACCCAAAACTATATCTGAATATATATTCATTTTATCAAAACATAACATACATCTAATAGGAGTAAAAAAATCTTTCATATTCTTTCTATATTTTCTATCTAAAAAAAATCTATTATTATCTTTTGTTACTAAACTAATATCCCCAGGATACTTTGTATAATATGGATCTTTAAATGAAAATTCTTTTATTTGTTGTGTTTTTATTGATAACTCATTTGTAAAATAATCCAAAGATGAATTTAACATTATTTTTTCACAAATCAATCCAATTTTAATTAATTTATCATTTAATTTTCTCTTTATTTTTTTTAAATTTTCTAATCCTTGAATGTGACAAGACAAACCTACAACTGCAATTTTACCTTTTATTTTCAAAAGTTCAGGAACTAATGAATTTAAATTTGTTGGTAAATACTTAGATTTTTGTGATAATTTTAGTTCCTTAGAGGAAGTAATTATTTTAGCTTTACTTGCAGACATTTCTTCATTCATAACTGTAACCACAGCTGCAGATACAATATCATTATCTAATAAATATCTTAATATTTCTGTAGTTATACCACCACTTTGAGAATTATTATAAATCTCTTTATCATTAGAATATCCAACATATGTAGTTTTAATATTACCAATAAAAGGATCTATTTCTTTTGTTTTTTCTTTTAATTTAATTGAAAAATGATCTCCAGGACAAACATCAAAACATAATCCACAATTTGTACAAGAATTATAATCAATTTTAGGGAATAAATATCCCATTGTTGTTGTTTCATAGGAAATACAATCATGACCGCAAGAAGAGAAGCAAGAACCACAACTATGGCATAAATAATTATCAACAACTTCAGTTATATCTCTACTTACTTTTTTCATAAATAAATTATTGTCCTTTTTTGTATATAAAGGCAATAATTATATCTAAAATATCTAATAAGAACATAATATATTATTATTTTAAATATTTCATAAATTTAGAATTTTCTTTTATCTTTTCTCTTTTAATTAAAGAATCAATAAAACTATTCCAACTTTTATCAATCTTTTTCTTAATAAAATAATCACATTTATAAAAAAATGGATTATAATTACTATGAGACAATCCATCAATTATTACTAATCTAGTTTTATGACTATTTTGCTGATACATTATATTTACGCTATTTAAATCTTTTACAAATATTTTATTTTCAAAAATATATTTTTTTAATAAAGGAACTAATTTTAATAAATTTTCGATTTCCTCAATATTATTACTATTCTTTAAATATTTATCTACTTCCATTGATATAAATCCATTACTATCTCTAATTAATTCAAAAACTTCTGCTTTTCCTAAATTTGTCTCTACTTCGCCATAATATTTTGAAAGAAAATCAAAAGGAATATCTTTTTTAATAAGCTTTTTATAATATTTTAATTCTCTTCTGGTTTCTTTATTCTCTTTTAAATCTATTTTTAAACATTTAGTTTTATCATTTGGATGCATATAGCAAACTCTATTTGTACCTTTATTTATATATAAACTTTCATCCAAAAAAATCATTTACACTCCTAGATATTGTCAAGTTGGCATTTTATCATAATAAATTTTAAGGATATAAACAGAACTATTTTTATAAAATTGCTAAATTAATAAAATAAAACTTAGGTAAAAATGACTTTAAAACAAAAAATAAAAAACTATTTATTTAAAAAAATTGCACAAAAAAAGTATAATGAAAATATAATCAATTTAAAAATTAGTAGAATACTATTAATTAGAGATGGTGGAATAGGAGATGCTATTTTAAGTTATCCTTTAATAAGGGAACTAAATAGATTTTATCCAAATGCTAGAATTGACATATATGCAAGTCTAAATAATCACTTTATGTATAAATATCTTCCAGAAGTAAATAATGTATATTTAAAGTATAAAAAAAGAAATTGGCTGAAATCATGGATAGAAATATTTAAAATGAGAAATAATCATTATGATTTAGCAATTGATGATACAGTAATAAGATTTCATAGAACTTTACATACAATGATTATTAATCCAAAATTAATATTAGGAAATACAGGAACAAAAAAAAGATATGGGTTTGATAAAAGTGAATTAAGTTTATATTATAAAGTATATAAAACTAGAGATAAAAAACTTATTCATATGGCAGATACAAGACTAAAAGTGCTTAAATTTCTTGGTATTAATAATTATAATACTAATATGATTTTTCCTCTACCTAAAGAAAAAAATATAGAAATTCAAAACTATATAAAAAAATATAAAGATTATAAGTTACTAGGATTAAATACAGATGCTTCACATAAAGATAGAACATTAAACACTAAACAAATTATTGATTTATGTAATCTACTAAAAAATGAAAAGATAAAAATTATACCTTTTTGTATTCCAAGTAAATTTGAATATTTTGAAAAATTAATTAATGAAAACTCATTAACAAATGTAGCAATACCATTTAAAACTAAAAGTATCTATGAAGCAGCTGAAGTTTTAAATGAACTTGATTTATTAATTACTCCAGATACAAGTTTTGTACATATTGCTTCAGGTTTAAACATTCCTACAGTTGCTTTATTTTGGAATGATCCTATAAAATATATTTTATGTGGTCCAAAAGCTGATAATTCAGTTGCTTTAACACCAAAAGGTACTGAGTCAAATTTAGAAAATATTAACTTAAATGAGATTCAAGAAAATGCATTTAAAATATTAAATATTAAAAAGTAAACTTCTACTTTTTAATATATTTATTTATAAACTTATCCCATCTTCTTTTTATTCTTCTTCTGGCGAAATATGGGATTTTATTTGGTAATGTAAAGTGAGAAACATCACCTAATCCATCAATTAATACCAATTCATATTTTTTTTCACTTCTTTTTCTAAGAAGAATATTTTTAGGCATCATTCCATAATTAAAGATTATTTTATTTCTTAAAAAATAATCTTTATACTCTTCTAACTCTTTTTTATAAAAATCTACACCATTTTCTTTTATATAATGAGCAAATGTTTTAGATACTTCTCCATCATAATCTCTTACAACTTCAATTATAAAACCTTCACCATGATTTGTTTGTACTTCACCATAAAACTTTGGAAGATGTTGCCAATCATTCATTCCTCTTTTTATTAACTCTTTATAGTAATCGATCTCTTTTTGTGATTGTTTATTTTTTTCTCTTTTATTATTTTTATAAGTTACTTTTACTGCTTTATTTTTATCTTCTGGATGCAAATAGCAAGCTCGTTCACTTCCTTTTCCTATAAAATCTTCTTCTTTTAAAATAAGCACTTATTCTCCTATTGTTTTAAATACTTTTATTAACTTTTTAAATTGCATATTGTTATCAAAATCTCTATCTGCTTTGTTTTTTCCAGCTTTTGCTAATTTATCTTTTAAATTTTTATTGTTATACAGTTTTTCAATTTTTTTTGCTAAATCATTTGCATTTTGATTTTCAAAAAGTAAACCAGTATTTTCATCTTCAATTATTTCTAGAACACCACCGCTATTTGAAGCAATCACAGCTGTTTGATTTTTCATTGCTTCTATTGTAACCAAACCAAAAGTTTCATTTTTAGAAGTCATTAGAACTACATCACATGCTTGCATAAATTTATATGGCTCTTTTGTAAAACCAACAAATTTCAAAACATTGTTTAAATCATGTAAATCAACTTTTTGTTTTAACTTTTCTAAATACTCTTCACTCATAGCAGAACCAATAATGTAAGCTTTTATATTTAAATTTTTTTGTTTTAGCTCTTTCATTGCCTCTATCAAAAGATGTTGACCTTTAAACTCATTTATTCTACCTATAAGTCCAACCATAAAAGAGTTTCCAACCTCTAAACTATTTTTGAAACTATTTATCTCTTCATCAGTTAAAATTTCAGCTTCATTAGCACCTAAATAAACTAATTCTAAATTAGGTCTAATATTACTAGGAATAAATTTTGTTATTTGCTCTTGTAAAGACTTTGTAACACAAATAATTGTATCGATATTTTTATATAAAAATTTGTGATAAAAATCACTTTTAAATCTAGTCATATTCATATGTCTAGTTTGAACAATTTTAGGTTTTCTTTTTGAAAGAAGTTTTGCTAAAACAATTATTGGAATATCTTTTGTCCAATGTAGATGAACAATATCAATATCTTTTTTGTCAATTATTTTTGCTAATTTAAATGCATTCAAAATAGAAAAACTACTTTTTCTATTTAATTCAAACTTTTCAATATCAGTAATATAATCTTTTAATTTTGAAATCTTTGCAACAATACAAGTTACATTAAATTCTTTTGAAAATTGATTTGAACAATTAGCCATATAAAGTTCTAAACCTCCTAAATCAGGAGATAAACAAACTTCTAAAATATTTTTATTTTTCATTCTTTTGCATCTCTAACATTACTGCATATTTCATATACGAACTAAATGCAGATATAACAGCAACATTCAAACCATTAATACCGTGAAGTATACCTTTTTTTAAAATCAATGTTTTAAATAA
This sequence comes from Arcobacter sp. CECT 8985, assembly GCF_004116495.1. GTDB lineage: Bacteria > Campylobacterota > Campylobacteria > Campylobacterales > Arcobacteraceae > Malaciobacter. The sequence goes on along the minus strand of NZ_PDKC01000008.1, from coordinate 61,249 downwards.
AGCTCCTATTCCATGAATAAATGGATCAAAAATATTTGCACGTTTTCCATCCTCGTAAGCTAAAAGTGCACCTCTTTTGATAAACTTTTCAGTAGTTCTAATCATATGAGTATAATCTTCATATGAATAATGTAACATATCTGCTTCTAAATCACATATATTTTCAGTTTGAACTTTTGCATGTCCTTTTGCAGTTGAATAATTACATTTTCTTCTATTATATAATCTTGCAACTCTATCTGGATACCACAATTTTATAAAATTTTTACCTACATATGTTTTTCTAGCAAATGAAAATGCATCATAAGGAGTGTTATCTAAATCAAGTTTTTTAATCTCTTCAATTGCATTTAAATCTAATCTTTCATCTGCATCAATGCTTAATATCCAATCATTTTTTGCAAATGGTGCCCCAAATGCTTTTTGAGGTCCATCACCCAAATACTCTTGCTTGATAACTTTTGCACCTAATTTTTCTGCAATTTCACATGTTTTATCACTACTTAATGAATCAATAACCAATACTTCATTACATACTTCTTGTACTGATTTTATAACTTCTTCTATATTTTTTTCTTCATTTAGTGTTATTATATTTGCTGTAATTTTCAAAATAAAAAAGCCTTCAATTTTAAATAAGCTTATATTATATAATAAGTTTAATTTAAATTCGATATAATGGCACTTTTAAAGGCTTTGAATGAAACAAAAAACTGCAATTATATGTCTATCAAGAGTAAATGGAGGAATGGAACTAGCCTCTGTAAAACTTGCAAGATTAATAAGTGAAGAAGTTGAAACTCACTTTATAGCAAGAGACAATAGCTACATTATAAACAAAAAAGAACATTTTTTAAATTATAAAATAAATGTGCATGAAGTTAGTTTCAAAAGTAATCTAAGCTTATCTTTAATTAAAGCTGTAAGAGAAATACTTATAAAAAATAGTATAAAAAATATTATCTTCTTAGGTGCTTCAGAGATGAAGTCTTTATACTTTGCAACACTTGGATTAAATATAAATTTTCTAATAAGACAAGGTTCAAAAAAAACTACATCCAAAAAAGATATATTTCATAAACTTTTTTATTCAAATGTTAACTATTTTGTTGGAAATTGTGAATATATGAAAAGAAATATTATAGATATTTTACCAATACCTAAAAATGCAAAAGTAACAAGAATTTACTCATCATTAAAGTTTGATGATAACATTAATTTTAATGTTTTTGATAAAACAATAAAAATTATTCATGTAGGAAGAGTACATCCAGGTAAAGGACAATTTGAAGCAATTAAAACATGTGAAGTTTTATATAAAAACAATATTGATTTTAGTATTAAGTTTTTAGGAGATATTCAAGATAAAAATTACTACTCTAAAATAGAAAACTACTTAGAAACTTGTGAATACAGTAAAAGTATTGAATTTGTTGGATATACAAATGAAGTAAAAAAATATTTGCAAAAAAGTGATATTTTTCTTTTTCCTAGTTTAGGGGAAGGAATGAGTAATGCAATAATAGAAGCTCTTGGTTATGGATTAATTCCTATTATTTATGATGACACATCTTCTCCTGAATTTAAAGATTTAGGATTTCATATATATTTGACAAAAGATAATAATGTAAATAATTTAAAAGAAATTCTTTTAAATGTATCAAATAATATTGAAGAAGAGAAAATTAAAGCAAAAGAAAATCATAAAAAAGCTTTAGAAATATTTGCTTTAAAAAGAGAACAAAATGAGTATTTAGAGCTTTTAGTTTAAGCTCCAAATATTATTTTATTTATTTGATCTATTGAATCTATAATCTTTTTAGCTCTTGCTTTCCATGTATGATATTTAATAAACTTTTCATAGGCATTTAAAGCTAGTTTTTCTCTTTTTTCTTTGTTAGAGATTAATTCATTTACTGCATTTTCCCAGGCAGTTATATCAGATGAATCTACAAGTAATGCACAATCATCATTTAAAGCTTCATATACAACTTTAAAATTAGAACAAACAATTGCTTTTTTTGAAGACATATATTCATAAAGTTTAATAGGAGACATATATTTACTAGAACGATTTCCCTCTTCATCACTTTGATATGGAGCTAATAATATATCGCACATATTTCTATATTTATATGTCTCTTTTGGTTCTACAAAACCATGAAATATAATATTAGATAATTTATTTTTATTTTTCCAATAATCAATATCTTTTTGCTTGCCACCAATTATATGAAATATAGCATTTGGTATTTTTTGTGCTAATTGAATTATTATATCAATACCTCTACCTTTAAACAAACTTCCAACATAACCAATTTGAATTTTTGAATTATCAATATTTATATTTGATGGTACTTTTTTATCTGGTATTATATTTGTTGCATTATTAGCTGCTAAAATTGAATTTAAAGATATATTACAGCTTTTATTATACATTTTTCTTAATTCATTAGAATTTACTACAAGTTTTAAATTATTGCTATTATTTTTCATAAATTTATCAAAGAAAAAATTATTTACACCTTTTTCGTTATAAGGTTCATGTTTTTCAAATAATGTAAAATAACCGCTTTTTTGTGTTAAATAAAATGCAAACATATCATCTCTTCCATAAACAATATCTGCATTTATTTTTTTTACAATATTTAAACATCTGTAAGAGTAAATTCTTTTCTTTAAATATTTAATATTTGGTGAAAAAACTTTTTTTAATTCAAAATTCTTTTCAACACCATAATATTCAAAAATATCATTTACATTTTTTTCTTCTAGCTTTTTAGTCCATGGGGCCAAAAGTATAACCTCATGACCTAAAGATGCGAAAGCATTACACATTTTCATTACATGAATACTATTTGCTGTTCTTGATGGAATAATTGATCTTGATATATATGCTATTTTCATCTTTTCCCTATCTTGTAATTCCAATAATTAAAAATAAAATCACAAATATAATATATTTAAAAAGTAAATTTCTATTCATTTTATTATATTTAATATTGTACTCTTTATTAGCAATCATTGCACTTATAAAAACAACAAATAAAGGTAGGGAAAATATATCATACAACATGCCAGGTAACATAAAGACTAACACTGCTAAAGTAAATATAATCATAATGTCTTTCTTATCTCTTGTCGTATTATTATAAGATAAAATTGAATATATTAAATAAATAAATCCAATCATTCCAACTAAACCAATTTGTAATAAAATCTGAATATATACATTATGAGGTTTTGATATCAAATCATTATTTTTAATATATTCATGTTTTTTAGGTATTATTGCATGTACTTCATCCATATGATCACCTGTACCAACACCAAATAATAGATTTTCTTCTATCACATCTAAACTATATTTTGCAAAGCCTATTCTTAATCCCACTGAAGTTTTATAATTATCATTATTTACAATTTTTTCTATACTATCAATTGTTTGATTAACTCTATAATTTACAGTATTAGAATAATTATAGGCTAAAGTAGAAATAATACTTAAAATTATAATTGTTGAAGCCATTACTTTAAATATTTTTTTTCTAAAAGTTAATATAATTACAACTAAAATTATAAATATATATAAAATATATCCCGTTCTACTTGCAATAAAAGACATATTTATAGTTGCAGTTGTCATAAAAATTAAACTAAATACTTTAACTAAAGTTGAAATATTTTTTTTATTTAGTAAATTATAAAGTAATATTGCAATAACTAATGCTAATCCAACATTATGTGCACTGTGATGCATAAAAGGAGCAGGACTAAAAATTTTAGTTTTCCAGATTTCATATTTTCCAATATCAAATTCATAAGGCAATGCACCAAAATGAATTAAATATGAAAAGATTTCTGCTGTTAACATACCAAAAACAAATGCTGCTACAATTCTCCAAACATATCTAATATCAAGAAAAGATAAAAACATTAAAGGTAAAAGTAAATATTTAATTTTATCCATATGTGATTTACCATACGAAATATTATCAGTATATAACATTCCAAGTGCATTAAGCAAATAAAAAATTAAAAAAGCTTGAACTATTTTATTTGAAAAAGCATCTTTTAAATAAAACCAATAATCTCTTCTATATAAAAAAAGAACTAACATGGTAAAAAATAAAGAACTTTTTGCATTATTATTAATGGGAATTAAAAACGCATATAAAACTAAAAGATGGTTAAGCCATAAAGTAATTTTATCTTTTATATTTTGAGAGGGTGATTTAAATATATTAATCATTTATTTCCTTTTGTTTTATTATATTCATTATTAATTAAGTATTGAGATATTGCTAAACATGCTTTATAATAATCTAGCATTGGTTCCCCTTTTTGTTTTAAATCATTAAATTTTATAGCTTTATCTTTTTTATTTACTACTAATGAACCATTTAATCCATAATGTTTAAGATTTTCATTAAATAAATTATGTCCTATTGATATATATTTCTGGTTTTTAAGAGTAAGGTTATATAAAGTTGGGAAGATATCTTTATGGGAACCTGCAATAGTAGTATCGATTTTTAATTTTTTTCTTAACTCTTTTGGAATATAAAAATATAAAGGAATATTTTTTGAATTTAAAACTTTATGATCATCATATTTCATTATTCCATCAATTGTATTATTATCAGCAGTAATTGCAATAATAGTATTATCTTTGAATTTTGTCTTTTTAAATTTATCTAAAAAGATACCAATTTGATCAATTGCATATGCATAAGATGCAAATCTTTTCTTTGCCAAATCCATATTACCAGTAATGTGTTTTTTTAAATTATCACTAAATATTAAGCTATTTCTTTTATAATCAGCTGGAATATTATAAGGTGGATGATTATTTGTTGTTAATGCAACAATAAATTGTTTTTTCTTAGAATTTTCAAGTTTTTTAAGTATATATGACATCAAATACTGATCATAAATTCCCCAAGGATGAAAATACAAATCATTAGCTTTTGATTTATTATGTAAACTATTATATATATTAATTTTCCCATCAATATGATCATAACTTTGATATTTTAAAAAATCTTCTATATCTCTCCATGTCAAATCTCCTCCATAAATAAAGCTGGTTTCATATCCATTTTTTTTATATAAAAATGCAGGGGTATAAGTAAAAGGTGTTTCTTTATAAATTGATTGAGAAAAAGCAAAAGATAGTGGTCTATGAGGAATATTTAAAAGAAGTGATTCTAAACTTGAAATTGTTCCATCACCAGCAGAGATGAAATTATCAAATAAGATATCTTCATCAAAATGTTTTTTTAATGATCCTAAAATATTAAATTTATCACTTTGATACTTTAATATTGGCTTACCAAAACTCTCAACCATAATAACAATAACATTATAATCTTTATTATCTAATTTTACAGTTTTTCTTGTAATATTAGATAAAAGATCTTTTTTATTTATATTTGAAGTACCTTTATACAATTCAAATGCTTTTTCAATATTATCTTTATATCCAGTTGCTTCTATTAAATCATATTCTCTACTTAAAAATTTTTTTCTTGCATGTAAAGCATTAGTAAAAGCCCTAACACCATTTTGAGATACTTTATTTACAAAATCATTTCTTGATACATTAGGTATCATTTTACCAAGGGGATACATACCTATTGTTCCTCTAATTACAAAGAAATTTAATACAAATAAAATTAAAAATATACCTACTGAATACTTTATACCAAAAAATGATTTATATTGTTTATTTTTAAGTAAAAAGATTTTTTTTATAATCAAGAAAAGAAAAAGTACATAGACAAAAAATATTGACAATATCAATACTACATTATAATTTTGCCAAAAAGTTTGCATTAAAGCACCTGTATCATCATCCATAAGACCAAAAAATATAATATTAATATGCTCTTTAAAATATGAATAAAATCCAAAATCAGAACATAATAATAAACTTACAATTAAATAGCATATAAATACATATAAAATTAGAAATTTTTCAAAATATTTTATTAAAGTACTATTTTTAAGATAATACAATACTATTAAAATTAATGTAGGGATTGCTTGAATATAACCAATAACAGTTAAATCAATTCTAAAACCAAGAAAAAAAGCTTTTAAGATATCAATATAATAGCCACTTAAGCTATCCAATGGCGAATAATAATTAAAAAATACTATTCTAAATATAGACATAAAACCTAAAAAAACAACGTGCACAAATAAAAGTTTTTTGAATATATTAAGTACACTTGACATTATATTTTGATTCATTTATCTGTTTCCTGTAAATTATACAAAATATCAAAAAGTTTAAAAAATAAAATCACATCATTACCAAGAATTTTTTTTATAAATTTGTTTTTACTTAATTTAATTAAAAAAGAGAATTTACTTGCAAGTTTTTGAAGTCTATTTTTAAAATCATAATTTTTTGTATTTTCAATATATTTATCAATAATTTTTATATAATTTATTTCAACTTTAGCTCTAATTTTTGTTAAAGACAATAAAAAAAGTAAAAAATCTCTAAATTGTAAAGTTTTTAAATCAATAGAATCATCAAAACTATCTTCTAGATCAATTACATAAACTTTATTATTTTTAAAAGTTAAATTTCTAGCTTGTGCTCCACCATGATATTGTTTTTTATTATGTATTTCTGATATTGCATCAATTGATTCATTTATATAAAAATCAATAATAGATTGCTTTGCATCTTTTTTTCTAATAAAAGAATTAATACTTTTTCCACTATCATCTAATACAAAAAAATCTTCATTTTTAAATATAACATTAGGAACATTTATACTTAAACTTTTAAATTTTTCCAACTTATTGCATTCAAAATTTAAGGCTTCTTTAGCACTTTTTTCTTCAACTGGTGTTATAAGTTCTAAATTAAAAAGCTTATAATAAAACTTATGGGAAAAAGATGATTTTGTTGCTCTTGCTTTTTTTAACCAATACTTTTTATCTTCATAAAAAAAAGAATGAATATCACAGTTACTATTTTTATACTCATTTAAAATATAATCTTGAAACTTTTTATGCATATACTAACACCAATATCCAACAAATTATATGTAAACAGATTGAAAACATAACTGCAGTTGATCCAATATCTTTTGCAGTTTTAGCTAATGGAGCAAACTCTTTAGTTACTAAATCAACTACATTCTCAACTGCAGAGTTAAGTAATTCTACTATTAAAACTAAAATTCCTGTTGTTAATAAAATCAACTTATTTGTTAGTGTAGTATCTATAAAAAAAATTGCAGCAATTATAAAAATTGCACAAATAAGTTCTAACTTAAAAGAACTTTCTGTTTTTAATACATGTTTTAATCCACTTAAAGCATATTTAGTATTTTTCAGTAAATGATATTTTGGTTTATTATTCATATTAACTTTTATTTCTATTGTATAAATTTTTATAATATTTCTTCCATCTTTTATGTTGCCAAAACCACAAATGTGGGTATTCTAAAATCTGTTTTTCAATTATATTTGATTGCATTTGAGTTAATTCTTTTATTTTATCATCGGTTTTAAACTCTAAATTTTTACAATCAATCATATCTCCAACTTTTAAGGTATAATCTCTAAAATCATTCATCACACAAAAAATTGGAATAATCACAGCATCAAGTTTTAAACCTAATCTTGCTGTAGCATCAGTTGCCATTACTTTCTTATTAAAAAAATCGATTTCAATACCATTTTTCATATGTTGATCAATTACCAATGCAACTGCTTTTTTTTCTTTAAAAGCCTTTAACATTCCTTTTGCAGCAGATTTTTTTTCTAGCATTGTAATATTATTTCTATCTCTTGCTTTTTCATACATATCATTTATATATGGATTATCCATTTTTCTATTTACAACTGCAAGTTTCCCATACTTTAAAGCAACATAAGGTAGTGCAATTTCCCAACCACCATAATGTGCAGTTATATAAATTATTTTTCTATTTTGCTTAATTGCATTTAAAATAACTTCTTCATTTTCTATATTTGCTTTACTAATTAGTTTTTCTTTTGATATATGTTGATTTTCAACAAACTCATATAAATTAAATAATAAAGATTTATATGAAGTAAAAATAATCTGTTGTTTTTCTTTCTTAGTTATTGAATCACCATATACTAAATCTAAATTTACATTTGCAATATGTAAATGCTCTTTATTAAATTTATTAGCTAAATGTGCAATAAATATTAATATCTGTTTTGTAATAAATTTAGGAGTTATTAATATAATAAATTTAAAAATGTTATATAATATATATCTATAATAATCCTTAATTTTTCTCTTCATAAAGAATTTCCTTCGCCACTTTAACAATATTTTTTTCATCTATATTTTTAATTGAGAAATCATTTTTATCCAATTTAAATGGATTAACCTTTGAATTTGACTCAATTATCTTATTTATTTTTGTTATATACGTATTTCTATATCCAGGTGTATTACCAAATAGTGTTATAGAAGGTATATTTAAAGCCCATGCCATATGAGTTGGTCCTGTATCATTTCCAATAACTAAATCAACTTTTGAAACAAGTGCTTTTAAACTATTTAAATCCAATTTAGGTAAAGCTTTTGCATTTTTAGAATTTTTTTCTACAAAATCTGCTATATCTTTTTCAGTTTCACTTCCCCAAGCTATTAAAAAATTTTCATCTATATAATTTACTATTTTAGCAAATTTTTCTTTAGAGTACATCTTACTTGGCCAACTTGCACCAACAATAAAAAGAATATTTTTTTTACTATTAGTTAAATATTCATAAATCTTTTTATTCTCTTCTTTATAAAATAAAAAAGGATCTTTATTTAAAATATTCTCTTTAGAAATTTCAAACCTTAAAGGTGATGATAATATTTTTGTATTTCTTTCTATTGCATTTTTATCATATGCAATTTCAATTTTTTGATTATAAAAAAAAGCTGCTATTTTTTCTCTTGTAGAGTTTTTTGAATATCCAGCTACATTTTTCCCTATTAATTTAGATACTATTGCTGATTTCATCAAGCCTTGCGCATCAATAATTAAATCATAATTATTTTTAGAATAGTTTTTAGCTAATTTTATCTGATTGAAAATCTCTTTTTTATTATCTTTTATCTTTTTTAGATTTAATTCATATATATTATCAATATGAGGATTATTTTGTAGTATTTGTGAAAATGCTTTTTCAACAAACCAATCTATTTTTAAAGAAGGATACTTTTTTTTTATAAATTGTAAAGCTACCATTGCATGAATAATATCACCCATTGCAGATAACTTTACAATAGCTATTCTTTTAAATTCTTTCATTATAAAATTTCTATATTTAAATCATTTGGCTTTTCTAGTTTATCTAATGAAGAATCAACTAAAAAAGAGTACTCTGGAAGTTTTATATATAAAGTATTATCTTTTAATTCATACTCAACTTTTGGTCTTGAAAAATCTTGATTTATCATTAGATTTAAAGATATCATAAAAGACATCCATTGCATTGTTTCTAAACTTGGCAATAACTCTTTATAATCAACTAAATCTTTTTTTGTTGGCAATGATTTTTTAGAAAACTTTATTGTATGTGCAACTATGACTCTTGAAGTATGTAGAAAATCGTAATTTAAACCATTTAATATAAAGTTAAAAGTATTATCATTAACTTTATAAAAATTCAATGTTGTACCAATTGATTGTAATTTTGAAGAGACAACTAAAAAAGTTTTAAACTTATCCTCTAAGTTATGAATAGGTTTTAAAACTTCAAATATTTTTGCAGCATTATTTCCTAAGTATGAGCTTTGCTTATTATCAACTTCAAATCTATCAAGAAGAGATCTTACACTTACATTGAAATTTGATGGAAATTTATGATTAGAGTTTCTTAATAAATCACAAAGATAAACTCCTTCTCGAACACCCACTCCAGAAGTTATAACTCTATTTATATTTAACTCTTCTAAAATTGTATTAAATATAAAAGTACCCTCTTGTATGGTGTCAAATCTATCTTTTTTTATTCCTAGTGATTTTAATTTATCACTAGATTTTGCATCAATAATTTTGTTAATTAAAATTTTTTGTTCTGATACATCATACGTATAACCATGCAAAACATCTAAACAATAAGAATTATTTTTCATAATAACTTTTGTTATTGCTCTGATACTTCCACCTATTCCCACTGCAACTTTTGGAATGTCAACACCCAATTCAAAAATTTTTTTAATATTTTGTTTTATATATTTTTTAGCTTCTTCAATATTGCCTTTATGAAAAAATAATTCATTTAATCTTACAGTACCTAAATCTAAAGAGATAGTTTTTTCAATAATTCCATTTTTGATAAAACAAAATTCAGTTGAACCTCCACCAATATCAATAGTAACAAATTCATTATTGTGAAGTAAATTTAATGCAGCCACTCCACCATAATATGCTTCTTTTTCACCATCAATAATTTTAACATTTAGCCCTAGTTCTTTACTTACTCTTGATAAAAAGACTTTTGAATTTGGTGCATCACGAAGTGCAGATGTAGCAACACAAATCACTTTTCTAGATTTTAGTGATTTTGAAATATTTAAAAAAGATTTCAATGAATTAAAAGCTCTATTCATTGGAATTTCCTGAAGATTACCACCATTTTCATAGCAACCTTCAGAAATTTTAACTCTACTTTTTGTTTCATTTACTAAATGAAATGCAAATCTACTACTTTTTTGTAATACAACCATTCGCATTGAGTTTGACCCAATGTCTATAATAGTTGTAGTTTTTGCCATTTTAAGCTTCTTCTTCTTCTTGTAATTTTTCGTATTTGAAATTTAACTCTTCCATTGTTTCTTGATTATCAGGATCAACAATAATACAGTCAACTGGACAAACTTCAACACATGCTGGTTCTTCATAATGTCCAACACACTCTGTACATCTGTCAGAATCAATTAGATATATTGGATCACCTTCTTCAATCGCATAATTTGGACACTCTTCTCTACATGCATCACATGCTATACATTCATCTACTATTATTAAAGACATTTACTACCTAACCCTAAGTTGAAATATTATCTTGGATTTATAACCTAAAGTTTATTAATAGTATCTTTAACTAGATTAAAAGTATGGATATTTTTAGCAACAATTAAGAATTTATCATTTTTATACACATTCAAGTCACTACTTAAATATAATCCAGCAGCAATATCAAATTCTCTAATTTTACCTAAAAATAAAACAAAATTGTAATTTCTTGCATCACATAAACTTAATGCAATTGCACCTAAACTTCTGAATTTTATCTTATTTTTATACAATTCTTTACAGATTTTGGGATTTTGATAAGCTCTTTCAACTATAGATACTTTTGGTTTTTCTATTTTTGGTTCTTCTATTTTTTTGTTAGTTTTTAAATCAATTTTTGTAAGTTTTTCTTCTTGTGTTTTATAAGTTAATATGCCTGTAGCAAGATTACATACAACACCAGCTACAATTTTTCCATTTTCTTCTAGTGCAACAGAAGTTCCATAGTAAGGCAAATTAGTAGCTAAATTATCACTTCCATCAATAGGATCAATTATTATTCTTTTATTTATATTTGAAGAAATATGTCCAGTCTCTTCAGAAAATATGGAACCATACTTTTTCAAATATAAAATAAATATCTCTTCTGCTTTTAAATCAATTTTTAAAGTGTAATCACCACCAAAACCAACTTCTCCACTATACAAAAGATCATCACTGCATATATGAGTATTTACATACTCATATATACTTTTATTTGCATCAATACAATCTTTAATGAAATCAGTCATTAAGAAAGTGCTTTAATTATCTCTTTTGCGGCATCTCTACCATCTGCTGCAGCTGTTACTGCAAGATGAGCACCTCTTCTACAATCTCCACCTGCATAATATTTATCATTTGATGTTTTAAAGTTATCATCAATTACGATTCCACCCCATGAATTAGTTTCTATATTCATGTGATTTAAAAATGCAGGAGCTTCAGGAGAAAAACCTAATGCCATAATAATAACATCAGCTTCTTCAAAATATTCGCTTCCTTCAATAATTTGAACTTTTTGTCTTCCTGATTCATCTGGATCACTTAAAGTTGTTTTTTGAAGTTCAATTGCAACTGCTTTTCCATTTTCAACTTTTACAGATTTTGGAGAAACATTGAAAATATATTCAACACCCTCTTCTTTTGCATTAACTACTTCTTTTTTACTTCCTGGCATATTTGCTTCATCTCTTCTATATAAGCACTTAACCGATTTTGCTTTTTCTCTTACAGATGTTCTAACACAATCCATAGCAGTATCTCCACCACCAATAACAACTACATTTTTATTTTTTACATCTATAAAATCGTCAACTTTTTGACCAAAATTTCTTTTTTGAATTCTTTTTAGAAAATCAATTGCTAAGTGTACATTAGCAGCATCTTCACCTGGAACTCTAGCAGTTCTACCTAAAGTAGCACCAATTCCTAAAAATATTGCATCAAACTCTTTTTCTAAATCATCAATTGATTTATCTTTTCCAATCTCACAATTTATATGTAGTCTCATACCAGCTTCTAGTAGCCAGTTAATTCTTCTTTCAACTACATTTTTATCTAACTTAAATCCTGGGATTCCATAAGTTAAAAGTCCACCAGCTCTATCATCTCTTTCAAACATTTCAACAGCAATTCCTTTTCTAAGTAGAAAAGTAGCTGCAGAAATTCCTGCAGGACCAGAACCAATAATTGCAACTTTTTTATTTAAGCTAATAGGTGAAAATTTAGGTTTTAAACCTTTTTCAAAACCTTTCTCATTAATATGAGTTTCAATAGCACCAATTGATACAGCGCCATGTCCTGTATTTAAAGAACAGTCACCTTCACATAAAACATCATGAGGACAAATTTTTCCTAAAATTTCAGGAAATGGTGAAGTTTCATTAGATAATGCAAATGCTAAATCTAAATCTTTTTCAGCTGTTTGTTTAAGCCATGCTGGAATAAAGTTATGCAATGGGCATTTAGAGTGGCAGTATGGATCACCACACTGCATACATCTATCTGCTTGCTCTTTTGCCTTATTTTGTCCAAATACTTCATAAACTTCATTAAAATCTTTTAATCTTTGTAATACATCTCTTTTATTTGGATTTATTCTTTCAAACTTTGTAAAATTTAACATTCTAATCTCCATTCTCAGGGTCTAGTGGTAATACTTTCATATCTTTTGGTTTTACCATCCAGAAATTTCTAATTTCTGCTCTAAAGTTATCTAAAACAGACTCTGCTTTTTCACTACCAGTTTCATTTAAATAGTTAATCAATAATCTTTTTAAATATAATCTTTCTCTTTCTGTATCATCAGTATCAATTCTAACTGCTTCAATTAACTCTTGATTCATATTATCAACAAATACTTTTTCATCATCATAAATAAATGCTAAACCACCTGTCATACCAGCACCAAAGTTAATTCCAGTTTGTCCTAAAATAACAACAATACCACCAGTCATATATTCACAAGCATTATCTCCTGTTCCTTCAACAACTGCTGTACAACCAGAGTTTCTTACTGCAAATCTTTCACCTGCAGTTGCTTTTACATATAAAATACCACCTGTAGCACCATATAAACAAGTATTACCAATACCAGCAAATTCTTTACCTTGATTAAATGGATTAATTACAATTTTACCTCCATTCATACCTTTACCAACATAATCATTTGCAACACCTTCTAAATTTAAAGTCATACCTTTACTTAAAAATGCTCCAAAAGATTGCCCAGCTACACCTTTTAAATTAATATTAATTGTATTATCAGGTAAACCTTCATCTCCGTAAAATTTAGCAATTTCACCAGAAATTAATGCTCCAAAACTTCTGTTAAGGTTAGAAATCTCTTCATTTACTTTAACTTTTAAAGTTGGTTTTTCAATTGTTCTATATACTTTTTTTAAGATGTCTTTTTCAAATCTATTTTTATCAAAAGGTTCATTTGATTCTTTTTGACAAGTATCAATACCATCAACTCTTCTTAGAATATTTTGGAAATCAAACTTTTTAGCAAATTCATCATCAATTACTTTTAATAAATCACTTCTACCTACAATCTCTTCTATAGTTTTATATCCAAGGCTTGCAAGAATTTCTCTTACTTCTTCAGCTAAGAAAGTAAAGTATGAAATTAATCTTTCAACAGTTCCTTTAAATTGATCTCTTAAATCTTCATCTTGTGTTGCAACACCAACTGAACATTTATTTGTATGACAAATTCTTAAAATTTTACAACCAAGTAGTGTAAGTGCTGCTGTACCAAATGCATAAGACTCTGCACCTAACATCGCTGCTTTTACAATATCAAGACCTGTTTTAAGTCCACCATCTGTTTGTACATGTACTGATTCTCTTAAATGGTTTGCTTTAAGTGCATTATGCGCTTCTGATAGTCCAATTTCCCATGGATTACCTGCGTGTTTAATTGAACTTAAAGGAGCTGCACCTGTTCCACCATCTCCACCTGAGATAATAATTTTATCAGCATATGCTTTTGCTACACCAGCTGCAATTGTTCCAACTCCAATTGAAGAAACTAATTTTACAGTAATTTTAGCATCTGGATTAACTTGTTTTAAATCAAAAATTAATTGAGCTAAATCTTCAATTGAATAAATATCATGGTGTGGTGGTGGAGAAATCAATGTTACACCAGCAACAGTGTGTCTTAATGTTGCAATTAATGGAGTTACTTTATGTCCAGGTAATTGTCCACCTTCACCTGGTTTTGCACCTTGAGCAACTTTAATTTGTAACTCTTGTGCACTTCTTAAATATCCTGGAGTTACACCAAATCTACCTGATGCAATTTGTTTAATTTTAGAGTTTTTAAGAGTATTAAATCTTGCTTTATCTTCTCCACCTTCACCTGAGTTTGAAGATCCACCAATTGTATTCATTGCCATTGCTAAAGCTTCATGAGCTTCTGGTGAGATTGAACCACATGACATTGCTGCAGTAGAAAATCTAGTAAAAATACTCTCTTTTGATTCAACTTCTGAAATATCAATCTGTTCTTTATCTGATTTAAACTCTAAGAAATCACGAATAAATTTTTTATCTCTATTTCTTACTAACTGTTTTAAACCTTCAAAATCAGATATATCTTCTTTTTTTGTTGCACTTTTATTATGCATTGCAATTGTTGTTTTTGGTCCGTAATCGTGATATTCACCACCATCAATATATTTATAAAAACCACCTAAATCAAGAGGGAACATATGATTATTATCATAATATGCATTGAAATGAGATTTTTCAATTCTTTTTTCAATTTCTAAATATCCAAGTCCAGACAATTCACTATGTGCATTACAAAAACAGTCAGAAACTATCTTATCTGATAATCCAATAATATCAAAAAGTCCTGAGTTTCTATAACTTGCAACTGTAGAAATTCCCATTTTTGACATAATTTTTAATAAACCAGCATTTAATGATTTTTGTGTATTTTTAAGAAGTCTTTGCATCTCATATTTTGCAACTTCTTTTCTCTCATAAAGTTTAACAACAGTTGCATACATTAAATATGGATAAATTGCAGCAGCACCAAATGCTAATAAAACAGCAGCCATATGTGGATCATATACTTCACCAGTTACACAAACTAAACAAACACAATGTCTAATTCCTTCTTTTAATAATAACTGATTAATATAACCTACTGCCATAGCCATTGGTATAATTTTCTTAGATTTTCCAACTTCTCTATCATCTAAAATAACTACTGTAAGATTATCTTTTTTAACAGAATCTATAACATCTTTACCAAGTTGTTTTAAACTAGCTTCTAAATCATCTTCAAATGATGTAGAAAAACTTTGATTTTTATAATATTCATCATATCTTGGAGATGTTTGATTACCAAATGATAATAAAACATCATATTTCTCTTTCATTAAAATTGGACTTGCAACTTTTAGTCTTTTTGAATAAATCTCTTTTTCAGATAAAATATTTTGTAATCTCCCAAATCCTGTTTCTAAAGACATTACAACTTTTTCTCTATATGGATCGATTGGAGGATTTGTAACTTGCGCAAACTTTTGTCTAAAAAAATCTGTAAAATTCCTATTTGCTTTTGAAAATGCTGCTAATGGTGTATCATCTCCCATAGAACCAACTGGTTCTTTACCATCTTTAGCCATTGGGTCAATTACTTGATCAATTGTTTCATAAGTAATATTAAAATATTTTTGTCTTTTTTCTATTTCATCTAATTTATAATCATCTAATTCTAAAAATGACTCATCAATATACTCTTGCAAATATTTCATGCCATTATTAAGCCATTTCGCGTAATTTTGAGAAGATTTTAAATAATCATTAATATCATCTTCTTTCAAAATTTTTCCATATTTTAAATCAAGTCCAATCATTTGTCCTGATTGAAGTCTCCCTCTTTCTAAAATATTATCATCATCTATTAACAATGTACCATACTCTGATGTAATATAAATATTTTTATCTTTTGTAATAATATATTTTGATGGTCTTAAACCATTTCTATCTATTAAACATCCAATGTGTCTACCATCAGTTAATGAAACTGCTGCAGGACCATCCCAAGCTTCCATACTAGCTGCTGTATATTCATAAAATGCTCTTAAATCAGAATCCATATGTGGAGCATTTTGCCAAGGTGCAGGAACTAAACTTCTTGCAGCTTTAAAAAAATCAACTCCATTTACTAACATAAACTCAAACATATTATCTAGTGATGCAGAATCTGAACTACCTTGTTGTAAAATAGGTAATATTCTTTTTAATTCTTCATCAGTAAAAATATCTGATTCAATTTTTTCAGATTTTACTTCTACACTAAATCTATTTGCTTCAACTGAATTAATTTCTCCATTATGTGCAATTGTTCTAAATGGTTGTGCTAATTTCCATTTAGGAAGTGTATTTGTTGAAAATCTTTGATGAAATAAAGCAAATGAGATTTGAAAATCTTCATCTCTTAAATCTAAGAAAAAGTGCTTAATATGAGTAGGCATAACAAGCCCTTTATATGCAATTACTTTTGATGAAAATGTAGGAATATAAAAATCTTCTTTGTCTTGTAGTTTATGTTCACACTCTTTTCTTGTTAAATAAAGCATTGCATCAAATCTTTTTGATGACATTAAAGTACTAGGTGTTACAAAAACTTGAATAATATGTGGTAATGTATCTAGTGCTTGTTGTCCCAATGCATCTTTATCTACTGGAACATCTCTAGTCATTAATACTTTTAAATCATTATTTTCACAGTATTCTTTGAAAATATCTAAATCTTTTGTATCTTTTGTGAAAATCATTGCCACAGCATAAGTTTGAGGTAAATCAATACCATTCTCACGTGTAACTTTTCTCATAAAATAATCTGGCATTGAAAGCAATAAACCAGACCCGTCTCCCGTTTTTCCATCCGCTGCAACTGCACCTCTGTGCATCATTCTTTCCAGCGATGTAATAGCATCTTCTAAATTTTTATGACTTGGTCTATTTTTTAAATTTGCCAATAAACCAAAACCACAATTGTCTTTAAAAGATGTTAATAAGTCTAAGTTAGAACCCATTATTTTCCTTTTTGTTAATATAGTATAATTATTATATCCCTTAATAAAAGTATTACAGTGTATCTAAATTTTCATTAAAAAATGTTTAATTTGACTTGTATAAGCAACTACTAAGGTAAAATTTGTTTCATAAAGTTGTGGTTACAAGACGGTAACCTCGATTTTTTCTTTTAACTTTTAAAAAAAATTATAGCTGAATAATTTTTTTTAAAAATAGAATTTTGTTATTTTTATAGCATCATTACGTACATATATTTTAGTTATTAATTTGTATTTTTAAGCATTATTTTATCAATGTGATATTTTTTACTAAAAATGCTATTCTATTGCTACTTTTTGATCAAATTGCTATAATTAGCATATGCTCAATTATCGATTTTTAGGTACTTTTGTAACACAACAGTAATAAATTTTTAAATTTGCATTTTTTTACATAATTATTACATAATATTAGATTATAATTTTCTTGTGATCAAAAAACAAGGAGTGAAAATGACAAAAATCATGAAAGGTATAGTATCTAGTGCTGTAGTTGCTTCAGCATTATTTTTTACTGGATGTGGTGACAATAAAGGTGACTCGAATGAAGCAAAAGCTTCTGCTGACAATGGAAAGAAAACTTATGTACTTAAGTTCTCACATGTTGTAAGTGCAAATACACCTAAAGGGAAAGCTGCAGACTATTTTGAAAAAAGATTAGAAGAATTATCAAATGGACAAATTGATGTTCAAGTTTATCCTTCTTCTCAATTATATAAAGACAGTGCAGTATTAAAAGCTTTAAAATTAGATTCTGTGCAAATGGCAGCACCAAGTTTTTCAAAATTTGGTAAAATCGTTCCTCAATTAGCGCTATTTGATTTACCATTTTTATTTAAAGATATAGATCAGTTACATAGAGTTCAAGATGGTGAAGTAGGTCAAGAACTAAAAGGTATGGTAACTGCGAAAGGTTATAAAGCATTATCTTTTTGGGACAACAACTTCAAACAATTCTCATCTTCTAAAAAACCTATTTTAATGCCAGAAGATGCGGCAGGACAAAAATTTAGAATCATGTCTTCAAAAGTACTTGAAGAACAATTCAAAGCAGTTGGAGCAAATCCACAAATGATGCCTTTCTCTGAAGTTTATTCAGCGTTACAACAAGGTGTAATTGATGCAGCAGAAAATCCAATTTCAAATATTTATACTAAAAAATTCCATGAAGTTCAAAAATATTTAACTATTTCTAACCATGGTTATTTAGGATACTTAGTTGTTATGAGTGAAAAATTCTGGAATTCATTAACACCTGAATTACAAAAAGATGTTCAACAAGCTATGAATGAAGCTACTCAAAAAGAAAGAGAATACGCAGAAGAATTAAATACTAAACAATTCGATTTAATCAAACAATATGCAAAAGAGACTGGTAAATTAAAAATCTTTACTTTAAATGACGAGCAAAGAGCAGCTTGGAAAAAAGCTACAAGTAAAATTTATCCAGATTTTTATGATAAAGATGTAATTGGTAAAGATTTAATTGAGAAAACTTTAAAAACGGAATAATTAAATGTCAATTTTAAGAAATATTAGTAAGACTATAGGTCATATTAATCAGAAAATCGCAGTAGTGGGAATCACTGCTGGGGTTGCTGTTGCTTTTATAAATGTTGTAGCTAGATATCTTTTTGATGCATCATTTACATGGGCAAGTGAATTATCAGTAACTCTATTTTTATGGAGTGTATTTTTTGCTGCAGCATACTGTTTTAAAAAAGATGCACATATAGCAGTTACAATTGTTTTAGATGCAATGCCAACAAGAGTTGCAAAAGTAATGTTAGTACTTTCACATTTGATTACTTTAGTCTTTTTAGTAGCAGTTTCATATTTTGGATATAAATATTTACTATTAGTTATTGATTTAGATGAAAGATCAATTGACATGTGGGGTATGCCAATGTGGATAGTATATTCTGTTGTTCCTATATCTTTTGCATTTGGTGCATATAGAGTAGCAGAAAGAATTCACGGTATTTTAAGTACAAGTCATGATAAAATTATCAAAGAATCAGAAGCAGAACATGTTTTGGCAGAAATGGGAATGAATTCAAGAGAGTATAAGGATAATGAGAATTTGCAAAATTTAAGTAAAATGGTTAAAGATGTAGAGAAGAAAACAGGAGGAATGCTATGAGTATAGCTGTATTATTTGGTATATTTTTCTTCCTAGTTATTATTGGAACACCTATTGCTATTTGTTTAGGTGGAGCAACATTTGTTACATTATTATTATTTACTCCAATTTCACCAATTGAAATATCTTCAATGATATTTGAAAAAGTTCACCATTATTCATTAATGGCTATTCCAATGTTTATTTTTGCTGGTAACTTACTTAGTAAAGGTAGTGCTGCGCAAAGAATTATTGAATTTGCAAAATCTATAGTTGGTCACTTACCAGGTGGTCTTCCAATTTCAGCTATTTTTGCTTCAATTATCTTTGCTGCTGTATCAGGAAGTTCTCCTGCAACTGTTGTTGCTATTGGATCTATTATGTTTGGTGCAATTATGCAAGCTGGTTATCCTAAAAAATATGCTGTTGGTACAATTGCAACAGCAGGTTCTTTAGGTATTTTAATCCCACCTTCTATTGTACTTATTGTTTATGGTGTAACAGCAGAAGTTTCAATTGGTAAGTTATTTATGGCTGGTGTTGTACCAGGTATTTTACTTGGTTTTATGTTAATTGTTGTTACTTACATTGGTGCAAAAAGATTAGGGTTTGAAAGAACTGAACCACAACCTTTTAAAGTAAGACTTAGAAAAATGAAAGACGCTGCATGGGGTCTTATGACAATTGTAATTGTTATTGGTGGTATTTATGGTGGTATATTTACACCAACTGAAGCTGCAGCTGTTGCTTGTACTTGGGCATTTTTTGTATCTGTATTTATTTATAAAGATATTAAATTTAATGAACTATATGCAACTGCATTAGAGTCTGCAAAAACAACTGCAATGATTATGTTTATTATTGCAAATGCAATGATTTTTGCACACTTCTTAACAATTGAGAATATTCCTCAAATGATAACAAATGCATTGGTTGAAGCAAATGTAAATAAATATATGTTCCTATTAATGGTGAACTTATTACTTATATTAGCTGGTTCATTTATGGAACCAAGTGCAATTATTATGATTTTAGTACCATTATTACTTCCTGTTGCAACTGCACTAGGAATTGATCCAATTCATTTTGGTATTGTAATTACGGTAAATATGGAATTAGGGATGGTGTCCCCACCAGTTGGGCTTAACCTCTTTGTAACTTCTGGACTTACAGGTATGAGTATAAAAGATGTTATTGTTGCCACATTCCCGTGGACAATGACAATTTTAGCTGGATTAATAGCTATTACTTATATTCCAGAAATTACTCTATTCTTACCAAATCTAATGTTTGGATAAAAATAATAAATTCAAGAGTGGGGCCTTGCCCTACACTCTTATTTGATAAATCTATCTTCTTTGTAATAACTCTTTTTTTATCATAGGATTAAGTAAAGTTTCACCTCTTAAAGCAAATTTTTTTATTTCATCGAACTCATAAATCTGTTTTGATTCTCTTTTTACATTAAATACACCAACTTGTTCATCAATTCTTGATCTTGTAATAGCACTTGTAATTGCACCAATTGATGTTTCATATGCTCCAAAACCATATCCTAATGGAGTATTTGCATCTCTTATATACCAAGCTAATTTTGCATCTATATAAGCTCTTGTATCAGTACTAAAAACATATATTTTGGCTTTATTTTTAAAATCTTGTCTATTAAGCCAATTTAACATACATCCAATATCATCAAAAAAATATACATCATGATTTGGTGTGATAACTTGTGCTGAATTTAAATATCTTTTTATCATCATTCCACAATCACTACAAATATATCTATTTTTATATGTACCTAAAATAATTCTATAAGGTCCTTCACCTTTGTAATTATGTATAACAGTTATATCTTCTCTAGTTTTATTTGAATAATCATATAAAAAAAAAGCAAGGATAATCAATACAAAATATGGCAATACTCTTCTCACAAGAAAACTCCATTTTTAAAATAATAAATAACTACATAATATGAACAAATCAACACAAATATTGTATTAAAAATAGTACTATATTTTAAAACAGTGTAATCTCTTTTTTTTATAAGTGATTCTATAACATAAGGAGAAATCCCAAAAAACACTCCAAGAAAAAGAGATATCCAAATAAAGTAACCAATATAATAATACTCTTTTTGCAAAATACAAAAAGGACACTGATGATTTGGCAATATATAAATATATATACTAAAAAAGTATGTTACTGCAAAGTATCCAATAAATAAAAAAAATACATTAAAAACAAAACTCAATACTATTTTTTTTAGCAAAGAAAAAATCACAGCAAAAATATAAATAATAAAGTAAATACCAACTAATGAAGCTTGCTGTAATCCAAAAGGCAAAGCATCTGCTTTAAACAAAGTTGAACAACAAAAAACAGATACAGATAAAGGAACATTAATAAAATAAAAGATTTCAAAAATCAATTCAAAAATCATCAAAAATAGTATGAAATTAAAAAAATAGTATTTTGGTTTTATAAATATAAATTTCTTTGATTTAATATCAAGTTTATTGACAATTAGCCAAACTCCTAACATAAACACTATAAAGATTTTTAGAAGTAAAACTCCTTCTCCATAATCATTTGCACCAATTACTCCAGCTATACACATAGCTCCTGGAACAACATGTGATAATTCAGATAATGTTTTTATAAAAAAGAAAAACAGTACAATTTTTCCCATTATTGTAAAACTTATAATTGTATTTACTAAGTAATTTCTTTTTTCCAAAGAATACTGTTTTGAAGTAGTTAAATCAAAATTCCAATTTTTAAGAATTTTAATAACTGAATACTCACTAATAAGCATTAGAATAACTAAAATTATTTCTAAAAATAGAAAAGCTATTGTATCATTTAATAAAAAAATATTCACGTTATAATCTCTGCGTCATTTATATTAATATATCTATTAACAAACTCTAAATGCTCAAATAAAGAGTCATGAGTTGCAACTATTACTGTTTTATTTAACTTTTTAAGTTTTTTTAACATATCAATAAAAATTAATGAGTTATGTTTATCTAAATTTGCAGTTGGCTCATCTGCTAAAATAATTGAAGGATTCATTACTAAAGCTCTTGCAATTGCACATCTTTGCTTTTCTCCACCACTTAAGTTTTCAACATTTTGATCTGATTTATGTTGAATATTTGCAATTTGTAAAGCTTTTTTTATTTTTGTTTCAAACTCTTGTTTCTTTAGCTTTTTTAAAACTAAAGGAGCTTTAACATTATCATATGTTGTAAGTCCATTTATAAGATTAAAAGACTGAAAAATAAAACCTATTTTCTCATTTCTAAAATTTGAGATATAAATATCAGGAAGCTTTGCAATATTTTCATTTTCAATTATTACATCACCTTTTGTTGGTTTACTTATTCCTCCAAGAATAGAAAGCAATGTACTTTTGCCACTTCCACTTTTCCCTTTAATTACTACAATTTCACCACTTTTTATCTGTAAATTAATATTTTTTAGTGCAGTAAATTCATTTTGTCTATTTTCATTATATATTTTATATAAATTCTTAACTTCTATTTCTATCATTTCATTACCTCACTAATATCATCAATGGCAACTTTCCAAGAAGGTATAATAATAAAAGCCAAAAAAGGAACTACCGTAAACATAAATATTAAGAACAACATTCTAAAATTTATAACTGGAGTAAAAATTAAGTTTTCCATTCCTTGACCTAAAAATATATTTTTTATCAAAGGTGCATTAAAAATAAATACAAATATATAAGATAGACATACTCCAATAAAATATGAACTTATAGAAACAACAATATTTTGAATAAACTTTAATAAAATAATATCTTTAATTGAATAGCCAATACTTCTCAAAATAGCAATCTGTTTTTTCTTATCTCCTAGTACAGAGGATACTTGATTTTTAAGAAGAATAAAAAAAGCCAACATTGTTACAATATATAAAATCATAAAGATTCCACCTTTATAATAAAATATTTCTCGGTAGTCTGATTGAATCTCATCATTTGTAACTGCTTTACAATTTGGAAAAGTATCCATTATTTTTCTAGCTAAAAAATCAACTTCACTACTATTAGGAACATTTACACTAAAATAAGAGTATTGGTCATCATTTATATCTAAGATTTTTCTTGCAATATAATTATTTGCAAAGATTGTATTGTTTGAAAGAATATTTGAATCTATAACTTTTTTAATATTCTTTGTAATTGTTCCATTAATAGTTAAAAAATTAAACTCTTTTTTATAGCCATACTTCATAAATAAATCTTTTACATCTTTTGAAACTACAATATCATCATCAGATAAAGAATCATCACCAATAATATGAATATATCTTGCATTTTGTGCAAAATTATAATATCCATCAATTTTTCCTACAACATCCTCAACTCCATTTAACTGGATTATTAAGTCTAAATGTTTTTCATTTAAAGGAAAATATTTACCAGATTTTGTGTTGGTTACTATTATTTGATCTTTTGCTCCAAGTGTTGAAAGTAAATCATATTTTATAGAATCAGAAACAAATAAAACTGAACTCAAAATAAAAATTATAAATGTAAAAATTACAAAACTAAAAAAGTGTTCAGTTTTATCTTTTAATAGTAGTTTTATGGAGTAATCAACAAAATTTCTATTTAACATATACAAACTCTTTATAATCATTTGATTTAAAAATAAAAGAAGCTCTAACATAAGTTTTTGAAGAAAAATCTTTTAAATTTTCAAATCTGTTTTTAAAATCAAAACTTCTGTAATGAACAGAAATAATAATAAATAAACTTAAAATAAATAAACTGATTTTATATATAAAACTCATTTTAAATACTCTAAAACCTCATCTGTAATTTCACTATAAAAAAGAACTTTTTTACCAAAATGATCATTTTTAAAGTTATATGCAGCTTCATCTGATTCAAAAGCAGGAAGCTCTTTTCCCATAGGTCCATAAACATCAGAACCAATTACAAAATAGGCTTTTTTCGCATCAATTTTTTTAGTTGTAAAATAATCACTCACATACATTTCAGTAATATTATCTTTGCCTTTTTGAAATATAAATTTCAACATATCTTTTGGTCCATCAAAATAATATTTTTTATTTTTATAAACAACCATACAAGCCCATTTTGGATATTTATATACAAACATTCCACAAATTGGACATTTTGCATCTTTTGGAACTTTAATAGATACTATTTTTCGCATATGTTTGTTTTTCTTTTTTATGTCCCAAAGATAAATAGCAATTGCTTGTAACTTTTTATCTATATGTACTTTACAAACTTTTTCTAGTTTTGTTTTTAATTCAGGTAATGATTTGAAATTGTTTACATTAACTTGCTCACATTTTTTTTCATACATCTTTTTACCTATTTTATATATTTTCTTCTCTTTTTTTGTATTTATCATTGATAAATCATTTTGAAAATCATTTCGTGCTGTTATATATGCATCTTCAAAATTCATTATATTTCCAGAGTATTTACTTTTAAACTCCAATGCATCTTTTTTATTTTTAAAAGCATATTTACTTGTCATACTCATTGTTCCTCTTTTTGAACTTCCAACAACAAAATATGCTTTTTTTGCATCAATAAATTTCATCGTTTTTGCATCTACAACTTTAACCTCACCTTCAATGTTACCCTTAGATACTTCATATAAACAATGAAGTGATGCATATTGATGTCCTTTATAAAGGTAGTTTGTCTTATAATATTTTGCTAAGCTCATTGCACAATTATCACAATAAAATCTATTAACATTTTTATTTTCAAATACACCTTTATCTTTTGCTATTGATTGAAAAATCTGCGCATTTAAACAAGATACAAAAATAAATAAAACATAAATTAACTTTTTCATTTTTCTTCCTTATAATCTTTTAATAACGCATAATTATCACAAGCTAACTTCAAGCCTTTATCGCAAGATTTTTTAAATAAATCTTTTGCTTTTAGAAAATCTTGTTTTACACCAAAACCATTAATATATAAAACAGCAAGATTATTACATCCCTTTACTCCATCTTTATTCTTACAAGCTTGTTCATATAAAGAAAATGCTTTTTTATAATCTTTTTTTACACCTTTTGCATGTTCATACATATGCCCTAAGTTTTCACAAGCTATAGCAACACCTGCTTTACAAGATTTTTTATATAATTCAATTGCAACATTATAATTTCTACTTACACCTCTTGCATTTTCATACATAAATGCAAGGTTACTACAACCCAATTCATCATAACTATTGCAAGATTTTTTATAAAAAGAAAATGCTTTTTTTAAATCCTGTTTTGTACTTTTACCTAAATCATATATTCTTGCTAAATTATTACAACTTGCAGCATGATTTTGCTTACATGCTTTTGTATATAATTTAATAGATTTATTAATATCTTTTTTTACTTCTTTTGAATTTGAATAAAGTAATGCCAAGTTATAACATGCAGAAATAAAATTTTTATTGCAAGCTTTTTTATAATATTTTATTGCTTTATCAACATCTTTTTTTATACCCTCTGAGCCCATATAAAGAACACCTAAGTTATAACAAGCAGAAGCTTTATTATCTTTCAAACAAGCTTTCTCATAAATAGATGCAACTTTTTTATGATCACCAGCTTTATGTGCTTTTACACTCTCTTTTATATATCCAGCTTGTAAAGCTGAAAATATAACTATTAATAAAAATATATACTTTTTCATAATTAAATCCTTTAAAATCCCATATCATTTAGCATTAAATACTCTATACAACTTGCATTGTCTCCAAGATTACATCCTCTTTCATAAACTTGTTTTGCTTTTATATAATTTTGTCTTGTACCTCGGCCTGTAGCATAAAAGATTGCTAACTTATAACACATAATGGTATCTTCCCTTTCACATCCAGATTTGTACTTATTAAATAGTTGTTTAAAATTATTTGGATTCATTTGTGCTATATCTTTAATATAAATATCTACTAATCTAAAACAAGATTCTGAATCATTATTATCACAACCTTTTTTATACCATTTGACTGCATTTTTAATATCTTTATTTTTATTTAAGATATTTCCTACTTTATAACAACCTAATAAAAAACCATTATTACATGCTTTTTTGAACATATCTATGCTTTTTTGTTTATTCTTTTTTGGATTTAAGTAGTATTGATAAATAGAACCTAAGTTATAACATGAAAGACCAAAACCCTTTTTACACGATTTAGTATAATACTCTTGTGCTTTTTTATAATCTGTTTTAAGTTTCAAAATTCCACCTTTGTCATAACAAACGCCAACCTTATAACATGCTCTTTTATTTCCTAAATTACAAGCTTTTTCATAGAATAAAAATGCTTTTTTAAAGTCTTGCTTTACACTTTGCTTATTTTCATACATAAATCCAACTTTATAACACCCTTCACTATTTGCTTTTTTACATGTTATTTCATACTCTTTAAATGCTTTTTTATATTCTGCATTTGCATAAAATGAATCAGCTTTATCAATGCTATTTGCGTAAATATATGTAACTGTCAATAACATAAATAATAAAAAATTTTTCATGACTTTTCTCCTAAGATTTTATTGTTTTTCTTAATTGTGTTCTAATATCATCCATTCCCATATAAAACTCTTTCATCATTATTACACTTAGATATTGACCAAAGCTTGTAGGAATAATTTTTCTATTTTTAATATAAATTGCATCTATTAATTTCAACATTGATAACTCAAAATTTAATGTTTTTTCAACTGAAGTATTAAATAATTTATTAAATCTATCAATATGTATATATCCATTAAAAAGATGCACTAAAAATTGGTATTGTAAATATTTTTTCATTTTAAACTCTTCAGTATATGCAATAATTGTATTTGATTGTTTTTTTATTAATTTTTCGTATAAATTTAAATCATAAGCATTAACAAATAGTTTTTTATTTATATGAGAAAAAGCTCCACTTCCTATACCTATATACTCATTATTTTCAGCAATATATTCATCTTTTAAAGTAATATTATTTTTAGAAAAAGCCCATGCATTATTTTGTATATAATTTGACAATTCTTCTTTTATTATTGAGTAAAGATTAAATTCTTTGCTATTTTTTAATAATTTTAATTTCTTTAATGTTGGATAATTTTTTAACTTTGAAGACATCAAAGGATATGTGATTATTTGTTCTACATTTAAATTT
This sequence comes from Arcobacter sp. CECT 8985, assembly GCF_004116495.1. Classification (GTDB taxonomy): domain Bacteria; phylum Campylobacterota; class Campylobacteria; order Campylobacterales; family Arcobacteraceae; genus Malaciobacter. The sequence continues at coordinate 33,255 of NZ_PDKC01000008.1, read as the reverse complement.
TTTGCAATATTTAAATCAGTAATTAACATCTGTTTAGTTTGAGAAGGAAAATTGAAAATTAAATCTAAACTTGTTATAGGTAAAACTCCTACAACTTTAGATATTTTTTCTTGTAATTGTTCTGAAGAACCATATTTTTCATATCTAGCAGTTGATTTCAAAATTTTATTATCAAAAGTTTGTACTCCAATTGATAATCTATTTATTAGCCCTTTAAAATTATTCAAAATATCTGCATTTATATGATTAGGAGTTGTTTCACAAGAAATTTCATTTATATTAAAAAGGGTTTTTGCATACTCTATTGTATTTAATAATTCAACCTCATCAATTAAAGGTGTCCCTCCTCCAATATATAAAGTATCAAAATCAAGACTTTTTTCTTTCATTTTTAATAATTCTAATCTCAAATTTTTAAAATATCTTTTACAGTCATTTTTATTATATTTAAATTTATGAAAAGAACAAAAGCTGCAAAATTCTTCACAAAATGGTATATGAATATATAAAAAATATTTTTTATTTTTATCAAATTCATATGATATTTCTTTATTTATATATTTTATTTTCATACATTCATTCATAGATGTTTGTATTAATTTTGAGCTTGCAAAAAAACTTAATAATTGTATAGATTTATTCATAATATTTTCTCTTTATTTAATAACTTTTACATCTCTTTTAGGAAATGCCAATAATATAACTACAAAAACAATAGCTACTATATAATAAACAAAACTTGGAATAGGTACTTTATCTCCTGAAGCATATGAATGCATTCCAGATAAATAAAAATTAACCCCAAAATATGTCATTATTATTGAAAAGAAAGATAATACTGAGGCTATTAAAAATACATATACTTTATTCATTTTTGGAATAAATCTTAAATGTAAAACTATTGTGTAAATAACAATAGAGATAAAAGACCATGTCTCTTTAGGATCCCAACCCCAATATCGTCCCCAACTCTCATTTGCCCAAATTCCTCCAACAAAATTACCAACTGTTAAAAGAGATATTCCAACAATTAAGCTAATTTCAGTAATCGCTGCTAGTTGTCTTATTTGCAAATCAATATCTTTTTTATTTTTTGTTGATTTAAATATCATAAGTAACAATGCAAGAAAAGACAAAATTGCTCCAAAACCTAAGAAACCATAACTTGCTGTAATAATTGATACATGAATACTTAACCAATAAGATTTAAGTACAGGAACAAGAGGAGTAATTTGAGGGCTAATAAAATTTAAATGTGCAACTAACATAGTTATTGCACCAAAAATAGATGAACATGCTAATGATAATAACGATTTTCTAAATACAACTAAGCCAGCTAAAATAGATGACCAACCAATATAAATTAGTGATTCATATGTATTACTCCAAGGTGCATGACCTGATATATACCATCTCATTGCTAATCCTAAAGTATGAAAAACAAAACCTACAAATAATAAGGTAAAAAAAATCTTTTTAAATCTAGGAAAATCTTTTTTTAAAAAAATTGAGATTATTGAAAAAACTAAAGCAATAAATCCTATTAAAAAATATACTTTTATTAAATTTGGAAATATCTCTAACTTATTTGATAATAATTCAACTTTTGTTTGATAAAAAGAAGGTAATATCTCTGAATCTTGTTCTCTTTGATATTTTTTTAATATACTTAAAGACTCATCTGCTTGTTTCCAATCATTTTTAAAAATACCTTTTATTAAAGCATTTTTATATTTATATAAAGTACTTCTAATTTTATCATCCAACCAATATTTGGTAATTGCTTCTTGTGGACTATACCATTTGTGTGAATTATCAGAAGCATTGGGAATAAATTTAGAGAATATTCCAATTGTAGACAAATAATAGATATTTAATCTTTCATCTAATTTTATTAAATCTTTATCAAAAGTACCTCTTTTTGAAGGCATTTTTTCATTTGCATCATTAATATATTTATCAAGTTTATACTCTCCATCAGGTGTAAATACTGAAGAAAAAGAGATATACTTTATATCTTTTTTTATTTTTAAAATCTTTTTAATTTTACTATTTTTAATTCTTATTAGATTCATTCTTTCCCAACGTGTAGGTTCAGAAAAGATTCCAAGCATTACTTGCGTTGCACTTAAACCAAACATAGAATCTTTTAATGACATTTTATGCAACACCTCAAGTGATTGAGTTCCCATTGGTTTTATACGCCCGTTAAAATCTTGAACATATATTTGTGCAAAAGATTTTGCATGTTCATTTGTATTTTGTCTAAAGTCATTTAAGTACTGGACATTATCAGCTTTTACAATTGAAGAGAATATAAAAATTATTGGTAAAATTAAACATAAATTATTTTTTATTAAAAAAATTCTAAGTCTTTCGAATCTACTCTTTTTGGTAAAAAAATTCAAAATAAACCCTAATGATAAAAGAAAATAAGCAAAATATGTTGGCCATTTTCCAGGGTCTTTATTTACAGATAAAACAGTTCCCATTTCATCTTTGTCATAAGAAGATTGAAAAAACTTAAAGCCTTTATAACTAAGAGGATTATTCATAAATATTCTATAATTAAAACTAGAATTTTTATCTATCAATGAAACTTCACTGGCATAAGATGATGGACTTTGAGATCCAGGATATCTTTCAATTTGAAAATCCCTTAATTCTATTTTAAAAGGTAATCTAATTATCTTAGAACCCCAAGATAATTCAATATTCATTCCATCAACACTAAAAATAGTGGGTGGTTCTAAATTACCATGTCCTCCATTTATTTTTAACTCTTCTTTTTTATTATCATAACTAGCAATAACAAAAAGATTTTCTACATTTGTATTTTTGTGTGTTTTATAATCTTTAAATTTTATTTTTAAATTTTTGTTATTGATTTTATACAAATATTCAAAACTATTATCACCTATTTTTCCAAGGGATAATGGATGCGAAAATGTCTTATTATTCACTTTAATTTGAAAATATGATTTTTCAGAAATTACTCTATTTTCAGCTGTATGTTCTCTGATATGAATTACACCTTCATATCCAAAATATCTTGTAACTCCTGCACCAATTAAAACAAAAACAAAACCTAAATGAAACAAAAACGCACCCATTTTTTTATACATTTTTTGTTTAATAATTATTCCTATTAAAGATATAGCAAGTAATACCATTATAGATTCATACCATACTGCATTATAAACTAAAACTTTTGCTGTTTGTGCATCATAATCATTTTCAATAAATGTAGCTATTGCTGCACCTAAGGCTAATAAAAATAGTAATAATATAATAAATTTATATGAAAGTAACACTTTTTTAAAAAAATACATAATAACCCCTAAACAAAACTTGTATTTACCTATACATTAAAAGTTTGACCTGCATAAATTATAAATAGCCGTAAGCATAAAACACCCACGATACTACACATTGCAGAAATATAAAATATTTTATTTGTAGTATGTTCTTTAGTTGGAATAAAATTTAAAATAATAGGTAATACAAAACCTATAAAAACTACTCCTATCCAAAAAATATTTGACCACATTCCTTCATGAAATCCAGCAACTGCTATTTTCCCTGCTTCATTTCCTGTTGCTAATGAAATATATAACATTGCCAAAAATAAAATCTCAATTGCCATTATTGGCCACTCAATTTTATGTAATATTTTCATATCACTTGAATGAGTATTTTCATTAAAAACTCTTTTTGCCATAATACAAAGTGCTGCTGTTCCTGCTGATAAACCTGAAATAACAAAAAGTGCTGGTAAAATTGAAGTATTTAATAAGGGAAACCGTACTAACACTGATATTAAAAACCCTGTATATGCACAAATTACAACACCAAATAAGAAAAGTATTCCTTCTATTGCAACTCTAAATTTTTTTAATAAATCAATAATTTTTGTTAAAAATGCAAATTTTTCTTTAATAAATTCTTCAAAAGAAAAAACAACTGCTACAAAAGTTAAAGGTATATAAATCATAAGTGCTGCAACACCGATTGACATTACAGAATTAAAATTATAATTTATTAAAATTTGCCAAAACAATAAAGGTCTTGTTAAATCACCAACTAAACAAACCATTCCCATTAAAATAGTTATAAATGCCACAAGTGATGCTGATTTATATATTGGTGTAGTCTGTGTTTGATTTTTGTAAAATCTAATCAATAATGCTACAATAATTGCACCACCTGAAATACCTGCTAAAAGTAAATATACAGATATTGGCCATTCCCAACCTATTTCTTCAGTAAAACCTGAGCTATAAGTGATTAATTCAGTCATCATAAACTCCTGTTTTCAGTTTAGGTATATATCTAAGACTTGGTTTTGTCCCAAATCCTGGTTTTAACCTTACTGCATCTTTTACATCTAATATTTTGTTTATATATGCAGTTTCATCATTTAAATCACCAAAAACCAATGCATCATATTTGCAAGACTCAACACATGCAGGATCTTTACCTTTTGCAAAATTAGTATTTGAACAAAAATTACAATTTTCTGCTGCATTTGTTTGTTCATTTATAAATCTTACATCGTAAGGACAAGCAACGATACAATATTTACATCCAATACATTTATCTACATTCATAGTCACAATATTTGTAATTGAATCTTTATGGCATGCACCAGTGGGACAAACTTGAGTACATGGAGAATCAACACATTGTTGACAAGAAACTCTCATATATTTTTTATGTGAATAATCATCAGGTTTTGTCTGATCTTCAACATATAATCTATGTTGATTTTTTGGAACATGATTTACTTTTTTACAAGCTGTTTCACAATCTCCACATCCAACACATTTATTTTGGTCATATATCATTGCATAGTGAGTTTTTTTCTTTTCTTTTTTTTCAATAGAACTAAATCCATATTGAACACTTCCAAAAAAAATCGACCCTAAGCCTATACTCTTAATAAAATTTCTTCTATTATTTTCTTTACTACTCATCATCGTATCCTCTTTACTTATTTAGAAACTTTTGGATTTCCTTGTTTTGTAGTACCATGACCAGTCATACTAAAATTACTTTTTAATTTCATTGCACCAGGTTTTAAAACCTTTGATAACTCTACTTCAAATATTAAAATTGAATTAGGTGGTATATCTCTCATTTGTACATTTTTATATGCTAATTTACTTGGAATATAAAATTTATATTTTGATCCTATATGCATTAACATCAGTCCTTCTTTTAATCCATCTATTATATTAATCATAGACAAGTGTGCAGGTGCTTTTCTTTTATATGTATTATCAAATTCGTGTCCATTTATTAATGAAGCTTTATAATTCATAATTACGATGCTTTCTGCTTTTGGTTTTTCACCTTTTGAAGAATCTTTTATTACTTCATATTGTAATCCTGATTTTGTAACTTTAACTCCTGGTCTTTTTGCATTCTTTACAAGAAAAGCTTTTTGTTTTTTTGCATTTTCTATTTGAAGTTTTTTAATTTTCTGTTTTTGTACTTTATTTAATAGATCAGCTCTTTTATTTAGATTTTCAATAACTTCTGCTTCACTAATTTTTAACTTTTGTTTTAGGGCATCTTCAAAGCCTTTAACAACTAAATCAACATCTACTTTTGCTCCTAATTGAATCTGAGCATAAATTTGATTACTTATATAACCACCTGTTGAAGCACCTAAGCTATAAGATTGTTTTTGAACATCAGTTTTTAAACTTGTAGTTGCAAAACTTTGTACTACAATACTTAAAACAATTGGTGCTATATAACTTAATTTTATTTTTGTTAAGTTCATTAATTAATCCTTGGTAACTTTTTTTCAAAAAGGAACTACACAAAAGTGTAATCCCCTTTTATTTGAATTTAAATTTTATTTTGAAGCTTTTGATAAAATATTTTGTGCTTCTTGAACATATGCTTGTGCAGCTTTTGCTCTTCTTTTTGTATATTTAAATCCATGAACTCCCCATGAAGCATCTTTTTTGATTAAATCCATAGTATCTTGAGCCTTTTCAATTAATTCATTAACTCTTGATCTATCTTCTACACTTAACTTAGTCACATCTAGCATTTCATAAATACCTTTTATAGCAACTGTAACTTCAGCATAGATTTTTTTGATTGGTTTTTGCCAACCTACAACTTCATCATAAACTCTTCTTTGATTTTTGAAGTGTAATGTTTTTTTCAATTTAGACTGAACGATACTGTGACAACCTTTATTATCAACCATATCTTTATCTGCCCATGAAGTTTTACCACAAGCCCACATCAAATCAACAAATGTATGCCCATCTTTATTTTTAGCAATGTACCAATCTTTGTATTTTTTAGGTACTGTTTGAACTCTTGGTTGACCTGGAGGGGGATTAAGAGTTTTTTTGTCCGGACTTACATTGATTTTCCAAATATGTGATCTTCTTTGAGTATCAAAACCTGCATGATCTTGATATTGAATAGCATAGAAGTTTTCACAACTCATTAAAAATGGCATATGGCATGATTGACATTTAACATTACTATGAGTATCTTTTGTATTTCTTGCAATATAAGCAGCTTCTTTGTGACAACTTGCACATGATTTTCTAATTGCTGGTTTAGTATAAAATGAACTTAAATAATCACCTGTATCTTCATATACGCCACCTTTTTTAGCACTTTTAGTAACAACATAACCAGTAACATCATGAGGATCATGACAAGTAGTACATCTCATACCTGCTTCATAGTGTGCTGTAAAATATGATTGTGAACCTTCAGTACCACATCCAGGACCAGCAGATTTGAATTTAGAAGTTAAACCAAGTTCTGCAGCTCTATTTTTTAATTTTGGATTTTTAGAATCTCTAAATTTTTCAGCTAAGAATGGTCTAAAACTAAATCTTTGGTGACATCTTTCGCAGTTTGAAGTTCTAAGACCTTTTCCACCTTCTAAGTGTCCACCCGCACCGTGACACTCTTCACATGAAACACCTTTAGATATTGTATGTTTTTGTAACTCTTTAGCATTTCCTAAATCAGAATAAAACTCTTTTGTTGTTTTATAATCAAATTTCCAAGGATGGCAAACAGCACAATATGAGGATGCAGCTTGAACTGCCATTACTTTTTTATATCTTGCTGCATAAGAAGCTAAACCTCTTACATAACCTGAATTTTCTCCATGTTCTTCTAATGTTACAGGGAAATCAGGAATATATTTTCTAATTTTTTTAGCAACTTCTGGTGTTAAATCATTTGCCCATGTTCTTTGAAATTGGTTTGAACCAGCAACAATTTTTCCAGTTCCATCTTTTAAAAGTCCACCTACAACGTGGTATGTACCTCTTAATAGCCAAGCATCAAAATATCCCATTTTAGTTCTAAGGTGACCTATAGTACAATAGATTACATCAGGAGTAATTCCTTTAGGCAAAATTGAAGCTGTATCAGGCCCGAAAACTGATTTAGTTAGCTCATTATTAACCTCTGGGTGTTCTCCTGGGAATCTTACTGTAGTTGAATGTCTTGACCGACTCCATTTTTCATATTGTGCAGCATGACACTCACCACATTTTTTTGGCCCTACAAATTTATTAGGGAATACTAAAGGCTCAGTAGCAGGTAATCTATACATTGTAGATGTAATACCTTTTCTTTTACTGTATTTTTGAAAATCATTTCCATGACCACCCTCTACAAATTCTTCACCTCTATCCACAACTTTTAATTTACCAACAACATTACCTTTTGGTAAGTATGTTTTAAAAATTGGGTGATTTTTAAAAATCCAGTCATATCTTGCTTTTTCTTGAATCACATAATCTTTTAGTGTAACAACACCTCTAGTATCTTTTGTGCCTTCATTTTCAGCAATGATTTTTCTAGCTTCCTTGCTCATCTGTGGTGAGCCATTATTATAATCATTTGCAAATGCATAATTAATCATAATGCCAATACATATAAACAAACAAACGAATAGTCTTTTATTTATACTTCTCATTACTTCTCCTTTCTTGTGTTGATATACTAATAATAAATTTTAAGTTATATTAAAAGTTATTCTTTGTACACCGATTAAAATGGTAACAATAAAAAAGGTGAGAAAAGGGAGAAAATAAATAAATATGATTATTTTTGATATTTTTAGTAAATTTAGAAGTTTATATTTTTTAAATTTTTAATTATTTTAATTAAAAATTATTTGAAATTTCATTCCATCATCTAAGTTCTTTGCACAAATAGAACCATTATATCTTTCTACAATTACTTTGCATATATAAAGACCAATTCCAGTTGCAACACTTAAATCTTTTGTAGAAAAATATGGCTTAAATATTTTTCCTAAAACCTGATTTGAAATCTGACCCGCATTATTTTGAATAGAAATAATAGTTTTATCTAAATTTTTATATGTTCTAATAACAATTATTCTTTTTTCAATTTCATTTGCAATAAAAGCATCTTTTGCATTATTAATAATATTTACAAAAACTTGAACAAGTTCATTTCTTGAACCAAAAAATATAAAATTTTCATTTATATTTATACTAACTTTAATATTATATCTATCTAATGATGCTTGAAGTAATCTAATTGATTGATTTATAATCTCTTCTATATAAAATTTATCATTATTATCTTTTGGAGAAAAAAAGTTTTTAAAATCATCTATTGTATTAGACATGAAATAAATTTGTTCATTTGCATCATTAATTTTTGATGTTACTTTATCTACAGATAATTTACCCCTTTCACTTAAAAGTTCCATATTAATTAAAATTGAACTAAGATGAGATAATGGTTGTTTCCATTGATGGGAAATATTTCCTATCATACTTCCCATAACAGCTAACCTATTTTGGTGCTCAAATAATAACTCTTTTCTATCTTCAAGTTTTTTATCTTTTTTATAAATTATATATATAAGAATTATAAAAATAATAAATACAAAAAACATAGCTATTCCACCAGTTATAAACGAACTTTTATGATAAGAAATAATATCAGTAATTGCAATTTTTAAATATATCATAGCTCTTAAATCACCAACTTTTTCAAAAAAACCACTATCATTTCCATAATCCATGACTAATTTTTTTGGTGCATATTTAGGATCTCCATGACACATAAGACATTTTGTTGTATTTCTACTAATTGGTTTTGCTATAAAAAAATATGACTTTCCATTTTCTTCTAATATTGAAAAATAGTGTTTAATATTATTTTTCCTAAACCTATTTAAAATTGTAGTTTCAAACTCATTTGCTTTATGAATAGGATTTAAAGGATTTGTAGCAACCAGTTTATACCTATAATTTAATTGTTTCTTTTCTAATTGCTTTTCATATATGTATTGTGAGATGTAAGTTGAAGATAAAATTCTTGCATCAAAATTTTTATCAAAAGTTTCTCGATTTCCCATAAGTTTATAAATCATAGGTCTTTGAACTTCTTCAATATAAGTTCTTATTGCATTCATATTATTTAAAATTGAGTTTGCTTCTTTTTTTGTATCTTTTATTGCTAATTCTTTATAAAAATTAAAAAAAAGAAGTGTTATTACTGCATAGAGTAATATAAAAATACTTATTATAAATCTAAAATTAAACTTCACACTTATACCCTAATCCATAGATATTTTTTATTAAGTCTGAGCCTATTTTTTTTCTTAGTTCTTTTACAATTGCTTTTACAGCTTCTTTACTTGATTTATCAAAATCCCATAAATAATCCATTATTAAATCATATGTAACAACTTGGTTTATGTTTTTAAGAAAATATTCTAATAATTTACTTTCACTTTTTGAAAGTTGGATCATTTTATTATTAGTCTGTAATTGTTTTGTATAAAAATTATATACTATTTTATCATTTAATTTAAAAATTGGATTATAATCTACTAACTCCAAAGAAACTACTTCTAAAGCAGTTAAAAGATTATTTTTTATTAAAGGTTTTGTAAGATATTTTGTAATTTTCAAATCAACTGCTCTCCATAAATATTCTTGATCTGTATGAGCAGAAATTATTATTATTGGAATTTTTTTATTTGTTTTTCTAATATTTTTGATAGCTTCTAATCCATCCATATTAGGCATAGAAATATCAAAAAATAAAGCATCATAATGATTTTCATTTATTTCATTAAGTGCTTTTTGACCATCACTCAATCCAACCACTTCGAAAAAGAATATCTCTAATGTCTCTTTTATCTCTTTTAAAATACCTTCATCATCATCAACACAAAGTGCTTTTTTATCAGACAAAATATCTAAGTTAGAATAATTACTCATTATTGTACTTCTTTATTTTTATTTTATATATCATATAACTTGTTTAATAAAATATATTTAAATTCTTTATAATATTCTTAATTTTATAAAAAATATACAAATTAATTGTTTTTTTTAATATTAAAAATATTATAATTAAATTGGAATTGTCATTTATATGTCAATTATGTCAGGCTTATGTTCGAATATTAAAGAAAGGAGTTATTATGAGAATAATATTGAAAGATAATAGTTTGCTATTAAGTCTAGTAAGCGTAGTGTTGATTGGTTTATATGCTTTTGGTGTATCAACCTCTAATCATATTTTGGATGATAACTTTAGAATTTTATCATTTTTAATTATATTTTTACTTTTTTATGTCAATTTTGCAAAAGAGTCTAGACAAAGGATATTTTTAACAAAAATATCAACAGTAATTCTACTTTGTATTTTGTCTATATATTCAAATACAATAAATTATTATATACTATTTTTTGCATTTGCAATTAGTTTGTATTGGATAGGTAGATTTTTTCATATTATTTTATTAAAAAAATATGATGATAATCTAAACGAAATTTTATATTAATTTAAAGCAATTTTAATACAATTTCCTTTTAATAGGAAATAAAATGAGTGAAAATTTTACCAATGAGATTATTAGTTTCTCAATAATAATAGTTGTAGTTCTGCTTCTTGCTTTTTTAACTAAAAAGAAAGAAGATCAATTTAGAAACAAAAAAGATTAAGATAGTTATATTGGAATAACTATCTCAAATCTTGCCCCATTAATCGTATTTTCAACTTTCAATTTACCCTTCATATTCTTTTCTACAATAATCTTTGACATATAAAGTCCAATACCTGTACCATCACTATCATTTTTTGTTGTAAAGTATGGCTCAAATATTTTCTCAATAGGTTTAGCTTCTATTCCACTTCCATTATCTTCAATATATAAATTTACACTATTTTTATTATTTTTTGCATAAATTTTTATAAATGGTTTTTTTATTTGATTATAAATTAATACATCTTTTGCATTTGAAATGATATTTAAGACAACTTGTTCAAACTCATTTAAATAAGTATCAACTTCAATATTTTCATCAATATTTATATCTATTTTTATATAATTATTTTTTAATGCACTTGATAATATAGTCATTACTGATTCAATTGCTTGATTTAACTTAAATTTCTCTTTATCCTTTTTAGGCATAAAGAAATTTCTAAAATCATCAATAGTATGTGACATATACTCCAATACTTTCTCAGCTTCTAATGATTTTTGATCCATTGTTTCTTTATCTAAGGCATTTAAATTATATTTAAATTTGATAAACATAAAAATAGATGAAAGTTCAGAAAGAGGTTGTCTCCATTGATGTGCTATATTTGATATCATTTCCCCTAAGGCTATAAACCTAGATTTTTGAACAAGTAACTGTTCTTGTTCTCTATTTTTATCAATTTCTAAAGAGACTCTCTTTTCTAGATTCTCATTTAACAGCATAAGTTCATCAGATTTTGCTTTTACTTTTGCTTGATATGTTTGTAATACATTATCTATTTTCTCAGATATTAAAATAGAAATAACAATTGCTATTGTTAAAAAAAGTAAAAAAAGTAAAATATTTTGAATAACTTGTTTTTTTACTCTTTGTTTCAAAGTATTTTGTTTTAAAGCAATTTGTTTTTCTATATCATCTGTATAAACACCAATTGAAATAACCCAATTCCAATGTTTATAATATTTAAAAAAAGATAATTTTTCTTTTACATCATCTGAATTTGGTTTTTTATATGCATACAATTTAAAAGATTCACCTTTTTTTCTTATATCTTTCATAAACTCTTCACGAAATTTTTTTCCATTTTGATCTTTATAATCTGTTGAGATTAATTTACCTAATAAATCTGGACGGTTTGGATTTACTACTAGTCTTGCAAAATCTTTTCCACCCTGCATTTTTTTAATCTCATAAACAAAAAAATAATCACTTTTTTTTGCTTGAAATGAGATGTTATTTAATAATCTAATTGCATCTTCTTTTAGCTCATGCTGAGTCATATTATCTTTTGTAAGATTATAATTTAAAATATCAATAACAGTATCAACCTCTTTTTTTAATATAGCTCTTTGATTATTGTAATATTCATGAATATATTTTTGCATCTCTTTTTCAAAATTATTATTTGTGTTTTGAACATAAAAATATGAAATCATAAAAATCATTGAAGACATAATAATAATAAAAATATAAATAATCATTTTTGAAATGTTTTTTTCTGTTATTAATTGCAATTTACTTATCCAGCCTTTAAATTGTTTATCTTTGCTTAGGTTATTTTTTGGTATCATACCATATCTTTTCTAATAAGGATTTTACTATGAATCAAGACTTAATTAAACAATTAAGTAGTTTCAATTTATTATATGTTGAAGATGAAGATGGGATTAGGAATAATATCTATGAAATTCTAAAACATATGTTCAAAAATTTATATTTAGCAAAAAATGCAAAAGATGCATTTAAAATTTATCAAGAAAAAAAACCAGATTTAATAATCACAGATATAAGAATGCCAAAAGAAACAGGTATTGATTTAATAAAAAGAGTTAGAAAAACTGACTCAAAAGTTAGAGTTATTATTACTTCAGCACATACTGATTTAGAGTATATGTTAGAAGCAACTGAATTACATTTAGTAAAATATATTATAAAACCAATAACTGAAGCGAAATTAACAGAAGCACTTGAGGCTTTTATTAAAAGTTATGCAACTGCACCAGTTTACAACCTTATTCCTAAATGGATTTATGATGAAAGTAAATCTTGCGTAATCGGTCCTGATGTTGAATATATTTTAACTAAAAAAGAAAATGCATTTTTAAAACTTCTTATAAATAAAAATAGAATTATTACATATCAAGAATTAGAGACTCAGATTTGGGATGATACTAATATCATGACTCCAAATGCAATGAGACTATTTATTAAAAATTTTAGAAAAAAACTTCCAAATGGTATATTAAAAAATATCCAAGGTACAGGCTATAGATTAGTTATTTAAGTTCTAAGAACTTATCTATAGCGCAAGCTTCTCCTTGTTTTAATTTTCTTAACTCAATAAAATATCCATGACCTAAATATATTATAAAAAATACTGCTGAAAATAGAGTAATAAAAGGAACCATCGATAACATATAAAGTAAAAATGTTCTTATTCTAAAACTATTTTTTTCACTTTTATGAATTATTTTATAATCTTGTTCATTTAATATTGTTGATGATACATCATGATTTAACAACTTATGAAAAAAATAATACAATGGCAAGTTAAATGCAATTATATTTAATATGGGAATAAAATATAAGGGAATTAAAATAAAAAAAAGCAATATCATAAATAATGTACTTTTTATAAGTACAAATAGTGGAGACATTAAACTTCCATATCCTTGCATTGGTAAATCACTATAATGTCTTTTATGTAAAGTATTTAATATAAATGGAGTTAAAAAACCAATAATTGCAAGTGTAATAAATACAGAAAACATCATAATAAAAACTATACCTATAGTATAAACTAAAAAACTAACTATCCAAGCTGTAACTGAGTATTGTAGTAAAAAATTCATCCATGAATAATAAAAGGGTGCATCAGGAGAAACTACAACATCCTGTCCATTTTGTACTTGAGTGATCATTATTGATAAAGAATCCATACCATAACTTGCTGTACTAAAAAATATAGCAAACATAATAATTAATGTTACAAGTAAAGGAACAATCGAGTATTTCAACATTTGTTTAGTTAAAAAATCCCTTAAACTAACTCTTACTAAATCAATTTCATTCAATTCTAATCCTTTTTATCAAATCTAGTTCTATATTCACATTTTTGACATAGTTCTTCAACTAGTATATTTTTTCTAAAACCATCTTGAATATTTTTTACTCTTTTTGATCTCAAAATATCTTTTATAGATTGTTTATTTATATTTCCAAGATTAATACATGCATTTTGATCTAAACAACAAGGAACTACACTTCCATCACTTAATATACCAAAATGAGAATCTAATCCATAACAAAATCCATTTTTTGATACAAAGTCATTTTTTAAATTTGGCCAATTAAAATATTCATCAAAATTAAAAAATATTTTTCTATCTATTCTTATATTTTTTGGTCTATTTTTATAAACCTCATCAATATTAATTTGTGTATTAAAAGTCTTATTAATCTTATTAAATACTTTTTCATTAAATACTTTTGCACTCTTATTATCATCTAAATTCCAAATTCTTAAATTAATAAAATATTCATGATTGTTTTCCTGTGCATACTTTATAAAAGCCAAAATAGGATCCAAATATTCATCAAGACTTTTTTTATGAGAATTTGCATTATATGAATTAATAGAAAAATTAATCTGTTTAATTGTTTCATTTATTAATGCTTTATAATGTTTTTGATTAATATTATTTGCAGTTGTTGTAATATTTACTTTTAAATTATGTTTTTTACTAATATTTAAATAGTCATTTAAATTTGAAAGAACTAAAGGATCTCCAACTATATGATAAGCCAACTCTTTAGTATGCTCTTTTAATTGTAAATTTAATTCATCAAATTTTTCTAAACTCATAGTTGCATTTGGCATAATTTTGGGAGGACAAAATGTGCATTTTAAATTGCAAATATTAGTTATTTCAATATGAACTTTTCTAAACTTTTTTATAAATATACCTTTTGTTTTTTTATGATTGTATCAAATAAAGACTAAAGAAAACCCTCCACATAAATATGTGAAGGGTTTAAGAAAATAAGTATATATAGTGTTTAACCGTAAATTTGCTATATAGCACCAATAGCTTATGTAAACTATATTCAAAAGATTACATATATAAGCCATAATAATGGCGGTGTTGGTTGTATACTATACAACATCAACTACTATTTCAAATACCTTTTGACTTAGTTTTACAAACAGCTTCGTAATTATTATATTTCAATATTACACCTCCTTGTAAATTTATATTGAGAAAATTTTATACCTTAAAAGATTAAAAAAAATAGTACATTTTCAATTAATTACTAAAATTAAAGTTCAAATATTTTTTAGTTTTTTTTAGATATAAATTCATTTAATAAAAGGATTTAAATGAAAAACTTTATAAATGATATTCCAAAAGCAGAATTACATTTACATATTGAAGGAACATTAGAACCAGAACTAATGTTTAAACTTGCGACAAAAAATAATATTAAACTTAATTATAAAACAATTGAAGATATTAAAAAAGCATATAACTTTACCAATTTACAGTCATTTTTAGATATTTATTATAGTGGTGCAAAAGTATTAATAAATGAAGAAGATTTTTATGATTTAACATTTGATTATTTAAAAAAATGTAAACAAAATAATATTATTCACACTGAAATTTTCTTTGACCCTCAAACACATACAGCAAGAGGTATTAAATTTGAAACAGTTATAAATGGAATTTCAAAAGCTTTAGAAGATGCAAAAAATGAGTTTTCAATAAGTTCTAAATTAATCATGTGCTTCTTAAGACACTTAAGTGAAGAAGAAGCATTTGATACTTTAAAAGAAGCAATAAAATTTAAAGACAAAATCATAGGAATTGGGCTTGATTCATCAGAAATAGGAAATCCTCCAAGTAAGTTTAAAAATGTATTTTCAAAAGCAAAAAACCTTGGATTTAAATTAGTTGCACATGCAGGTGAAGAAGCAGGCTTTGAATATATAAATGATGCTCTTGATTTATTAAATGTAGACAGAATTGACCATGGAGTTCAAGCAATAAACAACAATAAACTAATGCAAAGATTAAAAGATAATCAAATTGCATTAACAGTATGCCCTTTGTCAAATACAAAATTAAAAGTCTTTGAAGATATGAAAGAACACAATATAAAACAGATGTTAGAATATGGATTAAATGTAACTGTAAACTCAGATGACCCATCATATTTTGGTGGATATTTAAATGATAATTTTCATGCAATTTCTAATAATTTAAATTTATCAAAAGAAAATATTATAAAACTTGTAAAAAACTCTTTTAATTCATCTTTTATATCAAATGAACAAAAAGCAAAATTTATTAATATTGTAGATGAATTTATAAAAAATAATTAAGAGGAGTATTCCTCTTAAATTGCTGATAAAGTGCGATATTCATCTAAAGCAAAATCATCTGTCATTCCAGATATATAATCAACAATTAATCTTGCTCTATAATACCATTCAAGTAAATTAAATCTTTGTTCATCATCTTTATTCAACTCTTCAATTGCCTTACTATATGCAACTATATGTTTTGAAGATAATCGTCCTATTAATCTTGCAGATACAAAGCAATCAATTCTTTTTTTGCATACAAGTTTTAAAAAATCTTCACTTGAAAGCTCTAATATAGGTTTATAGCAATTTAAAAGTCCATGTAATATTGCATGACCTTTTAACTCTAATGCTTGCTTTTCTTTGTTATTATAAATATATTTAATAGAAATATTTTGTAAAACTTCAATTGCTAAAGAATATTTATTTGTTTTATCAAAATCTAATAATGCTTTATTAAATGTCCCATCAAATATCTCTTGATGATTAGTTAAATATACTTTTGCAACATATTTAACTAAATTATTTATTAAACTTGCTCTTGTTAAAGTCAAGAAAAGATTAAATTGATAAGGTTCATCTTCTTGCTCTTTTGCTTTATTATAATATCTTTTAATAAGATCTAATAAAAATGTTTCGTCTTTTTCATATTTTTCATTTACTTGTTTACACTCTTTTAAAACATATATATATAAATCATCTAAAGTAAATACACCTTTATCAACTGCATCTTCTATATCTGCTGTTAAATATGAAATATCATCTGCAGCTTCCATAATATATGTAAGAGGGAATCTACACCCTTTTTCTATTTCAAGGGATTCACATACTTTTTTAACAAAATCTTTTTCAGAATAATAAAATCCTGGTTTCTTTTTTAAATAGTTTAAGTTATCAGAACTTTCTGGTTTTTCTTCAAAAGCTCCTCTTGTATATTTTAAAACTGAAGCGATTTGAGAGTAAGATAAGTTTAATCTTTGTAAATATTTTATAATTCTAATAGCTTGTGCATTTCCATCAAAATTTGTTATATCTCTTACTAATTCTTTTTTTATTTCAATATTATCTTCATTTATATTTGGATATAACTTTTCTAAACAAGCGATTCCATCATTTTTCATCCAATTATTAATAGATAATTCTGCAAAATGTCCAAATGGAGGATTGCCTATATCATGTAATAAACTTGACATTTCAGATATTGATACAAAAGCATTTTCTAAAGAGTCTAAATTATATTTTTCTAAATTACCTTGCTTTTTAATTTCATCTAAAATAGTTTTTGCGATATATCTTGAATTTTGTTGAACTTCAATTGAATGTGTTAATCTACTTCTTACTGCTGCATTTAACTCCAAAGGAAATACTTGTGTTCTTTTTTGTAATCTTCTAAATGCTGGAGTTGAAATTATTCTACCTCTATCACTTTCAACTGAATTATCTATATCATTAATAGGATAAACTTCTCTACTTGTATTTAATTTTTTCTTATAATCTATCATCATAAAGCTCTTTTTTTATTTTTAAAACTAATTATAACTTATTTGCAGTTATAATTGCATTTTTAAAAAAAAGGAATAATTAATGGAAATGCTTTTAAACGATTATGATATGGTAGTTGGTGCAAAATTTGATAATGGCACAATTCAAGATTATATAGATGATAAAAATACATATGGATTGATTAGAATTGAAGACTCAACTGCAAACTGGTTTTTATTTAATGAAATAGATAGTGATGAAGAATCAAAAAAACTATATAAAGACGTTATAAAAAAAGAGCATTTTATACATGATGAATTTGGTGAACAAATAGTTATTTTTAATAAAGTAGGTAAAGTTTCAAATGAAACGTTTTTAAAAAAGATCAATGAATATATTGATGATGGTTTAGGTCAAATCATCTAAAGCTTAGAAATTCTAAGCTTTATTTTTTCTAATATTAGTAATAGTTTCACCGCCAATAGAATAATTATCTGTATTAATTTCTTCTATTATTACAACTGCACTTTTTGAACTTCTTTTGAAAACTTTTTCAAAATCATCAGCTACTTTTTTTGCAAATTCTTCTTTTTGTTCTTTTGTTGCTCCACCATCCTCGTGGGTCATTTTTACATTAATTACTGGCATATTTTTTCTCCTTATTTTTATTAAAATACAATACTACTGCTCCTAAAAAAAGTATAAATGCTGTTATATATAAACTCATATCATAATTTTTATATTTATCTATTAATGCAACTGAATATAAAGGTGCACTAATTTGTCCAATCCCATACGAACTAGTTAATGCTCCCATTAAAAATACAGGGTTTGAACTTGCAATTTTTCCACCCAAATTTAAAAAAAGTGCAACTAATGCAATAAAAGTAGCTCCATATAAAAAAGCACTTAATAGATTTAAATATAAACTATTTGTAAAAGTAGGTATTAAAATACTTATTATCAATAAAAACATACAAACCAAAATTATATTTGAACTTCCAAATTTATAAGCTAACCTCATCCAAATAATACAAGAAGGTATTCCAGCAATTCCAGCTAATAGCCATGAATTTGAACCAAACCCTTCCAAACCTTTAATACTATTTATAATATCAGGTAAAAAAGTTGCTTGTACAACAAAACCTACACCAACAGTAAAATATGAAAAAATTAAAACAAAAACAAAAGAATCAAATTTAAAAGCTTTTGTTTTTATCTTTACAAAATTAATACTTTTCTCTTCATCTAAAATATAAAATGAGTATGATGATAAAAATACTGCTAAAACAGTAAGTATTATCCATGAACTTTGCCAATCAAAATAGTTTAAAACACTTCTACTAACAATATCAGTTACAACCATAGAAAAACCAATTCCAGAGAAATGAATTCCCATAGCTTTTGTTTTATCTTTAAAATCTAATCTACTCATAACCAATGATGAACCAATTACCATAAGCATTGCAGAACCAAATCCCGCAATAAACCTTGAACTAATCCATAAAAAATCATTTGTATTAAGACCTAAAATAATAGTAGTAGATATACTTAAAAAAAGACCAATTCTAAAAAATAAAACTTTTTGTTTTACTGTTTTTAAAAATATTGCAAAAATTGCACCAAGCAAATATCCAAAGTAGTTAATTGAGGCTAATACCCCTGCAAAACTAATATCAATCCTGTTTTCTAGCATTGAAGGAAGTAAAGAAGTAAATGCAAATCTTGCAACACCCATTCCTACTATTAATGCAAATATTCCAGCTATTATTATATTTGTATTACTTTTTTTATTAAATATCTCTCTCATTTTATTTCTCATTTTTTAAATTTTGGTATAATATCACTAAAAATTATATTTTGTCAAATAACTTATCACTATAAGTGATATAAGGATTAGTGATGGATTCAAACCTTTTAAAAGTTTTTTTAAGTGTAGCAAACAACCGTAGCTTTTCTAAAGCATCAGTTGAATTAAATTGTGCACAATCAAATGTTACTGCAAGAATAAAACAGTTAGAAAAGAGTATTGATAAAATACTTTTTTATAGAAATACAAAAGGAATTATATTAACAGATATTGCAAAAAAACTACTACCTTATGCAAATGAAGTCGTAAATAGTATAAATAAAGCAGAAGATTTTTTGAAACATATAGAACATGAAGAAACACTAAAAATTGGAACAACTGAATCAAGTGCAGTAACAAAAGTAGTTACATTATTAAATAAAATTCATAAAAAATATCCAAAAATGGACTTAGAATTAACAACTTCGCCAACTAAAGATTTAAAAGAGTTATTACTAGAATATAAAATAGATATTGCATTTATAAGTGGAAAACCAAAAGAAAAAGAGTTTAAGATATTAAAAGAGTATAAAGAAGAATTAGTTTTATTAAAATCAAAAAAAAATAAACACTCAAATAATATTTTATCTTTTAAAAAAGGTTGTACATATAGACAATATATGGAAGATTATTTAAAACAGCAAAAAATTAAGTATAAAAATATTGAATTTGGAAGCTTAGAAACAATATTAGGATGTGTAAAATTAGGAATGGGGATTACAATTTTACCATTAAGTGTTGTGCAAAAATTAAATCTTGAGGAAGATTTATTTATAGAAAAATTACCAGATTATCTAAAAAATATTCATACATATATGATTTGTAGAATAAATGATGATCCTTTAATATCTAATTATTTAAAAAAACAAGATTTATAATGTTATAATTCGCCAAATAATAAAAAAGGACTTCTTATCGAAAATTTTGGTTCAATTAAACTATCAAAAGAGATTATAAAAGCACTAGAAGAAAAAGGGTATGAAAGCCCAACTGATGTACAAAAAAATGCTATTCCTGCAATTTTAAATCAAAAAGATATTATTGCATCAGCAAAGAGTGGAACAGGGAAAACTGCTGCATTTTTACTACCAATACTTGAAAAATTAAAAGATGAGATTGATCTTAGTAAAAAAAGAGTACCTAGAGTTCTTATAATTGTTCCAACAAGAGAGTTAGTAAAACAAATATCTTCAAATATTAAAGATTATTCTAAATATTTAGATATAAAACATAGCGTTGCATTTGGTGGAGTAAATAATAAAGTTCAAGCTGAAAAAATAAAAAATGGAACAGATATTATCGTTGCAACGCCAGGAAGATTAATTGACCATATTCAAAATAATGCAGTAAATGTTTCAAGTGTAAATCAAATTGTATTAGATGAAGCAGATACAATGCTTGATATGGGATTTGTAAAAGAGATTGAAACAATACTTTCTCAAACTAGTTCATATAGACAAATCATGATGTTTTCTGCAACTATATCTCAAAATGTAAAAAAACTTGCAAAAGAGTATTTAAATAATCCAACAGTATTTGAATTAACAGATGTAAGACAAAGAGTTAATATTATTGAGCATACTGCTTATAAAGTTGATAGCTTCAAAAAAATAGAAATGTTATCATATCTAATTGGTTCAAAAAACTTTGAAAGAGTATTAGTTTTTGTAAATACAAAAAAAACTGCTGATGAAATAACTGAACACTTTAATTTAGATGGATTAAAAACACTTTGTATGCATGGTGATATTAAACAGTCTGCAAGAAATAAAGCCATAAAAGATTTTAAAGCTGGACAAATAAGAGTACTTGTTGCAACAGATATTGCTGCAAGAGGTATAGATATTGAAGATTTAGAATATGTTGTTAACTTTGAATTACCACAATCAACTGATGATTTTACACATAGAGTAGGAAGAACAGGAAGAGCTAATAAAAAAGGTAATGCAATTACTTTAATATCTGCAAAAGAGTACAAAGCTCTTGAAGAAATTGAAAAAGATTTAATGATTACTATAAAAAGATTAGTTTTGCAAGGATATGAACTTACTGAAAAGCAACCTAGACTTTATAAACATAAAAAGAAAAAATTATTAGAAAAGAAAAAAGTTGATAAAAAAAGAAGTGATAAGCCAGAAAAAAAAATTAAATCTAAAAAAACAACAAAAAGAGATGAGAATAGAAATTTTAGGAGAAAATAAATGGAATCAATAAGTATTGCAATAACAACACCTGCACTGCTATTTCCTGCTATTTCACTACTTTTATTAGCATATACTAATAGGTTTTTAACAACAGGTCAGTTAATAAGAGGTCTTAGTGCAAATGCAAGGGATGGAAAAGTTCCTAAAGCATCTAAGCAAATAAAAAACTTGAAAAAAAGAGTTTCATTAATAAAAGCTATGCAATTGTATGGTGTATCATCACTAATTTTATGTACAATTTCTATGTTTTTAATATTTTTAGAAAAAAACTTATCAGGAGAAATATTATTTGGATTAAGTCTTCTTGCAATGACTCTATCTTTAATAATAGCACTTTATGAAATATTTATTTCTGTAGATGCAATTAATTATGAACTTGAAGGTATAAAAAAATATAGTAAATCATATAAAAAAGAGCATGAAAATTTAAATGAACAACAACATAACAATGAAGAAGAACAAGAAGAAATTTTAAGTGAAGATGAGGTTAATAAATAATCATCTTTACTTTAAATTAAAAAATATTAGGCATACACTTTAATATTTCATAAGTTTTTGTAACATCATAAGTAGCTGTATGATGTCTGTTTTCATCAAACTCTATACCATAAAAAGCACAGGTCTCATCTAATTTAGGATTTTTAATATTTCCATTTTTATTTTTTGCACAAACATAATGTTTATTCTCTTTCATAGTACATATATGATTTTTAAAATAGACTTTTTTATTTAAATGTCTTAACTCAAAAGATATATTATGAGCAACTAAAGTATCACTACTTTTACAAAAGTCAAAAAAATCTTCATCTTCTGTAAAATAAGAAGAGTAGGATTTGTCTTTTCTATATTCCATAATCATCTCTGGGGTTAATCTATGAACTGCAAAAGAGTAAGGATTTAAAGGATATCTAGATAAATAGTATCTATGAAATTTATCTAAAATATTAAATTGGTTGTCAATTTTTACTGCTGCAACCTCTATTACATCGCCTACACTTTTACTATTTGTTTCAAAATCAAGTATTATCATTTTTCTCACTATTTTATTTTAATATAATGTTTTCATAATTTTACACAATTAAAATAAAAAATGAACTAATATTATGCTACTTCTGATCCATTATTTAAAATAAAATATCTATTGATATTCTTTTTTGCAATTTGTTTTATTTGATTCAATATTTGTTTATCATAATTGTCACAAATTTCCAATATACAATAATTATTTTCAGAATTATAATATAACATTTCAACAAAATTACCTAAATTTGAAAGTTCTGCATCAATTATAAAATTTTGCATTTGAGAAATTTCACTTTCATTTTTATTTTGACTTTCATATAAAATAAAAGTATTTTCTAAAAGCATTTTTTCTTTTTGATTTCCTGTTTTAAAATATTTATAAGAAATATTATTTTTATCCAAAAAATCAGTCGTAATAATTAAATCTTCATCAATAATATTTTTTTCAAGATATGATAATAAAGAGATTGTATCAACAATTAAAATATCTGCCAAAGAAGAATTATGAGGATTAGATTCATAAACTCTTGCAACACATAAATTTATTGGAATTAAAACTGGAACCATTTTTTTTAGTTGTAAAAAGTCATTTTTCAATTTAATAACTTTTGATATATCTAAAATATTTATTATAGAAGATTTTTCAAAATCATCTATTTTTGTCAATTCAATTTTACATTCACTAATATATATAGACCCTTCTGAAGAATGCTTTACTATTAAATTATTGTTTTTATTAAAGAAATTATCTTTTTTAACTGACACAACTTGAACTTCTAATAATTTTTGAAATTCACTTTTAACATTAAAATTAAAAATTTTAATACAATTTTCTATTATTTCATTTAAACTCATAATATTCCTTAATATCAAAGACAATAAAGGATAGACCAAGTCTATCTATACATCCAGTATACTAATTGACATTTAATTATTATATAATAACACTTCGGTGTCACACTTTGCGTCACACTTTTAATGATTTACTAAAAAATTAGTATTTTTTTTGTACAATAGAATTAAATTCTTCTAGGTTAATTATTAAATGTTTATACGAAAACTTATTTTATTACTTGTAATACTTAATTTAAATTTACTTGCGAATATAATCTCAATTAATAAAAAAACTAATTTTTATAATATTTTTCCTCAAAGTGAAATATTTATTGATAAAACAAAAAAATTAACAATTAAAAATGTTAAAAAAGTTAAATTTAAAAAAATAAATAGTAAATCTATTGGTTTTGGTTATTCTCCTAATTTTAATGTATGGATTAAATTTACACTAAAAAATAATACAAAAAACACAATAAATAAAATTTTGGAATATGATAATGCACTAACAACAAATGTATATCTATATAGTAATAATAAACTATTAAAAAAAGAAGGACTTGCACATTTAAGTGAAAATAGAAAAACAATTAATCCTATATTTAATATTTTATTAAAACCAAAAGAAAAAAAAACTTATTATATTAAAGCCTCATCTTATATAACTACGTTAATAATAAAATTAAACTTATTTAATAGTGAAAACTTCTACATAAAAGAGATGCAACATCAAGTTATTTTAGCTTTATTTTTTGGTGGTATGTCTATTCTTGGTTTTTATAATTTATTTATCTTTTTCTTTACAAAAGATAGAAGTTATTTATATTATGTATTATATATATTTGGTATTTTAATTCATCATCTTATGTATTCAGGTGTTACTAATATCTATTTTTTACCACATAACTGGGTAATGCCTTTTATTCATTATGCGACATATATTGTGGGATTCCCTGCTCTTGCACTAGCATTATTTACAAAAAGTTTCTTAAATATAAAAAAATATAAAATAATAAATAAAACATTAACTATTTATCTTATTTTATTTCCTTTTTTATTAAGTATATTTTTTATTACTGATAGTTTTAACAAATATAGAAATATTTTTTCTGTTATTTTATTAATATATCTAGTTATAATAACTATATATACAAGTATAAAAAGAAATAGACAAGCTTATTTTGTTTTATTTGGATGGTCAATATTTTTAACTGCTGGAATGTTTATGTATTTATCTAGTATTGGTATGTATAATGTCTTCATAAATTTTCCTTATTATATAGAAATTTCATTATTGATAGAAGCAATAGTTTTTTCAATCGCCCTTGCAGATAGAATTAAGATACTTGAAAAAGATAAACAAGAAGCACAAGAAAAACTTATTTTACAACAAAAAGATGAGAAAGCTCGTTTGAAATTGAAAGTGGAGGAAAAAACAAAAGATCTAAAAAATGCATTAGATGAAAAAGGACTATTATTAAAAGAATTAAATCATAGAGTAAAAAATAATATGCAAACTATAGTTTCATTAATTAGACTTCAAAGTGATGATATTATAGATGAAAAATTAAAAGATGTATTAACAACTATACAAAATAGAATTAATGCAATGGGACATCTTCATGAACTATTATATAAGCAAGATAATTTAACAAATGTAAATACTGTTAAATATTTTAAAATCTTAGTAAATGAAGTAATGCAAAGCTATAATTGTGAAAATGTTAAAATCAATTTCCAAATCGAAACAAACTTAAAAATAGAAGAAGCAATATATTGTGGATTAATTATAAATGAACTTATATCCAATTCATTTAAATATGCATTTGATGATAAAATGAATGGACAAATAGATATAAAATTAAAAAAAGTTAATAATAAATATATATTGATTGTAGAAGATAATGGAAAAGGATATGATTCAACAAAACCAACTAACTCACTTGGATTAATGTTAATAAATACTTTAGCTTGTGATCAATTAAAAGGAAATATAACTATTGAAAGTGAGAATAGTGTTTCTGTTAAAATAATTTGGAGGGACAATGAAGAATACAAAAGTATTAATACTTGAAGATAATACAATAGTTGGGTTTGATATAAAAAGAAGTGTTCAAGCACTTGGATATGAAGTTACTAAATGTGTTACAAATTATGAAGAAACTATAAAATCACAAAAGGACAACCCTGCTGATATTGCAATCATGGACATTGATTTAGGAAAATATAGTAAGGATGGAATTGAAGCAGCAAAAGATATTCAAAAGATAAAATATACTCCTGTAATATTTCTAACAGCTTTTTCTGATGAACAAACAATGCAAAAAGCAATAGATGGAAATTTTGTTGCAACTTATCTGACAAAACCATATAATAGAGAATCCATTGCACCTGCATTATTAGTGGCAAAAAACAGATTAAATAATTTAAATGAATTAGATAATAATATAGTGTTATTAAAAAATGGTTATAAATACGATACAAAAAATAATACCCTCTATTACAACGAAAAGTTTATAAAACTCAGCAAACAAGAAACAAAACTATTTTCATTACTAATTGCAGCAAAAGGAAATATTATTGAATTTGCGGATATCGAGTATGAAATATGGCCAAATAGCACTGTTTCAGATAGTTCTCTTCGAACTTTACTTTACAGACTAAGAAATAAAATTGACCCTGAGTTAATTGAAACTATACAATCTTTTGGTTGTAGACTAAATATAAAATAATTTACCTACAACTTTTGCACTTAAAATTTTACATATATAAAAACATCTAATTTTATTCTCTTTTTATACTTTTAAAATCATTCTAATTTTTTATAAATATTAAATGTGACGATTTATTTGACAACATTTGTTTATTATATTTTATCTTAAAAAAAAGGGTAGAATATGTTTAACATAAACAAAAACGAATCAATTGAACAATTGCAGTTGCTTATCCAAAGTAAAATAAATAACTCTTTAGAGTACATGCCAAAAAGCTTTAATGAACAGCAATTAAAAGCACTTGAACTATTTAATAATAGGCTTTTCCTTGAAGAAGTTGTAGAGAAGACAGTTAAGTTTAATAAAGATCTAAATTTTGAGAATAACAACAAAAACTTGTTTATTATAAAAAGTGTTGAAGATTTAATTAATGTATACAAACTAAGAAGTGAGATATATACTAAATTAAATTATAATAAAGAATTTCCAGAAATAATTGAAGGGCTTAACTTTGATAATTATGATAAAAATTCTGCAATAATATATACTAAAACAGAAAATACAATAACAAGTACTTGTAGACTAATCTTTGATTCTGAAAGAAAACTCCCAATAGAAGAAAAGATAGATTTAGATTATATTAGAAAACAATACAAAAATATTGCTGAAGTTTCAAGACTTACAATAAAACATAATAAAAATAGTCTTAACCTTGATTTCAAAAATCTAACACAAGGAATTTATTTAATAATAAAACAAAATAATATAAATGGGACAATTTCAGTAATAAGTAAAGAGCATTACAAATTATATTCAAAATTTGGTGGTTTTAATATTGAAAAAGAATTAACTTCATATGGAGAATTAAATAAAATATTTATAATTACATCATGGGATATTTCAAAAATCTCAAAATTTTTCCAAAAAGCTTTTTTAAGGTAGTCTTCTAGACTACTTTAAAGCTCAATAACACGTTCAAACATCTCTTTAATTTCAGATTCATGACTAATTAAAAATATTTGTCTATATTGCTCTTTTATTGTACTAAAAGCTTCAAGTATTTCTAATCTTCTATTTTCATCTTGGCTTCCAAATATTTCATCAAAAGCAAGAAAAGATATCTGAGCATTTCCACTTAATTCTTGAAGTGTTTTTGAGATTGCAATTCTTAATACTAAATTTGCCAAATCAATCTCTCCTCCACTAAATCTTTCAATTGGGTATTTTTTATTTTCATCAAAAATAAAAAAATCAAAATCATTTGAAACTTCAATTAATTGATACTTTCCTTTTGTAATTTTTGCATACATATTTGAAGCAATTTGTGAAATCCTTGGAGCAATTTTAGAATTTATTGTTGTTTTAAATTCTTGTAGTGCGATTTTAATTTTTGTATAATCATTTAAATCATCAATTTTAGTCTGTAATTTTTTATTTTTCTGTTCATTCTCTTCAAGCTGTCTATTAATATTTTTTATTTCACCTTTTATTCTTGACTCTTCCAATCTTTTATTATGAATTATTTCTGATAATTCATCTTTTCTTTTTTGTATATCATCAATTTGTTTTTCCAAAGAGATATGTTTATTTTCATCATAATTTATTGTTAATAATTGATCTTTTCTTAATTTAATATTTATTTCATAAATTTCTTTATTTTTATTTAACTCTTTAATATTTTGTAAAATTATATTTTCTCTTTTTAACTGAGTTTGTAAAGACAAAAATTTATCATAATCTTTTCTTATTAATTCTAACTCTTCTTTTATTTGTAAATGTTTCTTTTCATTATAAACATAAGAATTTAGTTTCTCAATTTGCTCATTATTACTTTTTCCTCTTAACTCTATGTCTTGTAAATAATTTAAGCTATTTGCTAAATCCTTTTTCTTTTCCTCAAACAGATAAATTTGAGTATGTAATTGTTTTTCTTCTTTTATTACTTTTTCAAGATTTTCTTGTTTTATTTCTATTTTTTTAGTTAGCTCTTCTAACTCTATTTTATAATTATCAATATTTTTTTGATAATTTGATTCAACTAAATTATATAAATTTTCTAAAACCATGTCATAATCATCAAGCAAATCTCTAGTACAAGTTGGACATTTTGAATTTCGTCCTAAACTTTGAATAGTATCAATTTTATTTTTTGTATCTATAATTAGATTTTCTTGTCCAGCAATTTTATCTCTTAATTCTCTATCTGTAATCTTTTTATCTTGAAGTTGTTTTTGTAAATCAGAAATATCATGTTTTAATTGTAAATGCTGTTTTTCTACACTCTTTTCATCTTTTAATTGCTCTTGAATATTAGAAATATCCTCTTTTTGTTTTTTATATGATAATCTTAATTCATCTCTTTCTTTAATCAAAGCTTGTTTTTTTAAATACTTCTCTTTTAAAAAATCTTGTTCTTTTATTGACGATAAAAGTCCTTCATATTTATCTTTTATATCTTTTATATTATCAAACTCTATTTTTTTTAATTCTAACTGTTTTAATTCTTCATTTAATTTATTTATATTTTCAGATACTAACTTAAAATTTGACTCTTCAAGTTTTATATTATGTTCTAAATTTTGTTTTTGTTCTTTAACTTTATTAAAAGTTTCAAGTTGAGTTTTTTTACCACTCTCTTCACTTAATAATTTCTCTTTATTATTTTGTTCATTTACAATTTGAATGTTTATTAGTTTTAAATTATCATTATGATTTTTTAACTTTTTTGAAAACTCATCAATATCTTCAATATTCAATAAATAAGAAGAAAAGTTTTTTATATCTCTATTTAATTCTCTTATTTGTAATATTAAATAATTTTCAATAAAATCAATTTTTTCTAAACCAAGTAGCCTTCTTATCATTTTTTTTCGTTCTTCTTTGTCTAAACTACTCAATTTAGTTAACTGCTTTTGAGATGCAAAAAGTGTACTTAAGAATGCTTCTTTATTCATTTTAGTAAGTTTTATTATCTCTTTTGTCACTTCTTTTGAACCATTACAAAGTAATTGTTCATTTTTAAAAATTTTTGCACTTGCAGTTAAATTTTTTCCTCTAAATTCTCTTACAACTTTATATTCAAAAGAATCAAATTCAAAAGTAAGCTCAACTCTTAGTTCATCTTTTTCATCTGCATTTATATTTTTAATTAACTCTTTTGAACCTTTAATTCTTAATTCTCCATATAAAGCAAATAAAATAGCTTCAAAAATAGTAGATTTCCCACTTCCATTTTTACCAATAATTCCTGTTAAGCCATCAAAAAATTCAATTGCAAACTCTTCATATTTTTTAAAATTTTTTAAATATAATTTAGATAGTATCATCAATATTATCCTCATATTTATCAAATAACTCATCACTTTTCAATTTTAATCTTGAAAATTCATCTTCCAATGAATTGTCCTTCAAAAAGTCTGTAAAATATTCTTTTAAAGAAACAGCTTGAATATCTTCTATTGTTGTAGAATTTGTAGAAATAAACTCTCTTTTAACAACAACATATAAAGAAGATGAAAAATAACTTTTAATTTGTTTATTTGAAATATTTATAGAATCAAGTGCATTTAAATTTTTAATAGTAATTTGTACAATTGAATCTTTTAAGTTTAAATAACTTAACTCTTCTAATTTAATAAATAATTCGTTTGCATCAATTTCATAACTTACAAAGTCTCTTATTTTAATTTGTTTAAAATCAACTATCAAATCATCCTTTGATAAATCAAAATATATAAACCCTTTATTACTTCTTTTATCATTTAAAGATGTACGTTCACTACTTCCACTATAAAATACATTTTCATAACTTTTAACACTAGAAAAACCATGCCAATGACCTAATGCCACATAATCCATTTTATCAAATAAATATTCTTTGTCATGAGGGTAAACAAACTCTCCAAACTCGCTCATCAAATAAGAAGCTCCTACACTACAATGAAGCATCATAATGTTTTTTTTATTTTTATTTATATTCTTTTCAATTTTTTCTAATTCTTCATATATTTTATTTTCATCATTTAAATGTGGCAATGCATGAAAAATAATATTATCAAATTCAAACATTTCATATTTACTACTATAAGCACAATATACATTTTTAAAATTATCAAATATAGATAAAATAGGCAAAGAGTAATTAGTTCTAGGTGTTGAATGGTTTCCCGCAATTAAAATAATTGGAATATTAAGATCATTTAATATTGTAAATTTTTTCAATGCATATGATATTGCTCTATTAGAAGGACTACTCCTATGAAATAAATCACCCGTATGTATAATATAATCAGGATTTAAATTAATTATTTCATCGATAATATCATCAAATGCTTTATAAAAATCTGCTTCTCTTTGATTAATACCCTCATCATTTATAATATCTAGATCACTAAACCCCAAGTGTGTATCACTAAAATGTACTATTTTCAAATCATTTCCAATTTAATTAATTTTATTTATTCACAAAATTTTATTTTAAAAGATATGGCAAATCTCTTTTTAGACTCTCTAATAAATCTTCATTTATAAAAAACTCGCAAAAAGGCAACTCACCAATATGCTTATAACAAAATGCACAAATATATCTATTTTTTCTTATAATATCTACAGCTTGCTCTAAATTAACTTTATTAGATTCATTAGCATTATAATAATCATACATTATATTCAAAGGCTCTTTTATATTGTTATCATTTACAAAAACAACTGCATCATCAAAAAACTCTATTACATTCTCTTTATTAGAAACAATCTTAGTAAATGCTTGTTTTATATCATCAAACCTAATATCAAACTTATAACCTAATAATAATAGTTTTTTTACATTTTCTAAATCATTTTGTTGAAAATAATATTGCAAAAGTAATTTTAAATAATGTTCTTGCAAATCTTCACTTTGAGTAGATATTTCATCAACAATAATATTTGCATCTAATATTTTATCATTTTTAATAAATTCATTATGTAATATTGAAATTTCTGCAATAATTTCATGTAGCCTATCTTTCATATATTTCCTTTTTTTATTGTAATGAATTATAACAGTAAAAGATTAATAAAGTATGAATAAAAATAGATAAAAAAAAGTAGTAAAATAAAAGGTTAAAAAGCCTACAAAAAGAGCAATCAAAAACAGAAATTGTCATTTAAAAAAATAAAGATATTATATTAAATAATACTTTTTTATGAGAAAACTTTTATTAAAAGTTTTCCCATTCATCATTATTCGAATTTACTGTAGTTTTTGTTTTAACTTACTCTTTTTTCTTTTGAGGTTCAACACTATTTACTTTTTCAAGTTTTGGTACTTGAACACTCTGTTTACCAATAAACTCTTTCTCATCAGCACTTTTTAAAATTCCCTCTGCAATTTGTTGAGTTTGATTTGCTAATGAAGCATTTTGCTAAGTTTGTTTATCTAAAAAATTAATTGCATCATTAATTTGAACAATTCCAGTTTCTTGCTCTTTACTTACATTTGTAACATTTGTGATTAATTCAATTGTTTGAGTAATTTTACTAGTTAAATCACTATATCAACCTATCATATCAGATGCAATTATTTTACCTTCATTTGCTTTAATTGTAGCATTTTCCACTAAATCTTTTATCTCTTTGGCTGCTTCTGCTGAACATGATTCAAGGTTTCTTACCTCTTGTGCAACAACTGCAAAACCTTTACCAGCTTCACCTGCAGTAGCAGCTTCAACAGCAGCATTTAGTTAAAGAATATTTGTTTGGAAAGCAATTTGATCAATCACTGTGATTGATTCATTAATAGCTTGAACTTGTGTATTTATATCTTCCATAGCTGTAGTTGTTTTTGTTGCTAAATTCTCTCCTTCTTGTGTAGAAGTATTTAAATTATTTGCAAGAGTAAACATTTTATTTATATTTTCATTACTTGATTTTATAATAGATGTTATTTCTTCAATTGCTGCAGCTTGATTTGAGGAATCATTTAACGTGTTTACAGTTGAAGATAATACCATAGCACTATTTTGAATAAAAAGTCCATTTTGTTTATCTTCTATTAGAATTTTAGTAATACCATCTGCTAACTTATTTAAGTTCTCAGCAGTTTCACCTTTAGAATCAACTTTTGTAGTAAAATTATAATTTGTAAAGTTTTCCAATACGCTTGAAATTTTATTAATATCATCTGCAATTTTATTTTCTAAATTATCCATCATATTATTTATAATCTCTTTTAATGAATTAATATTCTCATCTGTAGTATTTGAATGAACTCTTTTTGTTAGTTTCCCATCATTAACACTATTTGCTACTTCAATAGTTACATCTATAATACTTTTATTTAGTAAAGTTTCTTTTTGTAACTTTTCAAAAGAAGCTGTTGATTCTAATTGAAGTTTTTTAACTTCAATAAACTGTTTTATTACTGAATAAACAATATAAACAAGAACTATTTCTTCAAAAATAAATACTATAATATGAATAAAGGTAAATAACCAACTACAGTTAGTACTCATCAATATAATTTCATACCCCATAACAGTAGCGCCATTTAATTATAAATATGCAAATTAAAAAGTATAGTAAAAAATAAACAGTAGGGAAAAAGAAAAGGGGATAAGTAAGGGGTATAAAAAAAAGCCCATATCAATAACAAGAGAAAAGTTGTTATAGATAAAGGCTTAGTAAAAAGTAAAAACAAAACTCAAGAGCTGGCAGAGACCTACGTTTCCACACCTGAAAGGTGCAGTATTATCAG
>NZ_PDKC01000082.1 GCF_004116495.1 Arcobacter sp. CECT 8985 | reverse complement strand
AGAGCAGACTTCGGTTCTACTCAAAATCAATTAGAATCAGCTATTAGAAACCAAATGACTCAGCAAACTAATATTAAAGCTGCTGAATCTGTAATTAGAGATGTTGATTATGCACAAGAAAGTGCTAATTTTAATAAACAAAATATTATTGCACAAGCTGGTACTTATGCTATGAGTCAAGCTAATGCAATTCAACAAAATGTAACTAGATTATTACAATAAATTTGAATGATATATAAAAACTAGAATTTTGTTAAAAGTATTTTTGGGATTTTAAAACGCAATTATTGTAGGGGTCAATGGATTCCGAAGAGTTTATAACTCTATGCTTGGTAATACAAGAATGTTTTAGGCTCCCGTATCATGGGTAAATCTTTTTAATAATCAAAAGGATTTATTATGAGAATTAATACAAATGCTGCTTCATTGATCGCTCAAGAAGCTGCAACAAACACAACAAAAAATGTAAGTAGTTCATTAGAGAAACTAAGTACAGGTCTTAGAATTAATAAA
>NZ_PDKC01000081.1 GCF_004116495.1 Arcobacter sp. CECT 8985 | reverse complement strand
TATTCCTTGGCTACTATCTTATTAAATTTAATAAGTTAGTTGTGTTCTTTCTTTTCTTTTGAAATTGTTATTTCTTTTAGAAAAATTTAGACTTTAACATTATGTTTTTAAATAACTTGATTATTCTTTCTAATAATCTTTGGTCTTTTTCAAAACCAAATATAAATCTTATTTTTTAAGACTTATATTTAGTTTCTTCAAATGGTGGAGATAAGCGGGATCGAACCGCTGACCTCCTGCGTGCAAGGCAGGCGCTCTCCCAGCTGAGCTATATCCCCATTTGTATTTCTTATTTGGTATTTTCTTCTAATCTTTAAAGATTATTCAATCTTCATGGTGGGCCTACCAGGACTTGAACCTGGGACCTCACGATTATCAGTCGAGCGCTCTAGCCAGCTGAGCTATAGGCCCATTCACCTATTGTTATCAAATAATCTTTATAAACTGAATATCCTAGATTTCTTTGTTCAATAAGAATCGAATCTTATTGAACTTTCTCTGAAAGGAGGTGATCCAACCGCAGGTTCTCCTACGGTTACCTTGTTACGACTTC
>NZ_PDKC01000080.1 GCF_004116495.1 Arcobacter sp. CECT 8985 | reverse complement strand
ATCCTGCAGAACATATACTACAGATTGTTTTTACTTTTTTTGAACCTGGAAAAGGATTTTTTATCTCTTCTTTTGTTGCTTCTCTTACGCTATTTGTTGATGCAAACATTGATGTTGCACCAATTCCCGCACCAATTGAAGCTAGTTTTAGAAAATTTCTTCTTCCTAGTTTCAAAGATATTTCTTTGAGCTCATCTTTACTCATTATCTTTTACCCCTTACCTTATATTAATAGCTTGCTTTATAAAAAGCATCCCATTGAGCTGTTTGTTTGTATAAAATCTCTTTTTTAGGAGATTTCCCTACAACTACACCATTTGAACTTGCATTATTTTCGCTTTTTGTACTTGCTATTGCAACTGTACTTCCAGCAGCCACTAATGCACTTGCTGTTAGAGTCTTTTTTATAAAACCTCGTCTATTCTCTTTCATGGCTTCCTCCAAGCATATTTCTTTTTATATTTTGAAGATATATTTATGCACTTTTTGCATATTACTATTTCATAAAATAAGACATAAATACTCTTCAAATACTATAACTAGGTATTAATAAATAAAATTAATTTTAAATAGATTTTAAAAAAGTAATTTTAAAATCCATTTTGGTAAAATTTTAT
>NZ_PDKC01000007.1 GCF_004116495.1 Arcobacter sp. CECT 8985 | reverse complement strand
TATTAATATTTAAATAGAAGTAACTTAAAAGTTACTTCTAAAATGAGTATTTTACATTAAAATATACATATCTTCCAGGTTCATTTAAAAGCATTACCTCATCATTTGTTGAACTAAGTAAAGTTAAATCTTTATAAGTATTACTTGTAGCATAAGTTTTATCAAATACATTATCAATTCCTAAAGTTAATACTGTATTTTTTATATAACTGTTTTCATATTTTAAATTCATTGTACCATAACCTGCAAGGTGTTGTTCTCCATTGTCTTCATCATAATTACTCCATGCTTTTGAAGCAATATAAGATGCTCTAAATTTATTTTTATCAAGTTCATAGTTAAAACCTAATGTTGCTTTCAAAGGTGGGATTTCAGCTAAATTAGTTTCACTTTGTCCATCTAAAGCATTATCCTTTTTCCCTCTTTGATATGCAAGAGCATAATCAAAATACATTTCATCATTAGCATAATATAAACCACTAATATCAAATCCATAGATTTTAGCATCTACATTTTCAAATTTATTTTGCATTTTTGATGCATTATATGCGATATAATTATTTAGTTTTGAGTAAAAGAATTTTGTTTTTATTTTAAAATCACCAATTGTTTTTTCAATACCAAGATCAACTTCATAATTTTTAGTTTGTTCTAAATTAGGTGTTCCAATTAACTTACCACTTTTTTTAAAATATAACTCTCTTGCATCAGGTACTCTACTTGATTTACCAACTCCTGCAAAAATATTTAAAGAATCATCAACTTTGTATGTTGTTAATAAATATGCATTCAATGAGTCATAATTATTGTCTTGTTCTTTTCCAGCGGTATTTATATCAGTATCATCATATCTTGAACCAATTTCTATATTCAAATTGTCTATATCTTTACTATATTTAAAAAATGCAGCTTTATTTTTTGTATCGGTTTTTGAAATACTATCACCAAGATATGATTTCATTTTATTACTATATTTACCTTCCCAAGTTCTTTTACTTGTGTCAATTCCTAAAGTTAATACTCCATCAAAAATATTCATATCATTTTGAAGTTTTGCTCCTTTTATTTTAGATTTCATATGATTTGTCATATCCATTGCACCATTATTTCTATATCTTGTACTCATAGGATGATCAACTTTTGAATAATATGAACTAAATTTTAATTTTTTAGAAAATTTTGATAAGTCATTTGCTACATAATTAAAAGTATAAATATCAGAATCATCATAAAGTGCATCCATAGCTGTATTTGCATATAAAATATCATCACTTCTATTTGCAGTATATGAAAAATTTATTTCTTGATTATCTGTTAAATTAAAGTATAATTTTCCCATGAATGTTTTCTTTTTATATGCATCCATATTTTTATATTTATTACTATATGTTATAGTCTTATCTTTACTATTTTTTTCTAATTGTTCAGCTAATGTATTTCCATCTCCATCCTCATATTGGTCACTTTCTTCATTTGAAGCAGAAATAAGTGCTTTAATATCCTTAGTTCCTCCACTAACGGTAGTAGAATATTTACTATAACTATAACTTCCAAAGTTTACGTTAACATCACCATTAACGCCTTCTTTTGGTTTTTTTGTATTGATTTTTACTTTTGCACTTAAAGTTCCAAAATTTTCTACATCATATGGACCTTCTGTTATCTCAACACTTTGTACATTATTTGATAAAATATGAGAAGTTGGAGGATCCATTCTATTTGGGCATGCTCCATAAATTTTTGCATCATCAATTAAGATATTAATATTATCTTTTTTTTGTCCTCTTACTATAATATCATTTGCAATACCACTTCTTCTTACAATTGAAACTGAAGGTGAAACCTCACTTAATGCTTGTGCTAAATCTGCTGATCTTAGATTTTCATTACTTATGTCATTTACTACTTTTGATTTTAATGTATCTGTTACTACTACTGAATCAAGTTCTATTTGATCACTTGCCATTAAACTTGATGCAACAATAAAAGATAAAGCTAATTCTCTTCTCATTCCTTGCCTTTTTGTGTTTTTGAAATAATAACTTTGATGTGTTAATTTAAAGTTAAATTAAATTTTTGATATAATTTAAATAAAAAGATAAATAAAATGGCAAAAATTACATTTGAAGTTGACAATAAGCAATTAAATATAGTGTTAACAATATTAAAAAATTTAAAAATGGGCTTGATAAAAAATTTAAAAGTTGAAGAAAAACCAGTAGTTCAAAATGAAGAAAAGGCATCTTCATCTATATGTACAAATAGTAGATATATTTCAAAAGAAGAGTTTAAAGCAAGATTAAAAAAGCAGCGATAAATTATTATATTTATCAGCCTGGCTTAAATGAACTTTTAGTCTTACATACATGCGGAAAAAGACAATTATCACAATCTGGACTAACTGCTTTACATGTATATCTTCCAAATAAAACCATTGCTTGATGAAAAATATGTAAATCATCTTTTAGTTTTTTTACTAATTCTGCTTCAGTTTTTTCAACTGTCTTTTCGTAAGAAAGCCCTAGTCTATGAGAAACTCTAAATACATGAGTATCAACGGCCATAAGATTTGCACCTTCAAACTCAATCATAAAAACATTTGCTGTTTTATTTCCAACTCCAGCTAATTTCATAAGCTCTTTTTGATTATGGGGAATATCTCCACCATAATTTAATATTACACTTTGAGCCATTTTTATAATATTTTTTGATTTATTATTGAAAAAAGAGCAGCTTTTTAATAACTCTTTTACATCTTCAAGTTTTGCATCTGCTAGCTCAAATACACTTGGATATTTTTCAAAAAGTGCTGGAGTTATTATATTTACTCTTTTATCTGTGCATTGTGCTGAAAGAATAATTGCAATTAATAACTCATAATCATTTCTATATTTTAGTTCTGTAACAGCATTTGAAAACTTCTGTTGAAATGCTTCTTTTATAATTTGTATTTCTGCTTTTGTAGCTTTTTTAGGCAACTTATTTTCCTTTTAAATATATTATGCTTTTTTTAACTTCTCAATTTCGTCTCTTAATCTAATTGCTTCTTCAAAGTTCAAGTCTTGTGCAGCTTTTTTCATCTTTTTATTCAATTCAAGCAATATCTTTTTTCTTTCACTTGCAGGCATTTTTTCAAGTTTTTGTTTTTTCCAAGCTAAATCATCATACTCTTCAAGTTTTAGATTTTCGTCAAGTTTTCTTTTTGTAGATTTAGGAGTAATATTATGTTCTTTATTGTATTGTTTTTGTATCTCTCTTCTTCTATTTGTTTCATCAATTGCAAACTGCATAGAATCTGTTACTCTTTTTGCAAATAAAATAACTCTACCATTTTCATTTCTTGCTCCCCTACCCATTGTTTGAATAAGAGAAGTTCTACTTCTTAAAAAACCTTCTTTATCTGCATCTAAAATAGCTACAAGAGAAGTTTCTGGAATATCAAGTCCTTCTCTTAATAAGTTAATTCCAACTAATACATCAAACTCACCAAGCCTTAACTCTCTTATTATTTGATTTCTCTCAATTGCATCAATCTCACTATGCATATATTTTACTTTTATTCCTAAATCTGAATAGTATGATGTTAGTTCTTCTGCCATTTTTTTAGTTAATACTGTTACTAAAACTCTTTGTTTTTTCTCTACTACTTTTTTTATTTCATCATAAAGTTTTTCTACTTGATATTCACTATCCATTATCTCAATTACAGGGTCAAGTAATCCAGTTGGTCTAATAATTTGTTCTGCAACAACTGCACTTTTTTCAACTTCAAGTTGATTTGGTGTAGCACTTACAAATAAAAAGTGTGGTGCTTTTTGTATAAATTCATCAAATTTCAATGGTCTATTATCAAGTGCACTTGGAAGTCTAAATCCATAATCAACTAATACTTCTTTTCTACTTCTATCTGCTGCATACATTCCTCTAAATTGCGGTAGTGATACATGTGATTCATCAACTATTAATAAAAAATCTTCTTTCATTTGTTCAAAATAGTTCATAAGTGAGTATGGAGTCTCACCTGGTTTTTGTCCAGTTAGATGCCTTGCATAATTTTCAATACCTTTACACATTCCAGTACTTTCAATCATCTCTAAATCAAACTCAACTCTTTGTTTTAATCTTTGGTACTCTACTTGCTTATCTTCTTGTTGAAAATATTCAAGTCTTTGTTTTAATTCATCTTCTATTTGCTTAACAGCAGTTGCTAATTTGTCATTTGAAACAACAAATGGATTAACAGAATATATTATAACTTCATCTAAACTTTTTGTTTTTGTATTTGTTAAATATTCATGTTTTGTAATAGATTCTACTTCATCTCCAAAGAACTCTACTCTAATAAACTCATCTTCATAATATGCAGGAAAAATATCAATCACATCTCCATTTACTCTAAAATCAGCTCTATCAAAAAACTTATCATTTCTTTTATATCCCATCTCTACAAGTTTTAGTAAAAATGCTTTTTGAGAATATTCAAAACCAACTTCAATTCTTTGAACCATTGCTTTATACTCTTCTGGGTTACCTAAACCATAGTTTGCAGAAACAGAAGCAATAACAATTACATCATCAAAAGATAATAATGATGCAGTTGTACTTAATCTTAATCTTTCTAACTCTTCATTAATTGCTGAATCTTTTTCTATAAAAAGATCACTTCTTGGAATATATGCTTCTGGTTGATAATAATCATAATATGAGATAAAATATTCAACGTGATTGTTTGGGAAAAAGGCTTTAAATTCACTATATAATTGAGCAGCAAGAGTTTTATTATGTGTCATAATAAGTGTTGGTTTTTGAACTTTTTCAATTACTTTTGCCATAGTATAAGTTTTACCACTTCCTGTAACTCCTAAAAGTGTTTGATACTTATTCCCATCTTGTATTGAGCTACTTAAAGATTCTATTGCTTGTGGTTGATCTCCTGCTGGAGAGTAATCACTTACTACTTCAAATTTTGCGATTTTTTATCCTTTTTAATATTTGTATGTTATATATCAATATTAGCATTATAATTTAATAAAATTATTTATTAAGTTTAACTTTTTTAAATTCCCCATCTATTAATAAAGTATATTCTTCACTACAACATAAAGATGGTATATTAATATATCTTTTATCATCAAAATTATACTCTTTTCCTTGATGAAAATGACCTTCGATAATTATTTGTGCATCAAAATTTTTACAACGTTTTGAAGCTAACTCTTGAAAACCTTCAAAATCTTGACATATTCTTTTTTTCATTAGTGTATAGTAGATTTTTTTAGATATAAAGTTTTTTATATCTAACATATTTAAAAAGATTAATAAAGAGTGATTTCTAATCACTTTACAATATAAATCATAGGATTTTGGAGTAAAGTTATCTCCATGACTTATTGCTACTTTACTATTTTTATACTCTACATAAAAAGGCTGTTTGTCTCTTTTTATTACTTTTACATCAGCAAATAGTGGCTGCATATTATAATCATGATTTCCCTCAAAATATATAATTTGAATATCTTTTGAAAGTTCATTTATCATATTAATTAATTTTTGATTTCTTTTTACAAAATATTTACTTTCAGAAGATATAAAATCAAACATATCTCCCATAAAAATAAGTAATTCACAATTAATCTCTTTAGATTTAAGTTTCTCTAAAAAGATTAAAAATTGTTGATTTTTTTCATTGTAGTGAGAGTCAGCTACAAAAATAGTATTTTCTTTTAGTTCAAAAAACATATAAAACTTTTATAAAAACTAAAACTACAGTTCTATTTCTTTATAATAAACTTCTACTACTTCAAAAGTACTAAGTCCACCTGGTAATGTAGCTTGAACTTCATCACCCTCTTCTTTTCCCATTAATTGTTTTGCCAATGGTGAATTAAATGATATCAATCCTCTATCAGCATCTGATTCAACTCCACCTACTATTGTATAAGTAAACTCTTTTTCTGTTTCAACATCAACTAAATTAACTGTAGAACCAAAACTTACTTTATCGTGTGGTAGAGTAGAAGGATCAATAATAATTGCTTTACTGATAATATTTCCAAGTTCTGCAATTTGAGAATCTATTAATTTTAATTTATCTTTTGCAGCGTGATATTCAGCATTCTCTTTTAAATCACCTAATTGTCTTGCTTCATCTAAAGCAATTACTGTTTCTGGTCTCTCATGTGTTTTTAAAAAATCTAGATTATTTGTTATTTTTTCATAACCAGATATTGTCATTGGTTCTTTTTCCATCAACTACTCCATAAATTATTTTATGATATAATATCTAAAATTTTTAAAAGAGTAAATTATATGAGATACGACAGAACAAAAAAACTTTTTGGTGAAGAGAATTTTAAGAAATTTCAAGATGCAAAACTTATACTTCTTGGAGTTGGAGGAGTTGGAAGTTTTGCCTTAGATTCACTATATAGAACTGGAATAACAAATATAACAATTGTTGATTTTGATACATATGAAGAATCAAATTTAAATAGACAAATGGGTAGTGAAGGTAATATTGGAAAAATAAAAGTTGAAGCTTTAGCACAAAAATACCCTGAAGTGACACCAATTCATGTTAAAATTACAAAAGAGTGGATTGATAACTTTGATTTTTCGTCATTTGATTATATTCTAGATGCAATTGACGATGTTACACCAAAAGTTCACTTAATAAAAAAATATTTTACAAAAGTAATAAGTACAAGTGGTGGAGCAAAAAGAATTGACCCAAGTAAAATTGAATATAAATCAATTTGGGATACATATAATGATCCATTTATAAGAAAAATAAGAACAGAATTAAAAGCGCAAGGCTTTAAAAAGAAGTTCAAAGTAGTTTTCTCTTCTGAAGAGCCAATGTGCATAGAAAAAGGTAGTTTTGAAGGAGTTACAGGTTCATTTGGTTTAATGATGGCATCTGTTACAATTCAAAAATTAATGAGAAAGAATTAAAAGAACTTTAAGAAACAAAGTTGATTATAAGAAAAAAATATATATAATTTAAAATCACATAAAAAGGAATATTATGAATGACATTAGTAGTAGCGTTGAACAAATGACTCAAGGTCATAAAAGAAATGTTCAACAGTTAGCAGTATTTTATACAAGTCATAACAATATTTACGCTATTAACATTGCTAAAGTAAAAGCATTTGTTATTAAAGAAGAAGTAACAATCAATGATACACCTAGTGATTCATCTATTATTGCAGGAATTGCTACAATTAGAGGGGAACCTGTAACTTTAGTAAATCTTGATGCATGGCTAGGTCAACAAAAAATGTCTATGGATGAATATAAACTTATTATTTATTGTGAGTTTAATCATAAAAAAGTAGGTTTTTTAATTAGAGATATGCTTGATATTGTAGAAAAAACTACAGAACAATTAAGACATACAGAAGAGACAAACTCAAAAATCACATATACAACTTATGTAAGAGTACAGGAAAAAGATGAACTTTGTACAGTATTTAATGCAGAACAACTTCTAAAAGATATTGGTTGGACTGATGATGGAGAAGAAGCAGTTAATAGATATGTTGAAGCTCCATTAAACTCTTCAAAAATGGTTCTTGCTGCTGAAGATTCAGGCGTTGCAAGGGAGATATTAAGAAAATTCTTTAAAAAAGCAAATATAAGTTATGAAATTTATAATAATGGAGCACTTTTATTACAAAGATTTAAAGAGTTAGATCCAAATGAAATCGGTATGGTTTTAACTGATATTGAAATGCCAGAAGCTGATGGATATCAAGTTGCATCTTACATAAAAGAAAACCATAGCAATATCCCAGTTATTGTAAACTCTTCAATGACAACTGATGCAGTAAAGAATAAAATGAATGCTATTGGAGTAGATTGGTTTATTGGTAAAACTGATGTTGAAGCTCTATATGAAACAACTAAAAAATTCCTTTTAAAATAAATAGTAAATTTAGATGAGTTAAAAACTCATCTATTTACTTTTTGTCCAAGATTCTAAAATCTCAATTTGACTTTTTGTCTGTTTTGTTGAAGTTCCACCAAATGAATTTCTAGCATTCATTGATGCTTTTAAATCAAGATACATAACAATCTCTTCATTTACATTTTTTATCTGTTCATTTGATTTTCTAATTTCATCAATTGTTAATTCACTAATATCTTTATTTAAACTATTTGCCATTGCAACT
Source organism: Arcobacter sp. CECT 8985 (assembly GCF_004116495.1). Taxonomy (GTDB): domain Bacteria; phylum Campylobacterota; class Campylobacteria; order Campylobacterales; family Arcobacteraceae; genus Malaciobacter. The sequence continues at coordinate 81,795 of NZ_PDKC01000007.1, read as the reverse complement.
ACATCTTTTGTAATATAATATGCAGTTCTAAAAGGCATATTTTGTTTTTGAACTAAATAATCAGCTAAATCTGTTGCACTTAAATGTCCAATTTTACAAGCTTCACTCATTTTATCTACATTTATATTCATAGTTTTAATTACTTCATTTAAAATCTTAAGAGATATTTCAATTGTCTTAACTGAATCAAATACACCCTCTTTATCTTCTTGTGTATCTTTATTATATGCTAATGGTAAACCTTTCATAACTGTTAATAATGAGATTAAATTTCCATATGTTCTTCCAGTTTTACCTCTTAATAATTCAGGTACATCTGGATTTTTCTTTTGTGGCATAATTGATGATGTTGTTGCATATTCATCACTCATTCTTACAAATTGAAATTCATATGATGACCAAGTAACTAACTCTTCAGCAATTCTACTTACATGCATCATTGATGTACTAATATTAAATAATATTTCTAATGCAAAGTCTCTATCACTTACGCTATCCATTGCATTTATTGTAGGAGAGGTAAATCCGAGTTGATTACTTGTAGATTCTCTATTAATATTGTGAGGTGTTCCAGCTAATGCAGCACTTCCCAAAGGTGAATAATTGTTTCTTTCATATGAACTTTCAAATCTTTCAAAATCCCTTTTAAACATATTTGCATATGCTAGCATATGATAAGCAAAGTTAATTGGTTGTGCATGTTGTAAATGAGTCATACCTGGAATTAAAGTATCTGTATGTTTTTTTGACACTTCAATAAAAGTAGATATAATTTCTTTTAATTGCTTTTTAATACTTAATGTTTTTTCTTGAACATATAATCTAAAATCAGTTGCAACTTGATCATTTCTACTTCTTGCAGTGTGAAGTCTTTTTCCTGCATCACCTACAATTTCAGTCAATCTACTCTCAACTGCCATATGTATATCTTCATGCTCTATTTTAAACTCAAACTTGCCACTTTCAATCTCTTCTTTAACTTGTAAAAGTCCATTATGAATAGCTTCTTTATCCTCTTTAGATAAAATTCCTTGTTCAAAAAGCATTTGACTATGAGCCATTGAACCTTTTATATCTTGTGCATAAAGTTCTTTATCAAACATTACTGATGCATTAAATTCATCTAAAATCTGTGCATTAGTATTTTTTAAAATCTGATTATTATCATTTGACATTAATTCTCTTCCTCAATCTTATTAATAGTATTTTTTATAATTGCAAGTATTTTACTTTTTGCTTTTTCTTCATCATATTCAGGTACATCCCACCCAACAATATCCATATATTTTTCAACAAGTAAATTTACATCTGAAACAATTGTATCGTGTAGTTGTTCTAACTCTTTATCTTGTGCAGTCATAATATTCCTTTAATTGGATTTTGAAATATTATAACATAACTATGATTTTACAAAAGTTTGTAAAGGGTCATTTTTAGCAATACTCATATATTTTTTTATACCTAAAATACAATTCATTAAAAATAATAAGTTTGAAGCAATAAACAAAATTGCAGCAATATTTAAAAATAGTTCATTAAAAAAACCAAAAAGTATAAAAAATACAAGTGAAAATATATATACAAAAAACTGTATTTTTATTAAATCTTCATTTATTACTTCTCTCATTGTTGGAATATTAAAATGACCTTTTGAACTTAAATGAAACCAGCATAAAAAAGGAATTATTTTATATATCATACCTTGAAGTAATGAAAATAAAAAACCAAAAGCAAAAAGTATACTCATAAAATAAGATGAATCTTGAGGAACAAAAAGCCAATTTAACATAGCTATAACCAATGAATATAATGAAACTTTCCAATACCAAAGAGTTACATCTTCTACATTTCTTCTTCTATTATTTAATGATACTAAAGCATTAAAAGCAAATATCATAAAAAATAATGTAAAAAGCACTTTATAAATATAAAAATCTAAATCTAAAAATGAAAAAGCAATATAGGAAACAATTAAAGTAAAAATAGATAAAGGAAGTCTATTTTGTACTTTTTTAGGAAAAGATAATCCCACATAAAACATCGGTATTACTTGAAACGATACCCCAATAACAATTAGACTTGCAAAACCAAAAAGTCCAAGAATAATATGTATATTTACATAATTAAAATGATTTATTCCAATATTTCCAGTTAAGTGTGAAATAGCTAAATATACACCCCAAATAACTGTAAGAAATCCAGTAATAGCAAAAAGTCTCATTCCATTAACTGTTGATGTTAAATACTTGACTTTAAAAAGAAGCACGATAGCTACAATAAAAAATGTTAAAAAACATATACATAAGCAAATTATTGCTATATATAAATAAACTTTGTTAGTTGTTAAAAAATTAAGTGCAAAACATATTGTTCCTAAAGTCAATGTTATATGAACAACACCTGCAAATAATTTTGGTTTTTTAATTGGTGCACCAGCAAGAACTGGCATCATTTGTTGCATTGCACCAAAAATTACCATTGATAAAACACCAAGTGTAAAAAGATGAGCCATTGCAATTGATTCATGTGAATATCTATTTGTAATAACATCAGAGGGATAAACTAAAAACATAACTCCAATTAATATTGCAAAAATTGGTGCTGTTAAAAAAAATCTAAATGGAACAGATATTGGCGGTGCTTGATCTAATGATAATCCTTGATTAAACATATTCTAATCTCTTTTTAATTCTTTCATTTTTTCGATAATTAAAGAACATTCATCTGCTAAATGTGCATCTGCCATTGCATATAACATCTGCTCTTCTTTCATATTATGTTGTTGTAAAAGCATCATTAAACTTTCACTTAATCCAAGAAAATGTTTTTTATCTTTTTTTTCAATATCATCTTTCATTAAAGAAACAACATTTAACATTTGAGCATGTTCCATTCGCATAACTTGTGTTGGACCTTCATTCATTCCTGTTTTATTTTCAAATGCAGGAAACATTATCTTTTCTTCCATATCAAAATGTACTTTAATTTGTTTTTCAAACTCAAAAAATAGTTTAATTGCTTCTTGCCAATTTTCAGACATTACTTTATTTTCTAAATTTGCGAACTCTTCATCACAAGTTCTATGGTCATTTGTAAGAAATGATTTGATTGTTTCACTCATTTTATGTATCCTTATCTTTTTTGATAATTTTACATAAATTTAAAAAGATAATAATTGACTGTAATCAATAAAAGAGTAAAAACTCTTTTATTAAAAATTAGATAGGTAAAACTCTTATGTTTTCGTCAATTTTTTGTTGTAAAATTGATTCAATTGCATAAAGTGTACCAGTACTTCCTGATGCACATCCTGAACATGCACCTAAATATCTAATATATAAATCATAGTGAGGTAAATTTTCTTTTATATCAATAATTTCCATATTACCTCCATCCATAACTAGCATTGGTCTAATATCTTCATCTAAAAGTGTATCAATAGCTTTAATTCTTTGAACTAATGTCATTTTATCAAAAGTTAATTCACCATTTGCACTTGCATCAGCTACATTTTTTAATCTATCTTCTTCCATTAACGCTCTAGTATCAGCTAAAATATCAACTAAGTAGATATCTTTATCTTCATGTCCACCTGGTTTAATACATGATTTACAAAATGCACCTGCTTTTGTATAATCAGTAATCTCTTCAACAGTTTTAAGATCATTTATTTTAATAACTTCTTTAATTGTTGCTAAAGAAACTCTTGCACACTCACATACAATTTCTTCTTCTTCAAAAGATTCCATATCAACACCTTTGTATTGAGATGCTGCTTTTTTAATCACATCGTATGCCATAACTGAACAGTGCATTTTTTGAGGTGGAACTGCTGGAGTATCTGGTGTATCTCTTAATGCTTTTTCAACATCAATATTTGTAATTTTTACTGCTTCATCAACAGTTTTACCAATACAAAGTTCTGCCATTACATCACTTGATGCAATAGCTGTACCACATCCAAAAGATTTAAATTTTGATTCTAAGATTTTATCTGTAGCTTCATCAACTGCCCAATAAAGTCTTACTGCATCACCACATGATTCTGCACCAAAATCTGCAATAATTAATTTTGCATTTAACTCTTTTGCTCTTTGCTCTGTAATTTCCCCTTGGTGTTGAGGATTATTCATTCTATTTACAACTTGATTTGAGTATTCATCCCAAATTGATCCACTTACTAAATCATTTTTTGCCATTTGCTTTTCCTTTGAAATCTTTTTTTATAATCCAGACTTGTGTGATTCTGGTGCATATGCATAAGAACTTGATAAGTTTCTTAATCTTTTTACTGCATTTACAATTGCATCAATTGCATAATCAATTTGATCTTCAGTATTAAATCTACTTAAACTAAATCTAACTCCAGTATGAGCTAATTCACTATCACTACCAAATGCATTCATTACTGGGTTTGCTTCTAAATCTTCAGATGCACAAGCACTACCTGTACTTGCTCCAATTCCTTTTTGATTTAAATCCCATAACATTGATTCACCTTCAACACCTCTAATTGATATTAAAGTTGTGTTTGGAGTTCTATTTTCAGTTCCACCAATAACAACTGTTTCTGGTAATTCTAATATTGCATTTTCTAATTTATCTCTTAATTTTTTTACATGATTATTTTCATAAGCTAAAGCCATCTCATTTGTAGCTAAATGCATTGCAAATCCCATTCCTATCATTGAGGCAACATCAACAGTACCTGCTCTTTTACCACCCATTTGTTCACCACCATGAAACAATGGAGTTATAGAGATTCCTTTTTTGATATATAATCCACCAACACCTTTTGGTCCATGAAATTTATGTGCTGAAAAAGATATAAAATCAACATTTGCAGCTTGTACATCAACTTTTACTTTTCCAATTGCTTGAGTTGCATCTGAATGAAATAATACACCTGCTTTTTTACAAATTTCACCTATTTCTTCAATTGGAAAAATTTTTCCAGTTTCATTATTTGCCCACATAATAGAAACTAAAGCTGTATCATCTTTAATGTATTGTTTTACACTTTCTGCTTCTAATACGCCATCTTCATTTACTGGTAAGTAAGTAACACTTACACCTTGAGACTCTAAAAACTTACATGTTGCAGTTATTGCTGGATGTTCTACTTCTGAAGTAATAATATGATTTTTATCACCATTTAATATCTTATCAATCCAAATACCCTTAATAACAGTGTTATTACTCTCAGTTGCATTTGAAGTGATGATAATATCATCCTCATCATCTGCATTAATTCCACTATATAGGTAATCTAATGCTTCCATCATTTTTGGATGAGTTCCTGCTCCAAATCTATGTAACGAGTTTGGGTTACCATAAATATCACAGAAAAATGGTTTCATCTCTTCATAAACTACTGGATCAACCATTGTAGTTGCATTGTTATCTAAATACACTTCCATCATTTTTTGTTTCCTATCTTTAAATCTTCTTACTACTAAAAAAGTTTTGCATATTCTATTCCAAAGAGGATAAAATTTGTCTTAATTAATAAATTTACAATTTTAATTACAATTTGTAACAATTAATAAATCATTATAAAAATTATTTTATATAAATTAAGTATATATTTTACCTATAATATGATTTATATTCACTTTGATGATTTTTTATATAAATGCTTGATAATAATTTTACTAATAAAAGAGTAAGATATTATTTTATAGTTTTAAATAGTCAATAAAAAGACAAACACAAAGGATACAAAATGAAAAAGTTGTTATCTTATATATTTATTTTAATAAGTACATTAATAATAACCGGATGTGGTGACAATAAAAGTAAAGTTAAGGACAAAAATGTCTTAACCGTTGGTATGGAATTAGCATATCCTCCATTTGAGATGAGTGACAAAAAAGGAAATCCAACTGGAGTTTCAGTAGATTTCGCAAAAATGTTAGCAAGATCAATGGATAAAAAACTTAAAATTGAAAATATTGCTTGGGATGGATTAATTCCATCATTAAAAACAGGAAAAGTTGATATGATTATTTCATCAATGACAATTACTGATGAAAGAAAAAAATCAATTGATTTTTCTAATCCTTATGCAAGAACATCTTTAGCAATCCTTGCAAATAAAAATTCAAATATAAAAAATATAGATGATTTAAACCAAAAAGGTAAAACAGTTGCAGTAAAAAAAGGCTCAACTGGTCATGTTTATGCAAGAGAACATTTAAAAAATGCAAATATTTTAGTTTTAGATAAAGAGAGTGCTTGTGTACTTGAAGTAGTACAAGGTAAAGCAGATGGATTTTTATATGACCAATTAACAATATATAGAAATAGTGTTAAACATAAAGATACTACAGTTGCCCTACTTAAACCTTTTCAAAAACATTTTGAATATTGGGGTGTTGCATTAAGAAAAAATGATAAAAAGCTAAAAGAAAAAATTAATGAATTTATAAAAAAAGCTAAAGAAGACGGTACATTTGATGACTTTGCTTATAAATATTTAAATGAAGCAAAAAAGACTTTTGATTCAAAAAATATTCCTTTTTTCTTTTAGGAGTAAACTATTAAACTAAAAAATTATTTTATAAATGAATTATCATATAAAAAACAAGGCTCTTTAAATAAAAGAGTCTATGTTTTTAATGCTGTTTTATTAGCTGTTTTAGTATATTTAGTTTTATATTTTATGTTTTCCAACATAATGTATGATTTTAATTGGGATGCTGTTTATGAATACAAACAAAAGTTTATAAATGGTTTTTTGATGACTATTATAATATCTATTTTTGCACTAATTCTTAGCATTATTTTTGGTCTGTTTTTTGCATATGCACAAAGTTCAAAATTTATATTTTTGAGATTTTTTTCTAGATTTTATATTGAAGTTATAAGAGGTACACCTCTACTTGTTCAAATACTTATTTTCTTTTATGTCTTTGCAGATAATTTAGGATTAGAAAATAGATATGTAGTGGGAGTATTTATATTAGCAATATTTTCAGCAGCATACGTATGTGAAATAATTCGAGCTGCAATTCAATCAATTGAAATTGAACAGTTTGAAACAAGTATAAGTTTAGGAATGAATAACTACCAAATATATAGATATATAATTTTCCCTCAAGCATTTAAAAGAATGTTACCTGCACTTACAGGTCAGTTTGCATCAATAATTAAAGACTCTTCACTACTTTCAGTTATATCAATCAGTGAGTTTACAATGAATGCCCAAGAAGTGAATTCTTATACCTATTCAACATTTGAAAGTTATATTCCTTTAGCAATAGGATATTTACTTTTAACATACCCTATTTCATTTTATACAAAGAGATTAGAAAAAAATATTAAATAGAGTTTTTAACTTTACAAGTAAACAATTTTATGATACAATTTTAAATATAAGACAATTTATGTCCTATTTAGGAGATTAGATGAAAAATGAAAAAATAAACAACGTAATATCTAATGATTATAGCCTTGGGTTTGAAACTATTGTAAATAGTGAAACATTTCCAAAAGGTTTAAATGAAGATGTAATAAAAGCTATTTCAATAAAAAAAGAAGAGCCAGAATGGCTACTAGAATTTAGACTAAAAGCTTATAAAAAATGGTTAACAATGGAAGAACCTGACTGGGCTAATTTAGGTTATGATGAGATAGATTATCAAAACTTTTCTTACTACTCTGCACCTAAAAAACCACTTGGTTCTTTAGATGAAGTAGACCCAGAAATTTTAAAAACATATGAAAAATTAGGTATTCCTTTAGAAGAGCAAAAAAAACTTGCTGGAGTTGCAGTTGATGCTGTATTTGATTCAGTTTCAGTTAAAACAACATTTCAAAAAGAGCTAGAAGATTTGGGAATAATATTCTGTTCAATCTCAGAAGCTGCTAATAAGCATCCTGAACTATTAAAAAAATATTTAGCTTCTGTTGTTCCTTATTCAGATAACTATTTTGCAACACTAAATAGTGCTGTATTTACTGATGGTAGTTTTGTATATATTCCTAAAAATACAAAATGTCCAATGGAACTATCAACTTACTTTAGAATAAATGCTTTAAATACTGGACAATTTGAAAGAACACTAATCATTTGTGATGAAGGAAGTTATGTATCATATAATGAAGGTTGCTCTGCTCCAATAAGAGATGATAGTCAACTTCATGCAGCAGTTGTGGAATTAGTTGCACTAAAAGATGCACATATTAAATACTCAACTATTCAAAATTGGTATCCTGGTGATAAAAATGGAAAAGGTGGTATCTTAAACTTTGTGACAAAAAGAGGTATTTGTAAAGGGGATAACTCAAAAATATCATGGACACAAGTAGAAACAGGTTCACTAGTAACTTGGAAATATCCATCATGTATCTTAAAAGGAAATAATAGTAGTGGAGAGTTTTATTCTGTTGCACTTACTTCATTAGCTCAACAAGCAGATACAGGAACAAAAATGATTCATATTGGTGAAAATACAAAATCAACAATTATTTCAAAAGGTATTTCTGCACTTAAAGGTGTAAATGCATATAGAGGTTTAGTAAAGTTTGCTAAAAGTGCTAAAAATGCAAAAAATATCTCATCATGTGATTCTTTACTAATTGGTCCCCAATCAGCAGCTCATACATATCCATATCATGATATTAGAAATCCAACTGGACAAATTGAGCATGAAGCTACTACTTCAAAAATATCAGATGATCAATTATTTTATATTAGACAAAGAGGAATAAGTGAAGAAGATGCAGTTTCACTTATAGTAAATGGATTTTGTAAGGATGTTTTAAAAGAACTACCTATGGAATTCGCTGTTGAAGCAAAAGCGCTTCTAGATATATCACTAGAAGGTAGTGTTGGTTAAGAAAGGAAAAAATAGATGTTAAAAATAGAAAATTTAAATGTAAGTATTGCAAATAAACATATTTTAAAAGATTTTAATTTAGAAATAAAACCAGGAGAAATCCACGTTTTAATGGGAACTAATGGTGTAGGAAAATCAACATTAGTAAAAGCATTGAGTGATCACTATGATTGTGAAGTAAACAGTGGTAGTATTGAGTTTAAAAATAAAGATTTATTAGAACTTGATGCAAGTGAACGTGCAAATGAAGGTATTTTTATGAGTTTCCAAAATCCTGTTGAAGTTGAGGGAGTAAATAATATGTACTTTCTAAAAACAGCAGTAAATGAAAAAAGAGCCTATAAAAATGAAGAAGAAGTAAACTCTGCTCATTTTCTAAAAGAAGTAAAAAGCATTTTAAAAGATTACAATATAAATGATGAAATCATAAAAAGAAATGTAAATGAAGGTTTTAGTGGTGGAGAAAAAAAGAAAAATGAAATGCTTCAAATGCTTTTATTAAAACCAGATTTAATTTTACTTGATGAAATCGATTCAGGATTAGATATTGATGCAATTAAACTTGTAGCAAAAGCAGTTAACTCTTTACTTGATGGAAAACGTTCACTACTTATGATTACTCACTATGATAGATTATTAGAGTTAATCAAACCTGATTATGTACACATCTTAAAAGATGGAAAAATATCAAGATCTGGTGATTATTCACTAGCATTAGAACTTCAAGAAAAAGGTTTTGAAGGTTTAGGAGAAGGATAATGAAGATAGTAGATATAAAAAATTTAGATATCAATATCTTACCAACAAAAAAAGTTGAAGAGTATAGAAGCTTCAATGTTTATCCTTATTTTGAAAAAGATTTTGATTTTAATGTAAATGAAAATATAGACTTATCAAAATATGAATATTTAAAAGATGAACACTTTTATAATATCTTCTTTGTAAATAATAAAATTATATTAGATGATGATATAAAAGATTGTATTGAAATATCTCAAGATAGTTTTGAAAATAGTAGTGCAAATAGTTTATATACATTAAATAGCTATTTAGAAAAAGATACAACTACATTGAAAATAAAAAAAGAGTGTTCAAAACCATTAAATATTATAAATATATTTGAAGGTGATAACAAATTTTTTACAAGTTCACTAAATATTGAAGTTGAAGTAAATTGTGATATATTAGAAACCTTTCACAATGAATTAAATAGTAACTATTTTATAAGTGCAAATAGAAAATATCTTATAAAAGAACAGATAAAAGCTAATATTGCAAAAATTCAAACTTTAAATGGTGCAGAGATTATATTTAATTACAAAACAGTGCTTGGTAAAAGTGCTGTACTAAACTTAGTAAATTTAGAGTATAAAGCAAATCTTGCATTAAATATTTTTGATAGTAAACTAGAAAATAAAGATGCTACTTTTAATTTTGATTCAATAATTAAAAATAATCAAAAACAAAAAAGTGCAAATATTATGTTTGTAGAGCATATTGCAAAATCAACAATAAGTGATGTAAAAATTAAACATCTTTTAAATGATCAAGCTCACAGTCTATTTAATGTAAATTCAAAAGTGCAAAATAGTGCAGTATTTTCAAAAGCTTTTCAAAATAGTCAAACTATTTTATTAAGTGATGATGCAAGGGTAAATGCAAATCCAAGATTAGAGATATTTATTGATGAGTTAGAAGCAGCACATGGTGCTACTTGTGGTACTTTAGATCAAGACCAATTGTACTATTTATGTTCAAGAGGAATTAGTGAAGCTAAAGCAAAAGAGATGATTATTGACTCAATTGAGTTAAAAGTAATTAGAAAAATTGAGTTAAAAGCCATTAGAAGATATATAAAAAATTTAAAGAGATTAAATCATGTATAAAGAAGATTTTCCTTTTTTTGAAAATACAAATAGTGTATATTTAGATAATGCAGCTACAACACAAAAACCAAAAGTTGTTGTTGATAAAGTTGTAGATTATTATACACACTTCTGTGCAAATACTCACAGAAGTAATTTTGGTGATGCAAATAAAGCAACTAAAGAGTTTGAAAATACAAGAGAGTTATTAAAACAGTTTATTAATGCAAAAGAGTCTAAAGAGATTATTTTTACTAAAGGTGTTACTGAATCTTTAAATATGATTGCCTCAACTTTTGCAAAAAAATTTAAAACTATAATAATATCTTCTTTAGAGCATCATTCAAATATAACTCCTTGGCATATGCAAGGAAGAAGACTTCATGATGGACTTGAAGTTGTAAATACAAAAGATAATTTAGAGTTTGATTTTGAACATTTTGAAGAGTTACTAAAAGCAAATCCAAACTCTTTTGTTAGTATAACTCATGTTTCAAATGCTTTTGGAACAAAACATGATATTAAAAGAATTGTAACATTAGCACATAAATATGATAGTTACATAATGGTTGATGCAGCACAAAGTTTAGCTCATTTTGAAGTTGATGTTCAAGATTTAAATGTAGACTTTTATGCAATGTCTGCACATAAAACTTATGGACCAACTGGTGTTGGTGCAATTTATATAAAAGAAGAATTATTAAAAGATGTTTCAACATATCAAACAGGTGGAGCCACAATAAACGATGTAAGCTTTGAAAGAAGTATTATGTTAGATTCTCCATATAGATATGAAGCAGGAACTCAAAATATTGCTGGTGTTGTAGGATTTGGACAAGCTCTTACATACATAAAAGATATAGGAATCAAAAATATCTTTGAAATTGAAGAAGAATTATATAAATATTTATATAATGAACTAGAAAAGATTCCTGGAATTATTTTTTATAATAATTCATCAAATACAATTGGTAGTAGAAGTTTTAATATAGAAAATATAAATTGTGAAGATATAGGAATTTTACTTGATAAAATGCATATAGCAGTTCGAGCAGGACACCATTGTGCCCAACCAATAATGAAAAAATTAAATATTGATGGTACAATTAGAGCAAGTATTGGTTTTTATAATACAAAAGATGATATTGATAAATTCATTGTAGGATTAAAAAAAGCCATAACCATGCTAAAGGATTAATATGATTGAAAATAGAATTGAAGAAATAAAAAGTGATTTAGAAATTTTCGATGATGATTTACAAAAATATGAATATATAATTGATTTAGGTAAAAGTTTAACTCCACTTGAGGAAAAACACAAAAAAGATGAAAATCTAGTACAAGGCTGTACTTCAAAAGTTTGGCTTGTTTGTGAAAAAGATGCAGATAAACTTATTTTTAAAGCAGACTCAAATGCAGCAATTGTAAAAGGATTAGTAAAGATATTATTAACTTTATATTCAGGTCTAACACCAAATGAGATTTTACAAATGGATAAACAAGTTTTACAAGAATTAAAACTTGAAGAGATAATTACACCAAATAGACAAAGTGGTGTACAAGGTATGATAAAAAGAATAAATGAATATGCACATGCTTTTGCATAAGGAGTTTTTATGAGTAAATTTACACAAGAGCAATTAGAAGAAACAAAAAATAAAATAATTTTTAATTTAAAACAAGTATATGATCCAGAGATTCCTGTTAATATATATGACTTAGGATTAGTATACAAAATAGAATTTGACCAAAAAGATCCATACTTATATGCAACAATAACTATGACACTGACAAGTCCAGCCTGCCCTGTTGCAGATGCATTAGTTGATCAAGTAAAATATGTTACACAAGCAGTAGATTTAGTTGATGAAGCAAATGTACATTTAGTATTTGATCCACAATGGGATAAAGATATGATATCTGAAGAAGGTAAAGATACACTAATGATGAGTGGAAGTATAATTTAAAAATAAATAATTATTAATAATTATTTTGAGATAATATATCAAAATAACATAAAGAAAGAAAGAAATATGGCAAAAAAACAAGAACATACAATTATAAAAATGTTAATTTTTATTGTTGTTTTGATGATTATAATTATGTCAATAATGATATTTAAAAATAAAAGTACATTTTTATCTGGTGTTTTTGATCCAGAGGTTAAAAATAAATCCATGAGTGAATATACACCCAAACCACTTAGATGGGAGAAAACATTTAAATTTGGTATTAATGATAAAAACGATGGAGAAGTAGAAAAGCTTCCATCGGGTAAAAATCAAAACTTTCTTCAATATGAAAGTTCAAAAAACAAATAAAATATAAAAGGAGCTAATGATGGAACTTTTTTATATAATTTTGCTTTTATTTGCATTTATTATTTCCATAGTTTTAACTGTTAAAACATTTAATTTTACTAAAACTATGTGGAAGTTTAAAAATAGAAAAAAAGATGGAAGTGAAGACAAAGACTTTAAGTACTTTGACTAATATCTTGTTTGTTTTTTAATGTTATTAATATCCCTAATAAAATTATAAGAGTTGATATAATTAATATTTGTGTTAACTCTTCTTGTAAAAATATAATACTTAAAACTATTGCAAATATTGGTACTAAAAGTTGTAAAACACTTGCAGTTACTATTTTTATATTTGGTAAAACTTCATACCAAAGTAAATATCCAAGTGCTGAGGTTACTGTTCCTGAAATAGAAGCTAAGATAAAATTGTAAAGATCAATTTTTATATCTATGAAATAGTAAAAGAAAAAAATTAAAGTAAAATAAATATACTTGCTTTAAAAAAATTATCAGTTGTATCAAAAAATGAATTATTAGAACTTCTACCAATAAAAGTATAAATCCCCCATGCAATACCTGATATAATCATGAGTATCAAATGAAAATTGATAAAGAGAATTGATCATTTGGATATAAAAATAAAACAAAAGAACTAAACCAGTTCTGTTTTAATTTAAAAGTATATTTTTTATATTTAATTAGATATAAACAAACTAATAAAAATGCTGCAGAAAAAATTCTTACAAAAGTAAAAGAAAATGCATCTATATTTGAACTTAAAAGTGCCATTCTGCATAAAATAGAGTTTGCACTCAAAAATAGAAGGGAAACAAATATATAAATATATATCTTCATATTTGAACTATTTACTCTATTCATATTAAGTCCTAATTATTTTAATATAAAACCAATTACTATTTTAGAGTATAAAACTAATTTGATATTGAGATAATTATTGAAATATTGTTTTTTAAGTAGTTATTCAACCTTGAGGGTTGAAATATGGAAGTATTATTTTGACTTTCTAGAATTTGAAAGTAACTTATCTTTGTTTTCTAATAGAAAAGATTTTACATCTAATCCTGCTTTAGAACAAGCATCTGCTAAATTCTCTTTCTCTTCTAAAAGTCTTAAAAATACTTCTACTTTTTTGTGTTTTTTTATATGTGTAATTGACATATATTCTCCTTTGTTTTTTGATTTAATTTAATTTAAAATTGATTTGTTAATTCATGACGAATTTGAAAAGAGACGGAAGAAAACAAATAAGTTGTAAAAGAAAGTACAGATAATATAACATAATAATATAAAAAAAGCAAGGGTATTTCATAAATAACTATTATTTTTAAGTTTTTTTAATAATCATTATTAACTTTTAAGTTCAACTAGTGCATAATTAATACTATTATAAAATAAAGGTATTAAAGAATGAATACTACTACAACTGAAGATTTTGGTAAACTACTATTAAGATTGACATTAGCTATTTTAATGCTTTTTCATGGTTATGCAAAAATTAAATATGGGGTAAGTTTTGTTGAAGGATTATTAATAAAAAATAATATGCCTTCATTTTTAGCTTATGGGGCGTATATAGGTGAAGTTTTAGCTCCAATATTAATAATTATTGGATATAAAACAAAATTAAGTGCTTTTATAATTATTGTAAATATGATTGTTGCAGTTTATTTAGCTCATCCAAATGATATAACTAAACTATCAGAATATGGGGCACCATTATTAGAGACTATTTATCTTTATATATTTGGTTATTTATCAATCATATTCTTAGGTGCAGGTAAAATTTCTGCAGATGGAAAGTAAAAGTTAAAACTTTTACTTTTTATGAAGAACAAGATAACTTAATATTTGCAAATTCTAAAGGTGTAGCTTTTGCATATCTTTCAAATTCTTCATGCTTTGCAAATGGATTTGATGCAATATTTAATAAATCATTTACTAGTTTAAAATCACTCTCTTCTGCTTTTTCAATAGCTTCTTGTAACATATAATTTTTTATAATATATTTTGGATTTACTTTTTTCATCTCTTCACACTTTTTATTTTGAGCCCTTGGATTAAGTAATAATGCTTTTTTATAATCAACAAGCCAATTTTGCATTTGTGTAGGATCAATGCAATTATCTAATATGCTTGAAAAATCATCAATATTTTCTATTTGAGATAATTTATAAAAAAACAGATTATAATCAATTTTAGAATTTTCTAATGCATTTAAAAGTTTTAAAATTAAATCAAGATTTCTATCTCCACTTAAATTTATATCAAGACCAAGTCGCTTATTCATAAGCTCTAAATATGCTCTTTCATGTAAAGAAAAAAATGTATCTAAATACTGTTTTAAATTTTCAAAATTTGTGATAAAACTAAGAGAATCAGCTAATACAAATAGATTCCATTTTGCTATATATGGCTGGTTATTGTAAGAATATCTACCTTCAAAATCAGTATGATTACAAATACAATGTTTTTCAAAGTAATCCATAAAACTAAATGGCCCATAATCAATAGTAACACCTGAAACAGACATATTATCTGTATTCATTACTCCATGCATAAAACCATATGCTTGCCATTTTGCTATTAAAACTGCTGTTTTATCTACTAATTCATAAAAGAATTTTTCATATTTATTTTCATCATTTTCAAGATGAGTATAATTTTCACTAATAACAAAATCAGCTAATTGGCTTAGACTTTTTTTAGGATTTTTTGTTCTTGCAAAATATTCAAAAGTACCTATTCTTATCCAAGAATCACTTGCTCTTAAAACAACTGCACCTTTTTGTATATCAAAAGCACCTCTATAAACATTATGTTCTGAACCAATTATTGCTAATGCCCTAGTTGTTGGAATATCCAAAGCATTCATTGCTTCACTAATTATATATTCTCTAATACTAGAACGAAGGACAGCTCTTCCATCACCTTGTCTAGAATAATTAGTAAGTCCAGAACCTTTAGTTTGAAGATGCCAATTATTTATACTTCCAAGATTTATTGCTCTTCCATCACCAAGTTTTGGAACAAATGAACCAAATTGATGCCCTGCATATACCATCGAATAAGGAATTGAACCATCTAAAATTTTTTTGCCATTAATAAAATCAACAAATTCTTGAGTTTCACACTCTTCATAGTCAAGACCTATTTCATCACATAACTTTTTATTATATGAGATTAAAAAAGCATCATCAAGTGGTGTAGCATCTAATAATTGATAAAATTCCTTGTTTACAGAATCTAAATATTTTGTATTTAATTGTAATTGGTCTAGTTTCATTATTTTTTTCTTTTTAATTTAAAATAACAAATCAAAATAAGTATTTACTATACTTATACTATTATATTAAAATTTTAAAGAAAAAATAAATTTTAATGAAAATATAAATATAATTGCACAAAGGATTTATATGCAAGAAGCTGCTTACTTTACTTTTAAAGCTTATATGAAAAATATCTATAAAACAAATCTTTATACAATTCCAATCGATCTAGATTTTGGTTGTCCAAATAGAGATAAAAATGGCATAGGTGGATGTACTTTTTGTCCAGAAAATGGAGCAAGAGCAGCACAACTTTTAGATGCAAAAGATGCAAATGAACAAATAAAAAATGCAATTAATTTTTCAAAAAATAGATACAATGCAAAAGAATTCATGTTATATATTCAAGCTTATACAGGTACTTTTACTTCAGTAATAAATCAAAAACAAACTTACTCTAAATTATTAAGTTTATATAATTTCAAAGCAATAAGTATAGGAACAAGACCTGATTGTTTATCTAATAATGTACTTGAATATCTAAAAGAATTAAATGAACAACTTGATGTTTATATTGATTTAGGAGTGCAAACATTAAATAATTCAACTCTTAAAAAAATAAATAGAGGACATGATGCAAACTCTTCAATTAAAGCTATTAAAAAAATAAAAAAATATAACCTAAAAGTATTTGCACATATTATTATAGGTTTAGAAAATGAAACAAGAACTAATTGGGAAAATACAGTAAAACAATTAGTCAAAGAAAATGTTGATGGAATTAAAATACATAATCTTCATATAATTAAAAATACACAACTTCATAATCAATATAAAGTAACACCATTTAAAACATACAATGAGTATGAATATGCAGATGAACTAATCTATTTAATTAGAAATATTCCAAGTCATATTCCAATTATTAGAATTTCAACAGACACATCAAGTAAAGATTTGGTTGCACCAATTTGGCATATGCAAAAAGGACAATTTGTTGAATATGTTAATGAATCAATGAAAGATGCAGGATACTATCAAGGTGATTTATTAAAAAGTAAAAATATAATTTTAAAAGATCAAAACAGTTTTTTATTAGAAGATAAAAGCATAACTATATGGGATAAAAAATATAAAGATTTTTATCATCCAAAAAGTGGAGCATACGTCCAAGCAAAAGAGTTATTTATAAAACAATCAAAATTAGAAAATAGATTAAAAGAAAAAGAAATAAATCTTTTAGATATAGGTTTTGGAATGGGATATAACAGTTTAGAAGCGATAAAACTACCAAAAGAAAATAAGCTTAATATAACAGCACTTGATAAAAATAAACTTATCATAAAGCAAGCAGCTAAACTAATTAAAAATATCAAAGAAAAAGATATTTTAAAAACAATTTTTTCTACTTATAAATATAAAGATGACAAAAATAACTTAGAGTTATTTATTGGTGATGCAAGACACACAATAAAAAAGCTATCAAAAAAGTATGATATTGTATTTTTAGATACTTTTTTGCCAAATCTTAATCCTTCACTTTTAACATATGATTTTATAAATTTGTTAAAAGAAGTTATAACTAAAAATGCAATTATAATTTGCTCACAAAATAATACCTTAGTAAAAGGTGCATTTAAAGAAGTTGGCTTTAGTTATGAAGAGTTTCATATTGATAAAACAGATATCAAGGGGCTAATACTAAAACAATCAATCCCAACAAAAAATAATAAATTTTTTAAAGATGAATATTTAATATATAGAGAAAAACAGATTATTACAAACTTTGAAAAAAATATATAGTTTTATACCTATAACTTTATATAATCTTTTTTATAGTAAAATATTATTATATTAGAAGAAATTATGGGGATAAAATGTATAAAAATATTGAAACAGCTTTAAGTCATATTGCGAAATTTGCACCTTTTGAAGATGTAGCAGGTGCTTCACATTTTCCAATATACAATACAGGAACATTTGATTTAAAAAAACAAAATGGTGATAAGATTTATGATTACACAAGAAGTGATAATCCAACAAGAGAGATGCTAGAAAATCTTTTTACTGAAGTTGAAAATGGTGCAGGATGTGTTTGTACACATACAGGAATTGCTTCAGTTGCACTACTTTTTGAAACTGTATTAAAAGCAAATTCACATATAATTGTAGAAGCTGATTGTTATGGTGGAACATTTAGATTATTAAAAGTATTTAAAGAAAAATATAATATTACAGTTCACTTTGCTAACTTTTTAGAATTTGATAATGTTGAAGAGATTTTAAAAAATAATCCAATTGAACTTGTACTTTGTGAAAGTCCTACAAATCCTGGTCTTAAAATAATCGATTTAGAAAAAGTTGCAACTTTAGCACATAAATATGAAGCCTTATTCGCAGTTGATAATTCACTTGCTACTTTCATTAGTCAAAAGCCTTTAGATTTAGGTGCTGATTTTAGTCTATTTTCTACAACAAAATATATTTCAGGTCATGGTGCTGTTGTTGCAGGTGCAATTGTTGCTAAAACACAAGAGTTAAGCCAACAAATTCACTACTATGCAAATGCGCATGGAAGAAGTCAAAACCCAATGGATGTTTATTTAATATCACTTGGAATTCCTACACTAAAAGTGAGAATGAAAGAACACCAAGACTTATCTATCAAAATTGCACAGTTTTTAGAAAAACAAGAGTATATAAAAAAAGTAACTCACCCTGCTTTAAAATCACATCCTCAATATGAGCTTGCAAATAAACAAATGAAATATATGCCAGGTGTTTTTTGTGTAGACTTTACAAGTGAAGAGCTAGCTGAAAAATTTATAGAAAAAACAAAAATATTTGGAGAAAAATGTTCATTTGGAAGTCCAGATTCAAGAGTTGAAATTCCTGCAAAAATTTCTCATGCAAGTTTTTCAAAAGAGGAATTGGCTGCAATTGGAATAAGTGATAGTACAGTAAGATTCTCAATTGGTTTAGAAAATATTGAAGATTTAATAGAAGACATACAACAAGCAGTAAAGTAAAAAGTAGATGAAAGAAGAATTATTTAAGCACATTGCTTGTGGAGAAACACTACCTATAAATAATATTCATGCAGTTTCAGTAAGTATGCCAAAATTGCAAGATGTAATAGATTATGAAGAGCAGAATCCTGAAATATTAAAAAAAATAAAAAGTGCTTATCCTAGATTTATTTTGCACCCTTATTTAAAAATTCTTGCAAAATATATAAAAGAAAAATATAATGTTTGTGATAATTATGAAGTTGTACTTTTAAGTTCACAAGAAGCTGTAAAAATTGTAAGTGATAAATATTTTATTTATAATAAAATAGATATTGATGAACCTTTTGGTGTAATTCTTGTGCAAAAAGGAACAACACAACTTGAAAAAGTTCTTACTTTTATTCAACATGTTGGTTGTAATTTATCTTCAAGATTTGCACAAGATTACTTATATAAAGTAAATCTAATTGATACAATTTATCATGAAGAACTTGAAGATGAAAAAACTGCAACTTTTATACTAAAAAATACTCTAGCAAAAGCGTACAATCAACCAATAAAAAATATAGCACTTGCCCCATCAGGTATGAATGCAATATATGGTGTTGTTCGAGGCTTGAAAAAAATTCAAGAAAGAAACAATAGAACAATTTTAGTTCAACTTGGATGGTTATATCTTGATACGATGAATATCGTAGAACACCATTATGATAAAACAAAAAAATTTCTTGATATAACAAACCTTGATATTGTTGAAGAATTTTTAGAAAATAATGGCTTAAATGTATGTGCAATAATTACAGAAATTCCTACAAACCCACTAATTCAAAGTGTTGATGTAAAAAGATTAAGACAATTATGTGATAAATACAATATTCCACTTGTTATTGATGCAACTTTAGCAACACCATATAATCTAAATCTAAAACCATATGCAGATATTTTAGTAGAATCACTTACTAAATTTGCCTGTGGGAATGCAGATGTTCTAATGGGAGCAGTTATATTAAATGAAAACTTCAAAATTTCACATATGCAAGGTGAGTTTTTTAAACATCTTGATATGGTATATATAAAAGATATTCAAAGACTAGCTTATGAAATAAGAGGATATGAAAAAAGAGTAAAACAAATAAGTTCTAATACAAAAAAACTTGTAAAATATTTCAAGCAAAGCTCACTTATAGATAAAATTTATTACTGTTGCAATAAACAAAACAGACAAAATTATGAAATAGCTATGATTGATGATAATTCATATTCAGGACTAATCTCTGTCACATTTAAAAAAGATTTTAGAAAAATATATGATAACTTAAACTTTGCAAAAGGACCAAGTCTAGGAACTGAATTCACTTTGCTTATGCCATATGTTTATCTTGCACATTATAATTATATCTCTTGTAAAAAAGGCCAGGAGTTTTTAAAAAAAATAAACTTACCTATTGATTTACTTCGTATTTCAGTTGGAACTGAAAATATTGAAGATATTATCAACGAATTTAAAAGAGTAGAAAGTCTTATTTCTTAAGACTTTTGACTTTAGTTTTATTACTATAAAAAACTCCTATATTAAAAATAGCCTTTTCATTATTATCAACTAACTAATACTATTTTCTTGTATTTAATTCATCATTTTTGATATTTTAGTACTACTACAAACAAAAAATTAACAATCATTATTTATTATTTCACCAATGGTCATTTAAATCACACTCTTTTATAAAAATCAGTCTCCTACTAATTTCTGATAAAACTTCACTAAATAAAAAAATGACCATTTAATAACATAAAATTAACAATATTGCATTAGCATTTTATTTAAGTTTTAGCACAAGGTGCAAACTAAATATACAAAAAGGAGAAAAGAATGGAACAAATTGGTATGTTTCCTCTTTTTTATTTTCCAGAAATAGGTTCTGCATGGATTATGGGAATAACAGGAACTATTCACATACTTGCCTCGCATACATCAGTTGGTGCAGCATTGCTTTTTGCTTTTTTAGCACATAAAGCATATAAAGAAGATAGACCTGAACTTTATTCTTATATGAAAAAATATGGAATGTTTTTACTTATTTTTTCTTATGTGATAGGTTCAATAACTGGACCAGGTATTTGGTATACAGCAACAGCTGCAAGCCCTAGAGGTATTAGTGCATTAATCCACAACTTTGTTTGGGTATGGGCAACAGAATGGGTATTTTTCTTATTTGAAGTTGTTGGAGTTTTTGCTTTAGTTTATTTTATTGAAAAGATCGATAGAAAAACTCATCTTAAATTAACATATGCATTTGCACTAGCTTCTGTTGGAACTTTATTTTTAATTATTGGAATTATAAGTTTCATGATGTGGCCAGGAAATGATGCATTTTATCAAACAGGTGCTGTAAGTGATGCATTCTTTGGTATAAATACTTTTCCTCATTTATTTTTAAGACTTGGTTTTATGATAATGATGTCAGGTGTAATTGGATTGATAATTACAAGTGCATTAAAACAAGAAGAATTAAAACTAGAACTTACTAAAAAAATGGGTGTAATAAGTATTATTGGGGGATTTTTAACATTAGTTAGTTTTATGTGGTATATAACTACACTACCTGAAAATGCAAAAACATTACTTGATATTTATCTTCCACAAGTAATAAATACTAGAATCATATTGATTGTTCTATTCTCAATATATTTTGCAGTAGCAATTTTCAAACCAAACTTTATAAATAAAGCTGTTTCAATAACTATGTTATTTGTTATTGGAATTATTGGACTTTGGCCAGGAGAAAAATTAAGAGAGAGTATTAGAAAACCATATGTTGTGGGACAATATGTATATAGTAATCAAGTAATGGGAAGAGATGTTCCAGGTAAAAACATAAAAAATGAAGTAGATATTATTGCAAAACATGGTTTATTAAATGTAAATGTTTGGATTCCTAAAAGACTAAAAACTATTACGCCAGAAAATAAACTTGAAGTTGGTAAATTACTTACAAAAATTGCATGTTCAAATTGTCATTCATTAGAGTTAAATGGTAAATTTAGACCATTATTACCTAAATTCAAAGGACAAGATAAAGAAATGATTAAATCATTTATGAAATACACTCTTGCACAAGGTGCAATTGATTATATGCCAAAAATAAATTTACCAGATAAAGAGTTTGATGCAATGGCTACTTGGATTGAATCTCAAAATAATAAGGAAAAATAATGAATGCAGATATATTAAATTTATTAAGAGACCCAGCGGGTCTTCCATTTTATCCTGTAGTTTTTCAAGGTTTATATATTTTGACATGGGCTTTACATGCATTATTTGTATTTTTATCTTTGGGAGCTTTAGGATTATCACTTTATGGTACACTTAGACAAAAAACAGATAAAAATTGGAGTGTATTAACTCCTCATTTGATACAAGTTGGAAAAATTAGTGTATCTTTACTTATAGTACTGGGAGTTGCCCCATTACTTTTTACGCAAGTTATATATGATCCAAACTGGTACACAATAAACACTCTATCAGGACTTTGGGTTGTTATTTTTATATATTGCTTATTGGTTGGATATAGTATGTATTATTGGTACTATTATGCAAATAAAGCAAATAAAAGCAGTAGCAAATTAATAGGTACAATATCATTTTTACTTCTTATTTTTGCAGGATTATTAATGCACTCTTTTGCAGTTCAATCAATTCAACCTGAAAAATGGATGCAATGGTATGCACCAAATGGTGTTGTTGATACTTCTGGTCTAAACTTTCATATTGATACTATTAGATTTTTATTTCTTATTAGTTTAAGTATTACAGCGGTTGGTTTATTTTTACAAAATTATAGTGATTTTATTAAATCAAATAAATCATTTTTAGAATCATATACTAATCATATAAAAGCATTAGGCAGCAAAATCACAACATTTGCAATAATAATTAATTTTGTATTATTTATAGCATGGTCATTTCAAATGTGGAAAACTATTGATATTTTTTCTATTTTAATTTGTATTTATTTATTAGGATTTTTGCTACTAGAAAAAAGCATAAAAAATAGCTATATTTCAACTGTTTTATTTATTGTATTTCTATTAATAATTTCAGGTTTTAGAGAATATATTAGATTTAATATTATGAATAACATGGGCTATAATATTTATGATTATCCATTAAATATAGAATGGACTTCAATTAGTATGTTTATATTAACATTCGTATCATTAGGAGGAATTGGAGTAACATTTATTTCAACAATGGCATGGAAAGTTGGTAAAAACAATGGTTACTTTGATGCTTCAAAAGATAAAACAGTTACATTTTTAGCAAATAGTGTATTATGGATTTTATCTGTATGGTGCATAGTTTATTTTGCTTGGGGATTTTTTATATTATTTAAAAATTCTTTATAAATAAAAAGGAAGTTTTCACTTCCTTTTTAGATATTTATTTTATAACCATTAGTTCTATTTGAAATAATCACATCATTACCAATCATTTGTCTAATCTTATGAATATGAAATCTAATTGAGCCATTTTTACAATTAGTACTTACTGGATATACTCCATTTTCTAAAGTACTTGAAGATACAAAACTTCCTTTGTATTTAAGTAAATAATCTAAAATTAATAATGGTTTCTCACCTAAAAAAATCTCTTTTTCATTTTTTAAAACCTTTTTTGAAAAAATATCATAATAGATATCTTTTCTAAGTGCTATTTTGTCTGTATATACACGAAATTGCCTTCTAATTAAAGCTTTTACTCTTAATAAAATCTCTTTTTTATCTACATTTTTAATAATACATTCATCACAGCCATGTATAAATGAAGGTTTTATTATAGTTGGAGCAGAGGTTATTACCATTTTCATTGTTATATCATGAAAATCATTTAGTGCTTGCATAAGTTGAAATCTAGACAATGACATTTCATTTATATTTATCATATATAAATCATATAAATTATTGTAAATACATTCAAAAAATTCATTATTGTCTTTACAAATTTCTATTTGGAAGTCATTATCTTCTAAAATATTTATAATTTGTGAAATTGTACTATCTATACTTTCTAAAACTAAAATTTTTATTGCATTCAAGATATTTCTCCATAAGACACAAGTATTTGCTATTTTAGAATATGTTTATTAATTATTTGTTAGTTTTACAAAAAAATGTATTACTTCTTTGCTTAATAAAAAGAAAACTTGCAATTAAAAAAGTTATAAATTCACTAAGTGGAATAGTCAAAAAAATCCCAATATCTCCTAAAAATTTTGGCAATATCATAATCAATGATATAGGTAATATCAAACTTCTTGAAATTGCAATAATTATAGAGTTTAAAGGTTTGTGAAGTGCTGTAAAATATGATGTAATTAATATACAAATACCTGAAAATAAAAATGCAGGCCAGATATAAAATACAAATTTTAAAGTTAAATCTTCTATAACTTTTTTATTTTCACCTTCTAAAAATAGTTCAATTAACATATTTGGATAACTTAAAATAATAAAAGCTAAAGTAATTCCATAAAGTATTAAAAAAATAACTGCAATTTTTAATATTTTTTCAATTCTTAGAAAATTTAATGCTCCATAATTTTTACTAATTACTGGTTGCATAGAATCAGCAACTGCAAAATTCACAACTAAACTTGCCATAATAAAATATCCAATAACGGTAAATGCAGTAACACCAAATGTTCCAAAATTTTTAAGCATTATATAGTTAAATATAATCACCGTAATTCCACTTGAAGCTTCATTTACAAACTCTGATGAACCATTTTTTATAGCTTTTAGAATAGTACTTATTCCTCCATATGGAATAATAAAACTAAAATTTGATTTACTAGTTAGAAAATATATTATTAATATAATAAAAATAAAACATTGAGATATTCCAGTTGCATATGCTGCTGCACTTATTCCGTAACCTTTTATTACTATTAAATAGTAATCTAATATTATATTTGAAATTGAACTAAAAAATAGTGCAAAAAAAGCTAAGTTTGGTTTTTCATCAACTCTTACAAAATAGTCTAAAACTATTCCTGTCATAAGAATTGGTAAAAAATATAAAACTATTGATAAATACTCAATTGTAAGCTTTTTTAATCTATCTTCAGCATTAAGAAGTGTAAAAATATTATCAAGATTAAGTAATAAAATAGATACTATTAAAATAGAAGATATTACAATAAAAATAATAGCTTTTGTAAAGATATTATTTGATTCTTTTATATTTTTTTCTCCAATCAATTTTGCACATAATACGCTACTTCCAGCAGCAAACATAAAAGCAAATCCTATAATAATTGTAACAATAGGATAACTCATATTTAAACTTGCAAGTGCAATAGGACCTATATAATTTCCTACAAAATATCCATCAATTATAGAAGCAGATGATATTGCAACTAATCCAAAAATCGAAGGAATAGCATATTTAAAAAATACATTTAATGGTTTTGAAGTTAACATTTTTTTCTTTTATAATTATTTTTTATTTATTAGGAATACACCTGAGAATATAAGCATTGTGGCTAATATATCTACTAATGTAATATTTTCACCGATGAAAAAATATCCGATAAAAAGTGCTACAACAGGGGGTATATAAGTAGCAGTTGAGGCATTAACCGCACCTAGTTTTTCTACTAAATAATAGTATAAAATAAAAGCTAATCCTGTTCCTAATAATCCAAGACCAAATACAGCTCCAAGAAATACATGTGTATTATTTAATATATTAGAAATATTACTAAAATCAGTAATTATTGTTAAAACTAGCAGTGCAAAACCTAACTGATAAGTTGTAAGTGCAGCAAAATGTATTTTTAATCTACTTATAAACTTTTTTGCATATACAAAAGACATGCCTAAAATTAATGAGCCAGTCACTATATAAATAACTCCATTTATATTTGTTTGTAATAGATTTGCATCAAATGGCTTAGCTATTAAAATAACTCCTAATAACCCCACAATTATACCCAAAAATCTACGAAATGTTGCTCTTTCTTCATTTATAAATATAATTGATAAAATAAAAGTAAAAAGGGGTATTGAACCACTTAATGCTCCATTTACTCCAGATAATAAAAGTGCTGCTGCTTTTACAAAGAAATAGTAATAAACTGTTGTTCCAAGTAAAGACATAATAAAAAAATGTATTGCATATTTAAAGTGTTCTACTTTTATGACTTTTAAATACAAAGCATAACAAAAAACAGGAATAAATCCAAAAAGAACTCGAATAAAAACAACTTGAGAAGCACTAAGGTACTCACTTGCCCATTTCATATATATAAAATTTGATCCCCAGATTATTCCTATTAGCCAAAAAGCAACAGTAGGTAAGTTTTTGTACATTATTTCTCATTATAAAATTTTGTAATATTATAATTAAATTGAATTAATATCTTCTTACTTATTTAAAGTAAAAGATTAGAAGAAAGACTTCTAATCTTATAAGCTATTTGAGCTAAATAGCAATAATAGACCTAATATAAACATAACAATTGGTGATCCAATTTCTAAGATATTAGTAAGTTTATGAGATTTTGAACTTATTTTATGTAAGCTAACTCCTAAAAATGAACTTGCAAATATTACAACAGCCATACCAAAACTAATTGCCACAGAAGCTAACAATACTGCAAAATATGTTTTTAATATAAATGCATAAATAAAAAGTATGACAGTTCCAGGACAAGGAATGAGTCCTGCTGTTAAGATAAAGTATAAATCACTTCTTTTTTTATTTACTTTTTTAAAATCAATATTATCATTGTTTTTTAAATTAATACTATTTGTATTATTCCAAGTAATTCCTTGTTGATTAGTAGAACTACATGAGCTACAACCACATCCTTTATTATTCATTTTTTGCAAAAATATATAAAAAGCTAAAAGCATAATCATAACAGCTGAAATTTGTGTTAATATTTTCACTGTATCTTTTACAAAATTGCTTAATACTGTTTCTAAAATAAATACAGAAATACAAACTAAAATCAAAGCACCTATGATATGAAGAAACGACGAAGCAAGTGAAATTCCAAATGCTTTTTTATAACTACTTTTTTTCGTACTAAAATATGAAAATGCTAATGTTTTCCCATGACCTGGGCCAAGTGCATGAATGACACCATAAAGAAATGAAACAAAAAGCAAAGTAAATAAAGCAAAACTATTCCCTTTTTGTACTTCTAAAAGATATTTTTTTACTTTTTCTACAAATTTTTTAAGAAGTGAGAACTGTAAAGATGAATTTTGTACTTGAGTATTACTCTTTTTTACAACCTCTTTTTTTTCTTGAACAATTTTTTCTTTTTCTTCTTTTTTTTCTTTTTCTATTTTCTTAGGAATATGAGCATTATTTATCAAAAATATAACACTTTGTTTATCTGTAATTTTTGATATTTTAGCTTTATTTCTAAATGATATAAAATCATTTTCGAGTAATAAAGCAAAATAGTTTTCATCATCATTTAAGTGAACATACAAACTATAGTCATTTTTTATATCATAATCAACATTTATTGTATAGAAAAAATGTAAAAAACCATTTTCTATGTCAACTCTTTGTTTAGTAACAGTAAAGTTATCAGATTTTTCTTTGTTAATAATTTCACCATATGAAATACTAGTCATATAATTTTTGTATTTAGCATAATCAATAAGAGCTTTTTTGACAAATTTTAATTCATCTTTATCTATCTTATTATCTAAGTTTGTATCATATACTTGTTTTAATTGATTTGTAAAATCTTTTGTAATTACCCATTTTATATCCAATGAAGTAATTTTTGTATCTGTTGAATTTACTTTAATAGAAACTTTTGTATCAGGAGAATAAATAGCACACAAAGCACAACCAAAGGCTATGCTTGTGAACAAAAAGAGAAATAAAAGTAATTTTTTTATCATTATTTTTTATATGAATCAACAATTTGTTTAGCAGTATTAATTAGAGATTTTTCCCAATCTTCATGTAAAGGACTCATTGGTATAGCAACACCATTAATACTTTTTGCAATTATTTTAGCACTTTTTTGAGAAAACTCAGGTGCAACAAATACAACTTTTATATTATGTTCTTTTGCCTCATCAATCAAATGAGCTAATTGACTTGGTTTTGGGTTTTTACCTTCAACTTCAATAGGAATTTGTTGTAAATCAAATCTTTTTGCAAAATATCCCCAAGCAGGATGAAATACCATAAATGCTTTACCTTTTACAGGTTTAAGAATATTTTTGATTTTTAAATAAAGTGAATCAATTTCCAAAATAAAATTTTCATAATTTTTTCTATAAAAATCTTTATTTTTTGCATCAATTTTTACAAGTGTTTTATAAATATTTTTTGCTTGTACTTTAACAAGTAATGGATCTAACCAAATATGTGGATCCAATCCTGTATGTTCATGTGCATCGTGATCTTCATGCTCTTCATGATCTGCATCATGGTCATGGTCTTCGTGTTCTTCATGATCTGCATCATGGTGATGATGTGCAGCCATTTTTATTTTAGTTATACCATCTTGAGTATTTACAATTAAAAGATTTTTATTTGCATTTTTAAATTTTTCTAACCATACTTTTTCAAATGGTACTCCAATAGCAAAATATGCATCTGAATTAGAAAGTTTTCTCATTTGAGATGATTTTGGTTCGTACGTTGCAGGTTCAAAACCTGGTCTAACCATAACATTTACTGATATTTTATCTTTTGCAATTTTTTCTACAAAATATTTTTGTGGAATAATACTTACAGTAACCTCTTTTGCAAGTACAAAAGTACTAAATGCAAGAAGTAAAATAAAAAGTTTTTTCATTAAATTCTCCTATTTTTTTTGCAATCGTGTTGCATTTTTGAAATTTTATTATATAGTTTCTTTATTGCAACTTAGTCGCAATTAAATAATGGAAATTTAATAAAAAATTGATATAATCACTCTTATGAATATAGAAAAATTAGTAGATAATAAAAATTTAAAACTTACAACTGCTAGAAGAGCAATCTTAGAGATATTTAATAATTCTAGTAAACCTCTGTGTTATGATGATATAAAAAATAGTTTATCAATGGATAAAGCAACATTTTATAGAAATATCACAAAATTTGAAGAAGAAGGAATTGTAAATAGTTTCGAATCAAATGATAAGAAAAGATACTATGAAATACAAAACAATCCCCATGCACATTTCATTTGTACAAAATGCTCAGCAATAGAGTGTATTCCAGAAAAAATGGATTTTAAAATTCCAAATCACAAAATTGATAATATAATTATCAAAGGAATCTGTTCTAACTGTCTAAATAAATAACCTTACAATTAATATATTCAAATTAAATTTTTAAATATGAGAGATTATTATGACACAAAAAAATAAAAATATATTTTATATATTAATGATACTTGCAATGTCTGGATGGGGAGCATCTTGGGTTAATGCAAAGGTTCTTAGTTCATATATAAATGAATACGAAATGATTGTTTTTAGAAACTTTTTTACTATTATTACTTTAGCACCTATTTTAGTATATTATAAAAAGTATTTTTATATTAGTAAAAAAAGTCTTATATTATGTATCATTGCTTCTATTTTAATGATTGCATATATGAAATGCTACTTTCTTGGAACAAAATATGGTACTGCAAGTTTAGGTGGAGCATTAGTAACAACTCTAATACCAATAAATACTTTTATATTAATGGCACTATTTTATAAAAGAAAAATACAGAAAAAAGATGTATTTGCATTGATAATCGGAGGATTTGGAGTACTTACTATACTTCATGTTTGGACATTTAATATGCAAGAGGTATTTACTGCTCATAACTTATACTTTTTATGTGGTTCATTACTTTGGGCATTGGTTACTATTGTTAGTTCTAAAAGTACAAATACTTCTCCAATGGTATTTTCATTTTATATGTATGTTATTATGTCTATAATAGCTGCAGTATTTTTTGTAGATTTTTCTGCTATTAATTTTAGTAGTTTTGATTCAGTATTTTGGATTAATATGTTTATTGTTTCTGTTATTTCTACAACTTTTGCAACAACAATATATTTTATTGGTATTGAAAAACTAGGAGCAAATGAAGTAAGTACTTTTATATTTTTAGTTCCAGTGTTTGCCATTTCATTTAGTGCAATATTTTTAAAAGAAGAAATCAGCCCATCGATTGTTATAGGAACAATCATGACTTTATTTGCAGTAAAGATATTAAACAATATTAAAATTTTCAAAAAAAAGCAATTAACTAACGAAAAATCTTAGTTTCAAACTTAGATTTTTCATTTTTATCATAAATAATATTTAAACTTCCTGCATCATAATATAGCATCAAAATATTTTCCAAATAATCATATATTGAACTATATCTATTTTGATTTGAAATTATCATACTATTTTGAGAATCAAGTAAAACTTTCATATCAATTTTTGATCTGTCATATAACTTCTTTATTCCTATAAAATTATTTCTAGTTGTAATACTTGATATGTAGGTATTATTAATTGTTTTATATGAAGATAAAACTTTTTTTAAAATATCATATATTTTCTTTTTTATTTTTATTTTTTTATTTGACAAAGTATATATCAAGTTTTGAAGTTCTGATTTATTTTGTACTGTCTTATTTGTTATTTTTGCATTCATATAAACAGAAAGCTTTTCTTGAATAATTTTATCAAATTTCTCACTACTCCATGGTTTATGCTCTTTTGTTAGGTTTTTACCTTCTTGTATATTCTTTTGACTTTTTTCTTTTAATTGTTTTTCATATTTATTACTTTTTTTTACTACTTTTGATTTATGTTCAATTAAAGAGTTTAATATCTTAATTTCTTTATCATTTTGTATAATTTCATTTGACAATTTTGAACTAATAGAATCAAATTTTTCTTTATTATTTATATAAAAAGCAATAGTTTCATTTAGTATCTTAAACTCTTCACTATCAATGAAATAATCTTTTAATTTTTTGTTTTTTATATTGCTATTTGTAAGATAGGATAGACTAGTTTTATTTTTAAGAATTTTTTCTTTTACTTTTAATAGATCATTTTTTACATTTTTTAATTCAACATTCCACTTTTTTAAATCTTTATCTTGTTTTATTCCACTTTTTTCTCTTTTTTTAGATATTTTCATATTATCTTTTATAAGATAGATTCTTTCTTGTAATAAATCTTTGTTTTTTTGTAATTTTAAAGTATCAAAATATATTAGTGATAATTGAAATAAAAGTACAGCATCTAACTTTTTAGCTTTATTTTCATAAAACATATCCAATAATAATTTATTCTTTTTAGTTTTTGATTCTTTATAATGTCTTTTTACAAGTTGTTCTAAAACTAACATTGAGTTGTAATTGCCTTGACAATACAAACCTATTATACACTCTGATTTATCTTTGTTTATAGAAAATTTTTGTTTGTTGTTTATTATTATGTTGTTATTTTTTACAATTATAGTGAAGTTTTGTTCCAATGCTTTTTTATATAGATGTGTTAAATCTACTATTTGTTTATTCTCTTGAGAAAAAAGACTTTCAACAATAAGAAAAAACAATATAAACACTCTATATAACATATTAGACCCTATTTGTTATAAAATTAAATATATTATAAAATAATTATTATAAAGCTACACTAAAAGTAAAAAGAAAAGAAAAATTCAGATTTCTAGAAAAAGTTTCTAAAAATCTAAATTGTAATTATCGTGCATAAGAGCAGTCATTTATATCAATACAAGTCCCATTTATATACTCTGGACTATCAGTTGCTAGCCAAACTATTGTTTTTGCAACCTCTTCTGGTTCGGCAAATCTACCTGTACTAACTGACTTTTTAAACTCTTTTTTTCTTTCTTCTGAGTTGTCTTTTTGCATGTCTGTTTCTGTTGGGCTTGGAGCTACACAATTTACTGTAATACCATGAGAACCTAGAAGTTTTCCATATATTTTAGTAGCATTAATAAGTCCAGCTTTAGCAATCCCATACCAAATATCAGGATGACCAACTTGACCTGCTATTGAAGCAGTGTTTACTATTCTTCCAAATTTTTGTTTTTTCATATGTTTACAAAAAATATTCATAAGCTCAACAGGAGCATACAAATCAACATTCATAATAGCATCTCTTGCTTCTTCTGGATAATTATCATAAGTATATTTTGGTTGCATATAACCTGCATTGTTAATCAATATATCAATATCTCCAACTTCTTTTGCAAGTGCTGGTATTGTATCTAGTTTTGATAAATCACACTCAATAGCAGTTACATCTTTTACCCCAATTAAAGGACAAGTAGTAAACTCTCTTGCGACGATTATAATCTCATGCCCAAGTTCAAGCATAGCTCTTGAAATTGCAAGACCAATTCCTTTATTTCCACCTGTTATTAATACTCTTTTTTTACTCATAATTATCTCCAAAATAATTTATACAAATAGTATATAAGACAAAGGGTTTTAAAAATCTTAAAAAATATTGTTATTTATAAAATGAAGAAAAAGTTTCAAAATATGAAACTTTTTCTCACAATGTTATTTTTTTAGTAGGTGTTCGTATCTTTTATCTGTAAGTAATTTAAGAAATGCCACTAAAGCATCTACTTTTCTATCTGATAGTCTTTTTGCTTTTAATTTCTCTTTTGCAATTGTTGATTCAACTTCTGGTTCAGCCCAAGGTTTACCTGTTTCTGGATTTATTTTTCTTTTTGTATTGTTATATTTGTCATAGAACTCTATTACAGTTCTAAGGTCTTTAAATACTCCATTATGCATATATGGTGCTGTTACTGCTACATTTCTAAGTGTTGGTACTTTATATTTACCTTTTTGTTTTACATCTGTAACTTCTGGATTATTTAAAAGTCCATTATCTATTGCTTTTACACCATTTTTTGCTCTTAGTTTATTATTTATTGGTGTTCCAATATTATGATACTCATAGTTCGTAAAAGTTTCATATTTTTTGTCTTCACCTCTTAATACATGACAATTAGCGCAAGAGTTGTTATTGTTTGAGAAGAAGATTGATTTTCCTAAATCTTCTAATGGAGTTAAATCATATTTTCCTTCTAAATATCTATCATATTTAGAATCAAATGGTGCAAACTCTTTAGTCATTTCAAATGCTTCAATTACTTTTGTTAATGCTGTATAAGCTTTATCGTTTGATTCAAAGATATGATCTCCATAAATCTCTTTGAATTGTTTTACATAATATTCATTTTCTTTTACTCTATTTATTATAGATTTTTTATCTGGCATTCCCATTTCTGCTGGATTAAGAGGTGGTGCTCCAGCTTGATCTGCTAAAGTTGGTGCTCTTCCATCCCAAAATTGACCACCAATATACTCTTTTTTCTTAGCATCATAGTGAAACTTAGGAGAGTATTTTGCATATGTTGCTGTTGGAGCTTGTCTATCTCCAATTGATTTATTATCATCTCCTAAAGATGCCATTTTATTAACACCATTATCTCTATTATCTACAAATCCAGTTTGTGGATTATGGCAAGTAGAACAACTCTCCGTTCTGTTTTTTGATAAGTTTTTATCAAAGAAAAGAACTTTCCCTAATCTTTCTTTTTGTAATTGTATTTTTGCTAATTGTTCTTTGCTCATAGAAGCACTATTACACCCACTAATAAGTAATGCAATTAAAGAACATCCCAATATTTTTATATAATTATTCATATTTGTTTCCTTTTAAATAGTGTAAGAAATGGAGTAAATATAAGTTTAATTACGCTGTCATAATCTTTCATTTGCTCTTTTCTCAATCCAAATTTCATAGTTTTTACATCTTTTGATAGTGTTAAAGTATTAAATAATCTGTCCCAAATAGCTAAATATCCTCCATAATTTCTATCGAAATGTTTTGTACTGTGATGTATTTGATGCATATATGGAGAGATAAGCCATTTTTCAAGCTTTGTAAAATATGTAAATTTTACATGTGAATGTCTCAAGTTTGTACCTATTAATGAAAATATAAAAATAAATATATTCACTCCAAATACATCAAATACACTTAGCATTGCACCAAAGAAGTAAATAAAAACTCCCGTAACAATACCTATACTTAAAGAATATCTAAATCCAAACAATATGTTTTCCACTGGATGAATTCTATAAAAAGTAAGAGGATTTAATACTTTTGCACTATGGTGGACTTTATGAAAGTGCCACAAGAACGGTATAGTATGCAAAAACCTATGTGTCCAATATCTTGTAAAATCACTTACTAAAAATAAAGATACTGTGTATAAAATCATAATAGTTTCATAAGGTAATAAAGAGGCTCTATGAAAACCAAACTCCTCTATCATATAACTATTAACTCCTAATGCTATAGTTTTTGCACTTACAACAATAGGATAAATCATAAATATCTTAATAAAGTATGAAAATACAAAATATATATAATCAACTCTTGCACTTGGATGCCACCAAAGCTTTGAAGAAAAAAGTATCTTTTTAGTTTTGTCTTTTTTTATATATACACAAATAAGTGCAATAACAAAGGAACTTAAAAGAAAACCCCAAAATACTCTTTTATTCGGATTTGTTAGATACTCAAGTGCAAAGAAATCCAATTTTAGTCACCATCCGCTTCTAAAATTTTTGCAGTAACTGAAAGTTGCTCTATCAATGATAAATAGTAAGAGTTATGAAAATCTACCAATGCTTTATATAAATTTTGTGCATTAGAAAAATCATCCGTTTTTAATTTTGCAAGTTCTGCTTTTGCTTTTTTGATAGCATCTCTTACTTGAATTACTTGTTTTTTAGCCCCACTATAAATAGCCATAGTCGCAAAGTTTTTATACTTTTGATCACCAATAACTTGTTCATGTGCATCTAAAATAGCTTTAATTGCAGCGAAACTTTGCTGAGATAAATAATACTCACCTCTTTTATTATCTGGGTCATTTTTGTATTTCATTGTCAATCCAGCAGGCTCTCCAACTCTCCACTCTTTTAATTTATAAGTAGAATCAATCAAAGTATTAATAATAGCTCCATTACCAGTTTTTTCATCAATTGTTTCTTTGTTGTTTTTTGCATAATCTGCATATACTGATTGTATTTGTTTTAAGTGAGATTCTATAGCTTTTAACATATATGATAATAAAACTTTTTCTCTTTTTGTTAATTTTTTATCAGATTTATATAACATAAATTCAACTGCATTAATACTTTTATTTGAATTTTTAAAAAGTGCAATTTGTGGCTTATCTGTTGATTTAATCGCTCTTTTAATTTGAGGGATTATATCTTCATGACCTTGATGAAATGTATCAATATATCTTGGTTCATCAATATAATCACTATTTATTGTCCCTGCTAAATATAAAGCTTGAACTTTTTTCCAAGAATATACAAATTTTTTGAAATCATCTTTACTATATGATTTTTCTAAGGCTTTTAAATCTTTTATAGCTTCATTTGCATTTGGTAACGATACATTTTTTACTACTTGTGTAAATGTATTTGAAAATCCAAATGAAAATAAAAACATAAATAAAATAACTATTTTCTTCATTATAACTTTCCTAAAAATTTAATTAATTGTTCTCTTTTTTCTTTTGGCAAACTCATATATGTATCTTTTACATTTTTAGCTTCACCACCATGCCATAATATCGCTTCTTGGAAGTTTCTTGCTCTTCCATCATGAAGCAATCTTGGTTCTTTTTTATTTATTTTTTTATGTAATGCAAGCCCCCATAAAGGTGCAGTTCTAAACTCACTACCTGATGCTTTAAACTCTACTCTACCATCAGCCAAATCTTTTCCCATATCATGAAGTAGAAAATCAGAATATGGTCTTACTTTTCCAATTTTTGTATCAAAACTTGTAGTATGACAAGATGCACATCCAACTTGTTTGAAAAGCTCAAGCCCTTTTTTAAATTCACTATTTTCTTTTGGTCTATAAACTTTTGAATTTGCTAAATAAAATTCAATTGAATCAAGTCTAAATTTTGGTACATCAAACTCATATTTTAAATCTTTTGGTGCTTCATTACATGCTTTTTGAAACTTAGTACAATTCTCAACTTTATGAAAAGGAGTTGTAAGTCCCATATCATTGTGCATTGCATTTGCTATTTGTTCTACTACAGTTGCAACACTTGCTTTCCATGTATATCTTCCTAACTCATACTTTTTTGTCAAAGAAGAATAAACCCAGTTCGCTTTACCTGATATTCCATCGCCATTTTTATCATCTGCATCTTCATTTTTTAAAATTTGTTCATTTGATATTAGTTCTATTAATCCCATGCCCATAAGAGTTGGAGCCATTCTATATGAGATAATTGCATCTTTATGTAACTTTCCATAATTCAAATCTTTTAAAGTATATATTGGTTTTAAAAGTGTTGCAACTTCTTTATCAGGAAAATTTACTTTTATTTTTTTATATTTTATATTTGGTCTACCCTCAAACTTAACTCCATGAACACCATTTATTGAAAGTTGTGATCCATAAACTGGTTCAGGAATAAAGCCATTCTTTTTAAACAACATTTGATGTTCTTTACTTTTGTCATTTGGTATTGAAAGTCTTACAACCAAAGCTCTTGATAAAGCTTTTTTTTCTGTAAAAAGTGTTCCTCTACCATTTGATGGATGACATGAAATACATGTATTTGCACTATATAATGGTCCTAATCCATCCCTTGCAGTTGTCGCACTTGGTGCTTCTACCCATGGAATTCTAAAAAAACTTTTTCCCAATATATATTCATCATATTGTTTATTATTTAAACCTTTTATTGGTTTAAAAATACTATTTTTTGATATATTTTCTGTAAAAACTTCACTACTATTATTAACGGCAAAAAGCCCTGTAGCAAAAATAGCTACAAGACTTTTAACTAATATTAGTTTGTTTATAAAGAAATTATATTTTTGTTTCTTCTGGATCTGTAACATCATTAGTTGATAAATCTATACCATTTGCTTTCGCTACATTAACCATCTCATCACCAAGTTTTCTCAACTCATTTTTAAGTTTTACAATAACTTTTGCTTGTGGATCAGTTGGATGAATTTGATAATCAAAATGTCTTGAAGATTGAGCAACTGCATTTATGCTTGCAATTTTTTGTTCAATTGAAGACATTAAGTCAAGAATTCTATGTTTTGTTTTTGCATCTACAGTATCAATCATTGCTTTACCATAACTTCTGCCATTATATGTTCCAAATAAAACATTTTTAAATCCAGTATAGTTTGCATAAATATCTCTGTGTGTATTATCAGAGAAGCAAGAGTGTTCGTCTTCTTCACTTGGAGTTAATACTGCAACTGCAATTCTTTCATTTGCAAGTTCTGATTTAGCAAATACACCCATACCAGCAAAAATTTGTCTTAATGCAGTTTTAGTTGGAATATTTTTACTAGCATTTGCACCTTTTAAATTATCTAAGAAAGCTGCTCTATAAAGTCCTGTATTTCCATTTATATTTTTTTCCCAAGCTGAAGTTACAGTTTGTAAATCTTCAACCATTTTTTTACTTGCTGCTTTTAAATAAGCAAGTCTTCTTTGAGCATTTTTATCAGTAGTAAAATCACTAAGTGGTCTTTGTCCTGCTGTTAATGGACCATGAGTTACTGAATCTTTTATAAAATTAGAGTAATCTTGGTCTTGTCCCCATAATAAGAACTCAATGGCATGGTATCCTGTAGAAACATTTGCTTCACCACCATTTTCATTTAATGCACTTAAAGAATCAACAGTTATTTTATTTACATCAACTATTGTACTATCTTCGCCACCTGGTTTAAATTTACCTTTTGTATCAATGATATTTCCTGATGTTTTTTTACCATTTGCATCAATTGTATAATCAATCATATTTTCATCTAAAGGCCATGCATTAATTTGCCCTTCTAAAGCACCATATGCTTTGGCAATCCAACCTTCTTCAGCATCAATAGGACCATTTGATAATCTAAAGATTTCAGTTTGTCCATAAGTTTCTCTTGATTCTAACCACGCTGCTTTTGCAGCATTTAAAGTTTCTGCTGTAGGATTTTTTGCTAATGCATTTATTGCTTTATCTAAATTTTTTGCATCTCTTAATGCGTCTTTATAATTTGCTAATGCTATGTTTGCATAAGTAGAAAGTAAACTGTGTGCAGTAATCTCTTTGTTTATTTGAGTGTTTGAATTCTGATTTGAAGTTGCACAACCAGTTAATGCCAATGCAGCTGCAAATGAAAGTGATGCTACAAATATTTTCGATTTTGAAAATGCCATTTTAAGTTTCCTTTGTTTTAATTTTAATATTTATTATCAATATGGAATTAAAACACAAGATAGTTTAAATGTTACTTAAAAATGACAATGATTATCAAAATGATTTAAATTTATTTATTTTGTAGGGCAAGTGCCCTACTTTAATTTAGTTATTTCCAAAAAAGGCTCTGAATCCTTTGATGATATCATCTGCTGTTTGTCCACCAGCTTTTGCACCAAATTTTTCTTCTAGTTTTTCTTTTAATTTTTCTTTTAATTTTTTTCTATTTTTATCAATAAACTTTTTACCCTCTTTTTTTATTTTTAATTTAAGAAGTTTAGTTGTATCAACTGAAATTTTTGGACTTGTTAAATCTCCTGTAACAACTGTATCAAAATCAATACCTTTTAAAGATGTTTTAATCAACGCATCAACCGTAGAATTTTCTAAATCAATTGTACTATTAGGAACTGATATTTTAGTAAGTTTACTTTTCATGTTGATTTTAGACTCGATAATTTTTTTATCAATATTTGATTTTAAAGTAATTTGTTCATAAATCTCTTTTGTAATATCAAATTTTGCAAATGTATTAATAAGTGTTGAGAACTCATTTGGCAAAAATTTACCATTTAATAATTTTGCATCAATATCACCTTTTTGTGTTTTTGTATTAAACTTCACATTAGCATCTGCTTTTGAAGTAAAAAAATCAGGATAATACATCATATGAGTTAATTTTCTAATATCTATATCTTTTATATTTGCGCTTAAATCATCATTTAACAACTTAAAGTTTAAAGTTCCAGCTAACAGATTTGATTTTCCATCAACTTCTAAATCTTTTGCAGTTTTTTCAATATTACCTGAAATATTAACAGAACCTCTCATTTTTGTTTGTGTAACATCATATAATTTTGAAAGATCTGAAACACTAAGTAAATAATCACTATTTATTTTCATAGTTTTTAAATCAACAACTGCTTTTTCTACAAATAAATTCGCAGGAGTTGTAAAAAAATCAACTTTTGATATTGCTTTATTTGGTTTTAAATTAGTAACAATATCCCCTTTAAAGTTAATCAATGATTTTAGTTTTTGATTAAATGCAGTATTTACTATTTTATTATTTACTTTACCATCAGTTATAACAGTAGCAATAATACCATCTAAAGAGTTTAAGTCTGCATTTTTGATTTTACCATTGATATTTATAAGTCCTTGAGCATAAATTGGTTGATTTAGAGTATAAAGAAGCTTATTTATTTTTGCTTTTTTAATCAAAAAGTTAATTTGGCTTGGTTTGAAGTTTTCCAATTTTACATCATATGTTGTATTACTTTCAAAAATGTCACTAATACCTTTTATATCTACAAGTTTTTGATCACCTTTTACACTACCTTTTGTAAAGAAACTACCATTTAACTTCTGTTTTGTAAATTTTTCTAATTTCGATAAATCATCGATATTTATCACATAATTTAAATCAACACTTTTTTCTAAAATTGCTAAATTACCTGAAATATTAATTTTAGAGTTTGAGTCAATATCTGCAATAAAATTAATTTTACTTGTAGTTAAAGTGAATTTTTCAACTTTAAAGTTTGCCTGTGCCAATTTTGAATTCACACTATCTTGAATATATGAAGCAACAATTGAATTACCTATTGGAGTAAATAAAAGTGCATATACCAATCCTAAAAAGATTAGAATTGAACCAAGAAAGAATAGAAAAACTTTTTTCATATTAGTCCCTTTAATTTTTAGTTGAATGATTATACAGCAAATAAAACAAAAAGAAAATTAGTAAATCAGATTTATTAATATTTATAATTTAATTTATATTTTTTAGGTTAAATAAGTAAAAAGTAGAATTATATGTTACAAAAAGTAAATATTAATTTTTTTAATTGCAGAATAATAAAGTTTTAAAAAACTATTATGTATAATACGAGCCAATACGAAGTGATAAGTAGGGATACGCAAGCCGAACGGACTTTGTAAAAAAATATATAATAAGGAATATAGAATGAAAAAAATCGTTCTTTTAATGCTAGCTATTGCTGGTGCTGCTTTCGCTGCTGATGGTTCAGTTGCAAACGAAACTTTAAAAGCTTACTCTGTAGTTGCTGCAGGTATTGGTCTTGGTCTTGCTGCATTAGGTGGTGCTATTGGTATGGGTAACACTGCTGCTGCAACAATCGCTGGTACTGCTAGAAACCCAGGATTAGGTGGAAAATTAATGACTACTATGTTCATTGCATTAGCGATGATCGAAGCTCAAGTTATTTATGCATTAGTTATTGCGATGATCGCATTATATGCAAACCCATTCTTAGGATAATTTATAAAACTACAGATTTTATAATAATCTCAAAAAGGTCAAAGGTTTTTTACCTTTGGCCTTTTTTTTACTAACTCAAGAAATTAATATACAAAATTAATACAAAAAATTAAGAATAATATACAAATTAGATACTAAAATGCTACTTTTTAATGGTATAGTTATACCTAAACACTAAAAGTAAGGACTAAAATGAAAACAAGCAGTATTAAATCAAAAATTTTGATTCTACTTCTTATTACTATTACAATTTCATTTGTTTTTTTAGGATTCAATAGTTTAAAAACTGAATATAATATTCTGTTTGGGAATTTAAAACAAAAAGAGTTAGATTTATCAAAACAAAATTCGAAATTTATTAATAGTTATTTGCAATCAAAAGTTGATATATTAAAAGCAGTTGCAAATGAACTTCCTCAAGATGTTAATCAACTAAATATCAATAATAAAGATATTGAAGATAAATTAAGGCTTGCTTCTAAATCTGGGAACTTTGTTGCAGTTTATGTTGGTTATGAAAAAAATGGTAACTTCTTAATGTCAGATGGGACAAAAAGAACTCCACAAACTACAGATTATGATTCAAGAAAAAGATCTTGGTATACACAAGCTGTACAAATGGGTACAGGTGGAATAACACCTCCTTATGTTGACTATACGACAAAAAAATTAGTTGTTTCTGTTTTTTATCCATTAAAAAGAGATGGTAAAATTGTAGGTGTTGTAGGTTCAGATA
This sequence comes from Arcobacter sp. CECT 8985, assembly GCF_004116495.1. GTDB lineage: Bacteria > Campylobacterota > Campylobacteria > Campylobacterales > Arcobacteraceae > Malaciobacter. The sequence continues at coordinate 40,120 of NZ_PDKC01000007.1, read as the reverse complement.
TTTTTATTGATACTATTGTTGATACAATTTTAAATGTAAAATTCAAAAAAACTGGATTTGCATATTTAGCTGATGAAAAAGGTAATATATTAGTTCACAAAGATAAGAAACTAATTGAAAAAACAAGTGAAGTATTTGCAAAAATAAAATCATCAAATAATACAGATTTTGGTGAAGCAACATATAAAAATAGAGAAGTATTTGCTTCTTATACAAAAATACCTCTTACAAACTGGTATACAATTGTTCAGTTAGATAAACAAGAAATTCATGATGAAATTAGAGCAAATATAATAGGTGATGCTCTTATTTATACAGTAATTCTTATTATTATTTTAGCTATTTTATTTTTTGCTCTGGCAAGATTACTATCTCCAATAAAAGATGTAGAAGATGGCTTAGAGTTTTTCTTTAAATATTTAAAAGGTGAAGAGAATGTTGCAAAAGAATTAAATATTAAAACTAATGATGAATTTGGAAATATGGGAAGAGTAATTGATGATGAAATTAAACAAATATCAAAAAGACTTGATGAAGATAGAGCTTTAATTGAAGAGGTAAAATCAGTTGTAAATCATATTAATAATGGAAAACTTGATATTTTAGTAAAAGCAAATACTTCAAATAAAGCACTAAATGACTTAAAAGATATTTTAAATCAAATGATTGAAAATATTAATGCAAATGTAAATAGTGATATCAACCCAATTTTAAAAGTTTTAGAAGATTATGCAAAACTTGACTTTACAAACGATATTGATAATCCTGATGGTAAAGTATCAAGAGGATTAAATAATCTTTGTTTAATTATTACAGAAATGTTAAGAGAAAATAAAGCAAATGGTATTGAGTTAGATAGTAACTCAAAAACATTGCTTCATAATGTTGATAAATTAAATAAAGCATCAAATGAAACTGCTGTATCTTTAGAAGAAACAGCTGCTGCAGTTGAAGAGATCACAAGTACTATTATTAATAATACAAATAGAATTTCAGATATGTCAGGACACTCAGAAGAGTTAAAAAAATCAATATCTGAAGGAAATCAACTAGCTAACTCTACAGTTAAATCAATGGATGAAATAAATGAACAAACACAATCTATTGCTGAAGCAATTACAGTGATTGATCAAATTGCATTCCAAACAAATATTTTATCATTAAATGCAGCAGTAGAAGCAGCAACAGCAGGTGAATCAGGAAAAGGATTTGCAGTTGTAGCGCAAGAGGTTAGAAACTTAGCTTCAAGAAGTGCCCAAGCAGCTAAAGAGATTAAAGAATTAGTTGAAAATGCCACAACAAAAACTGATAATGGAAAACAAATTGCTGATAATATGATTAAGGGTTATATGAAATTAAATGAGAATATTGCCAAAACGACAGAAGCAATAAATGATATTTCTACAGCTTCAAAAGAGCAAAGAACTAGTATTGAACAGATTAATGATGTAATTACTAGACTTGATCAACAAACACAAAGTAATGCTTCTGTTGCTACTCAAACACATGATATAGCAATTAATACTTCAAAAGTTGCTCAACAAATACTACATACAGTAAATCAAAAAAAATTTAAAGAGTAAAGGTTTTTAAACCTTTACTCTTCTTCTTTAAACTTTTTATCACTTGCACTTTTTAAAATCTCTTGCGCAATATCTGATGTTCCTATTGCTACATTTTGAGTATCAGTTGCTATAGATGCATTTTGTTGTGTTTGATGATCTATTTTTGTAATCATCTCATTTACTTGTTCTATACTGATTTTTTGTTCTTTTGATGCATTTGAAATGCTTGATATTAAAGTTGTTGTTTGTTCAACATTTTCACTTAATTTTTTATATCCAACTATCATATCATCAGCTATTACTTTTCCATTTTCTGTTTTTAATGCTGCTTTTTCTACAAGTTCTTTTATCTCTTTTGCTGCTTGAGCACTTCTTGAAGCTAAGTTTCTAACCTCTTGCGCTACAACTGCAAATCCTTTTCCTGATTCACCTGCTGTTGCTGCTTCTACTGCTGCATTTAATGATAAAATATTTGTTTGGAATGCAATTTGATCAATTACAGTAATTGCTTCTTCTATAAGTTTAGTTTCTTCATTTATTTCATCCATTGCTGTAACAGTTTTGCTAGCTAATTGCTCACCTTGAGTAATTGCAGTTCCCAATTCATGTGAGTAATTAGCCATTTTTTGTATATCTTGTGTATTTGCTATGACTGTATTTGTTACTTCTTCTAATGCAGAAGCACTCTCTTCTAAAGATACTGCTGTATCATTTGCTGCTCTATTCAATTTTTTTACATTTTCCAATAAGATATTTGAATTATCATTTAACATTTCACCATTTTTTTTGTTTGTTTGAAGCATCAAAGTAATAATTCCACATAATTGATTTATTTTTTTAGCAATAATTCCTGAAGGATTATCTATTTCATTTCTAAAGTCAAATTTTGAATAATCTTCTAAAACAACTCTAATTTTTACTAAATCAGAATTTACATTTTCTCTTATTGCTTCAATCATATCATTTAATATATTTTTTAATTCATTCAATGCTTTATTTGAACAATTATTAGTAACATCTTTTGATAAATCACCCTCTTTTATATAATGAACAACACTTTTTACATTTTCAATTAAAGCTCGTTCTTCATCAAGTGATTCTTTTATAACATGCATTTGTCCATTTACAACACTTGCCATTTTTCCAAATTCATCATTTGATTTAATTTCAATTGGTTTTATACTGTCTTTTTCACCTTTTAAATACATAAAAAATGATTCTAATCCATTTTGAAATATTTGTAAAGGTGCTAGTGCTCTATTTAAGAATATAAATAAAACAGTTAAAATAATTGCAAGTAAAACAACAAATAAGATTATTGTATTTATTAACTCTTTATCTAACTCATCAAAAATACTATGTTCATCAATTTTTATAATAATATCCCAATTTAATGTTTTAATTTTACTAAAGAAAATATGTTGATTTATTCCATCTTCTTCTTTTACAAGATACCCACTATTTCTTTTTTCTATACTACTTTTAAATTTAGATACTTTACCTATCAATTTTTTATTTTGATGAATTAATATCTCACCGTCATGATTAACAACATATGCATAACCACCTTCTATAACATCAGCATTAGATACTTTTTTAATTAATAAATCCAAAGGAATATCTGCTCCTAACACAGCAATAATCTTCCCATCTTTAATTATTGGTTTAAAAAGTGTAATAACATAAGTATTTAAAGTTTTTCCCCAATATGGTTTTGTAACTCCCAATTTTCTTTTTTTCATTGCTTGTTTAAACCAAGGTCTTTTTCTTGCATCAAAGTTATCTTTTTCCATTGTTAGTGTTTTTCCACCAGATTCCACTTCATGACCATTATTAGCAAACCCTAAAAAGAAAAGTCCAAATTGTCCCGCTCTATTACCTAGTTCTAACAAATTAAATATCTTTTTATTATGAATATTCATCTGTTCTTTTGCTAAATCATCTGCTATTGCATTTACAATAACTATTTTTGATTTAAAATATATATCTAAATATTCAGAGATATTTTTTGCACTATTGTACTCTTTATTTTTTACTAATGTAAACTTGGAATTATATGAATTAGTAGCATTTTTATATCCTAAGATTCCAAAAGATATTCCAACACTAATAAATATAAGAACAAGTAATTTTGCCTTTATACCAGTTACTTTCATCTCTTTCCCTTTTTTTAGCTTATGCTAAATAATTATTTTTTATATTTTAACTATCTAAAAGGATATAAAAGTGACTTTTTTAATTTATGCTTATTATAAATTAGTGTTTTTACAGTTGAACTATTTTATTTTTTATTCAAAGAAGCAAATTGCATTTTTGCCAGAACGTTTTGCCATATACATAGCAGCATCTGATTGTTTAATTAACTCTTTTACGCTAAAAGTATCATCGTTAAATAGTGTAATTCCTATACTTGGGGTTGAGATATTATCAAAACCATTTATTGTTTTAATATCATTTAATGCACCTTTAATTTTAGATGCTAAAATTTGTGCACTATTTCTTGCACTTGCTTTATCTAAACCTAAAGAATCTGCTAAAACAATAAATTCATCTCCACCAATTCTTGCAATAGTATCTTCATCTCGAACTGTTTCTTGCAATTTTTTAGACACCATTCTAAGTAAAACATCTCCAGTTTCATGTCCCATTGTATCATTTACTGTTTTGAAATTATCAAGGTCAATAAATATAACTCCTGCATAAGTTTTATACCGTGAAACTTTACTTAAAGTATGTTCCATTCTATCTATTAAAAGAAGTCTATTAGGTAATGTTGTCAAATTATCATGAGTAGCTTGATACTCTAAGTATTGTTGTTTTAACTTCTGTTCACTTATATCATTGTATTGTGATAAATAATGTTTTATTTGTGAATTTTTATCTTTTATTGCTGTTATTGTAGCTTTTAAAGGGATAACAGTTGAGTCTTTTTTCCTATTGTAAATTTCTCCAGACCAATTTCCTTTTTTGATTATTGAGTCCCACATTGAAAAATAAAAACCTTGTGAATGTTCATCAGATTTAAAGATATTTGGATTTTTACCTAAGATTTCCTCTCTTTTATATCCCATAATATTACAAAATGCTTGATTTGCATTTATAATTTTTGCTTGGCTATTTGTAATAATCATTGGTTCATTTGATTCAAAAGCATATGAAGCAATTCTAAGTTGTTCATCTTGTTTTGCTTTATTTCTTTCATAATCTAATTTTTCCAATGCATATTCTATATCTAAAAATAACTTATTAAATAAAATTACAATTTCACTATCAAAGAAATTGTCCCTTTTTGAATAAAGAACAATTAATGATACAACTTTATCAAATTTATAAATTGGGAAAATTCCCATTGATTTTATTTTGTGTTTTTTTATATCTTCAATTTTTAGATTTGAATATGTCTGTAAATTACTATTTTTAATGATATTTTTCTTACCCATTATTGCTTTTTTAAGAAATAAGTTTCTTTGCATATCTTCTACAATTTCAATTTGACTTTTTAGTATGCCATTTACAAAAGAGAGTCTCATTTGATTTTTTTTGACAGTATAAATCAAACCAAAAGATAAATTAGAATCTTTTGTTATGACTTTTAATAATTTTTTATATAAACTTTTTTTATTATCAATTTTCAATATAACTTTATTTAATTTACTTATTATTTTATATAAAGATTGTTGTTTTTTTAACTTATTAAAATTACTTTGTTGATTAAATACAATATATTTCAATACAAATAAAAGACTTATTAACGTAACGAAACAAATAAATAAAAAACTCAAACTTACTATTTGTGAACGTGTAGCTTCTTTTTGTTTTTTATTAGTAAGTAAAATAAATTCTTTTATTAAAGAGTTATATAAATCATTTAATTGTTCATTCTTTTTACTAGAAAGAAACCACCAATCTTTAAAAGTAATATCGTTAGAACTTATAATACTTTTTATATTATTTTTAATATAATCTAATCTTTTATCAATAGATAAATCTATATTTTCATTATAAAGTTCCAAATCTTTCACATCAATTTTATCTAAGTAACTTTGTATATAAATATCCTGCTTTATGTTTAAATTGATAAATTTTTTATATAAAGCATCACTGATTATACCTGTTTGTATAAATAATGATACATAAAGTTTTTCTAAGTTTGAATACTCTTTTGCATTTATTACATCAAAGATATGATGAAATTTTGAATTAAAAGCAGTCTCATATTTAATAGGTTTCATTCTTTGTAAAGTTCTTAATAACTTAACATTAAAACTTGAATAACCATTTATAATTTGTAAGTTATTAATTTTATTATTTTCTACTTGTTTTCGAATAAAAGATAATTTATGAAACTCTTTTTGAATATTTGCACTAATCAAATTATTAAAATCAGCATATTTATTCATTTTTTCTAAAAAATGTTTATATTCTATATTGGTAATTTTTATTTGTTTTTTTAATTTTTTTTTATTATTAATTGCTTGACTTTTTAGTACAGAGTAAGTTCTTTCTTTGTCTATAGAACTCAGAAGCTTTTCTACACTAACAATGTAATCTACATTATTTTTAATTTTAGATACGTCACCTAAAGTGTCAATTTTTTCATATACTAAAATAGAACTAAAATATAAAATCCCTACAGCTGGTAAAGTAAAAATAAGTAGAAGTTTTACAAAAAGCGGATTTTTAAACAATTAAGATCTCCCTTCAGCAAATGCTGTAAAAAATGTTACCAAAAAAAATATTATTTTTATATTTTAATTATAAATTTTTTGTTGAGATTAAGTAAAAAACGTTTTTATGATTATTATTGTTACATTTTAGTTACTAACAGATAAAGAAAACTCTTCTATTACAAGTTCAGGTTCTTCTTTTAATCTTTTATTTATAACTTTAGAAAAATCATCTGGAAATATTTCATAAGTTTTTGAGAAATATCCATCTAAAATACTTTTTGCAATATCTTCTGGTTTAGCTTTTGGCATCTCAATACCATCTGTCATTTTTGTATCAATAGGACCTGGTAAAACTTCAAATACTTCAATTGCATCTTTTTTTAGTTCTGCTCTTAAAGCTTGTGTTAAAGAGTGTAAAGCAGCCTTAGAAGCTGAATATAAACCCATTATAGGAAGATTTACCAAAGCAAGAACTGATGTAATATTTATAACTGCAGAATTTTTATTTAGTTTATTTTTCAAACAATTACAAACATTCATAGTTCCAAAAATATTTACTTCAAAATCTTTTTTTGTATCCTCAAAAATTCTAGCATTTGTATTTGCACCTGCAGTATTTATTAGCAAATCTATGTTATCAATAGATTCTAAAGTTTTTTCTAATTCCTTTTTATTTAAAATATCTGCTTTTAAGTATTCGATATTTTCATTTTTAATACATATATTATTTGTATCTCGTACAACACAATAAACTTTTTTTGCATCTAAATTTATTATTTGTTTTAATAATTGTGTACCAACTCCACCATTTGCACCTGTAAGTAAAACTATTTTATTATTTAAATTCATATTTTTTCCCTATTGTTTTTATTATGCATAATAAGAATATATCACTGTTTAATTAAAATAGTGCTTATATTAATTTGTACGTAAAATACATAAGAGAGCATTTTTATTATATCTTTATTATTTTTATCTATTATAATTCTATAAAAAAAATAAAGAGAAAAGATGAAAACTTTTTTAAATTCAATGTTACTAATATTATTAGTAATTTTAGTTTCAGGGTGTAACAACCAAAATAAAAAGAATAAAGATCAACTTATTTATGCAAGTACAAAAGATATTAGAGACATAAATCCTCATCTTTATGGTGGAGAAATGGCTGCACAAAATATGCTATTTGAATCATTAGTAATTGATACAAAAGATGGAATAAGACCAAATCTTGCAAAAAGTTGGAAAATAACAAACAACGGTAAAACATATATTTTTAAACTAAGAGAAGATGTAAAATTTTCAGATGGCTTAATATTTGATGCAAATGTTGTAAAAAGTAATTTTGATGCAATATTAAAAAATAGAGTAAGACATGCTTGGCTTGAATTAGTAAATGAGATTAAAAGTACAAAAGTAATAGATAAATTTACATTTGAATTGAACCTAAAAAATGCTTATTATCCTACTTTAAAAGAACTAGCAATGACTAGACCATTTAGATTTATTTCAACAAATTGTTTCAAAAATAAACAAACAAAATATGGTGTTAAATGTTATGTTGGAACTGGTCCTTGGATTTTAAAAGAACATAAGAAAAATGATTATGCATTATTTGTAAGAAATGATAATTATTGGAATAATAAAACAAAAATTAAAAAAGTAAAATGGAGAGTAATACCAAATCATCAATCTATTTTATTATCTTTACAAAAAGGTGAAATTGATTTAATCTTTGGTGCTGATGGAGATATGATAAATTCAGATGCTTTTAGTATGCTTCAAAAAGACAATAAAATAAAAACTAAACTTAGTAATCCTATTGCATCAAGAGCAATTTTGATAAATACTAAAAGAGAAATTACTAAAGATTTAGAAGTTAGAAAAGCACTAGAACATGCAATAAATAAACAAGCTATTATAAAAGGTATCTTAAATAATAAAGAAACAATTGCAAATACACTTTTTTCAAAAACAACACCATATTGTAATATTGACTTACCTATAAAAACTTACAATGTAAATTTGGCTAAAAAGATTTTAGAAAATGATGGTTGGGTTTTAAATAAAAATACAAATATTAGAGAAAAAGATGGTAAACAACTAATTCTAAAATTATATTATAATGCAAATAATGCTCAAGAAAAAACAATAAGTGAATATATTCAAAGTAATTTAAAAGATATTGGTATAGATTTAAAAATAATTGGTGAAGAGAAACAATCATTTTTAGATAGACAACAAAATGGAAATTTTGATTTACAATACTCACTTTCTTGGGGAATTCCTTATGATCCACAATCATATATATCTTCTTGGAGAATTCCTTCACATGGAGATTATCAAGCACAATTAGGACTTTATAAAAAAGAGTGGTTAGATAAAACAATTAGTGATATTTTAATAGAAACAAATAAAGAAAAAAGAACAAAATTATATAAAGAAATTTTTTCTTATATTTACAAAGAAGATGTATATATTCCTCTTAGTTACTCAAGAACAAAAGTTGTATATAACCCTATATTAAAAGGTGTAGGATTTAATCTTAGTCAATATGAAATTCCATTTGAAAAAATGTATTTTGAAAAGAGCAAATGAGTAGTTTCATATTAAGAAGAGTACTTCTGAGTATTCCTTTAATTTTAGGTGTAACAATTATATGTTTTACACTTATAAATATAAATAAAAGTGATCCTGCAGAAGTTACTCTAAGAGTTAATAATATTACTGTTACAAAAGAGGCTATTGAAGAAACAAGAAAAGATTTAGGATTAGATAAGCCTTTAATAAATCAATATTTTTCTTGGATAAACAACTTAATAAAAGGTGATTTTGGAATAAGTTATGAAAGTAAAAAACCTGTATTTGATGAGATAATTCATGCATTTCCAATAACTTTATATTTAAGTTTATTTTCACTTTTTCTAATTATTTTCTTTGGTTTCATAATTGGTATTTTATGTGCATTATTTGAAAATAGCCTTTTTGACAGAATATTAAGAGGTGCGATTTTTACAACAACTGCTATTCCTAGCTTTTGGCTTGCTTTACTTTTGATTTATGCTTTTGCATATTATTATAATATTTTTCCATCTAATGGATTTGAAGGATTTGATAGTTTAGTTTTGCCCTCAGTTACTTTAGCAGTTACATATATTTCTACTTTTGTAAGAATTATAAGAAACTCTATAATTGAGACTAAAAACTCTTTATTTATGACTTATGCAAAAGCAAGAGGAGTAAAAAAATCTATGCTTGTAAAACATCAAGTTAGAAATGCAATCACACCTTTTATAGTTGCTTTAAATATGTCTATTCCAAAACTACTTGCTGGTACAGTAATAATTGAAAATATATTTGCTTTACCTGGGCTTGGTAGAGTATGTGTTCATGCAATATTTGTAAGGGATTATCCTATTATTCAATCATATGTTTTATTTATGGCAATACTATTTATAGTTTTTAATTTGATTGCTGATATTTGGGTAATCAAAAGAGATCCTAGGTTAAGGGAGTTTAATTGAATAAACTTTTTTTTAAAAAGCTAGTAAAAGATAAAGTTGCACTTTTAAGCATGATAATTATTGTTGTAATAATTTTATCTGGAATATTTGCACCTTATGTCTCACCAAATAACCCTTATGAAGTAAATCTTAATAATAAACTTTTATCATTTAGTTTACAATATCCTTTAGGTACAGACCATCTAGGAAGATGTATTGCGTCAAGATTAATTTATGGAATTAGAACTACAGTTTTCTATTCACTTTTTGCGATGTTTGTAACTGTTATTTTGGCATTGATTTTTGCACTAATTGCAACTTTTTCTAGTAGCATAAAAAATATAATGTTAAGAACTTGCGATGTATTACTATCTTTTCCAAGTGAATTAATGATGTTGGCAATTGTTGGTTTAATTGGTACAGGAATAGAAAATATAATTATTGCAGCAATAATTTCAAAAGTTGCTTGGTACACAAGAATGATATATACATTTTGTATAAATCATATGAATAAGAATTTTATTAACTATTCAAAAGTTACAAATGTATCAAAAATAACTATTTTAAAAAAACATCTTATTCCTCTAATATTAAGTGATATTGTAATGTTAGCAACTTTAAATGTAGGAACAATTATATTAAGTATTTCTGCTTTATCTTTTTTAGGATTAGGAGTTCAAGCTCCAACTTGTGAGTGGGGAATTATGTTAAATGAAGCAAAAGAATTAATGAGTATAAATCCTTATATGATGTTACCTGCTGGAATAATGATATTAATAGTAGTTGCATCTTTTAATTTTTTGGGAGATAGTATAAGAGATGCGCTTGATCCTACTTATCATCTAAAAATAAAGGATGAAGGATGAACTATTTAGAAATAAAAAATTTACAAATTGAAGATAATTCATCTAGAAAAACATTATTGAAAAATATATCTTTTAATGTAAAAAGAAATGAAATTCTAGCAATTGCAGGTGAAAGTGGAAGTGGAAAATCACTCACATGTAAAGCAATATTAAATCTTTTAAGTTCAAACTTAAAGCTTCAAGGAAGTATAAAATTAAATGGCAAAGAGATTTTAAAAAACGAAAAACAAATAAGAAAAAATTTTAGTGTAGTTCTTCAAGAAGCTATGAGTGCTTTTGATCCTATGTTTACTATAAAAGAGCATATGTTTGAAAGTATAAAAGAAAGATTAAGTAAAAAACAAAAATATGAAAAATGTAAATCTTTTTTAGAAGAAGTAGGATTAAAAGATACAAATAAAATATTAAATAGTTATGCAAATGAACTTAGTGGTGGTCAACTGCAAAGAGTTATGATTGCTATTGCATTATTACAAGATACAAACATAATTATTGCAGATGAACCCACATCTGCATTAGATACTATAAACCAAAAACAAATAGTTGAAATCTTTAAAAATTTAAAAAATAAAACAATAATTTTTATTTCACATGATTTAGCTATTATTTCATATATTTCAAATAGAACAATTTTCTTTAAAGATGGCGAAATTATAAAAGAGAATGATAACTATGCAAAATATCTAAAATCAACACAAAAAAAGCTATCAAAAAGGTTTTTAGAATGCTTAAAATAGAAAATCTATGTAAAATATATAATAAAACTGATATTTTAAAAGATATAAATATTGATTTAAAATCTAATGAAAGCATTGCTATTGTAGGAGAAAGTGGAAGTGGTAAAAGTACACTTGCAAAACTTATATTAAAACTAGAAAAACCAACAAAAGGAAAGATAACTTTAAATAAGAAAAAAGTATCTGTTGTATTTCAAGATTATAGAAGTTCAGTAAATCCTATATTTACAATTAAACAAATTATTGATGAAGCTTTTTGGCAAACTTCTCATACTATTTTAGAAAGTGAATTAGAAATTTATTTAAAAAAATTGGAGCTTGATAACTCTATTTTAGAAAAGTTTCCACACGAACTTAGTGGAGGTCAACTTCAAAGAGTTTGTATATTAAGAAGTTTATTATCAAACCCATCTTTTTTAATATTAGATGAAGCGTTAAGTGCTTTAGATGTCTCAACAAAAGTAAATATTATTTCACTATTACAAGAGCTTAAAAATAAAAAGAACTTAACATACTTTTTAATAACTCATGATTTAGAAGTAGCGACTGCATTATGCGAAAATATCAAAGTTTTATATAAAGGACAAATTGTTGAATCTTTAAAAAGTAATAATTTAAAACATATAAAACATCCATATACAAAAGAGTTATTAAACTCTATTGTTTTACTAAAAGATTAAAGGAAAAAAGTTGAAAAGAATAAACAGTATAAATTTTTCATATGTATACAAACACTTAGAAAAACCAACAAAAGATTATATTCTAAAAGAGTATATGAAGCACTATGAACAACGTATATCAAAATCACAATATGAAGTCATTTATAAAAAAATGTCTATTTTGATGAAACAAAAAGATACAAATGCTTTCTTTGTATCATATAATGAAAAAAAACAGATAATTGGAGCAATAAGTATCACTAAATATGATAATAGAATTTTAAGTTTAAAAAATAGATATATGAATAAAGACATTGCAGAAATTGGAAGATGTTATGTTGATGAAAAATATAGAAGATGTGGTGTTGGTTCAAGACTTCTAAATTTAGCTATTGCATTTGCAGAAAAAAATAATTATGAAAAAATGTATTTACATACACACTATTTTTTACCTGGAGGTTATAACTTTTGGAGTAAAAAAGGATTTAAAATAACTTTAGATGAAAAAAATAAAATGCCAACAGTTCATATGGAAAGAGAATTAGAAAATAATACAAATAAATATAATATTCAAATGGTATAATATGTTTTATGAACTATAATAAAATAATATTTACACTTTTGGTATTATATATATTTGCAAGTATGATTAAGACTTATTTTTTTTAAATAAGTTAATAAATAATGGTTCAATTTTTATAATAATATAACCAACAATTAAACCTAAAATAATCTCAGTTAAAAATATAACAGTAATACCTAAATATTTAATCTTTTCAATTTCATGTAAAAAATTCAATAAATGTAATTGATGGGCTATTATTCCTCCACCAACTGCAAGCATTGCAACTGTACCTATAATTGATATAGTTTTAATAACTTTTGGCATAGATGATACAAAAATATCACCAATTTTTCTTAATAAAATACTACTTTTTTCTTGAAGATAAAATCCAATATCATCTAACTTTATTATGATTCCTACAACACCATACACAAAAACAGTTGCTATAAGTCCAATTATTAAAAGTACAGATAGTTTTGTAATAAAATTACCATCTTCAACTAAACTTAAAGTAATAACAATTATTTCAAAAGATAAAATAAAATCTGTTTTTATAGCCCCTTTTACTTTTTTATCTTCTAATTTCACTGAAGTTAAATTATCTTCACTTTTATCTTTAATATCATGAGTTGTTTTCCCAAGTTTTTCTAAAATAGACTCAACACCTTCATAAGCTAAATATGATCCACCTAATATTAAAATTGGTGAAATTAACCAAGGAAGAAAGAAACTCAAAAGTAAAACAATTGGAATAATTATTAACTTGTTTTTTAAACTTCCCAAAGCAATTTTATAGACAATTGGAAGTTCTCTTTTTGCTGCTTTTCTTTTAGCTTCAGTAATAGCAGTTTGTCTAATATTTTCTAAATCTTTTTTTATTTTTTCTTGTTCATCTTTTGATAACTTTTTAATATTTTCTTTAAATTCATCTACCGTTTTTGCATTTTTCAACTCTTTTTTCAAAATATCTGAAGTTGTTTCATTTGTAAAACTTGCAATTGCTGCTAAATCATCAATAACCAATCCAGTTGATTTTACAGTTGCTATTTTTGTATATGTTGCAATATCATCAAAAAGTAATCCTATATCATCAAATGATGTAGCAAGTGATGATGAAGCACTTACCATAGTCTTAGTTGCAAGTGAACTTATATCATCAGATAACATTGATAAATAACCTAATAAACCAGCCATAATTCTCCTTATTTGTTGCGAATTATACCTAAATCTATTTTATTGCAAAATATAAACTAAGTATTTGCTTTTTTATATTTAATTTATACGTTTTTATATCAAGCTGTCTTATTTTCATTGAGTTTTTAATTGTTGTCACATCATCAATAGTTTTATAACCAGCATTATATTCATCTTGATTAACTTCAAGAAGTTGAGAATATAATTTTATATCTTGTTTTGCAAGATTTATTCTTTTTTTATAATTTTTTATACTTAATAATGCTTTATCATACTTAACTTTTGCATTAACTACCTCATCCATTAAATCTTGCTTACTAATCAAATAATCTAATCTTTTTTGTTCTATATCATTATTTGAAGTATAACTAAGAGGAACAGAGATACTAAGTCCATAATTATAAGAATCATCACCATCAGTTAAATCACTTTTTGAGTACCCATATTTAGCATTTGCAGTTAGTTTTGGTAAATAATCACTCTTTTTTATTTTATACAATTGTTTATTTACATTTGTATTTACTTTTGCATAATTTACAGAAGTTGAATTTTCTAAAAAGAGTTTTTTACTCATAAGTTTTACATTAGGAATTGAAATTTTACTGTATTTATTATCACTATACTTTTTTATCTCACTTATATTTTGAAGTTTTGACAACTCTATTTGTTTTTGTGAATCACTTAATTCATTTCTTTTCATTATTGCATCATTTAAATCAGTAATTCCAACTTCACCATTATCATACTCTGACTTTTTGTGTTCTACATCAATTTGGCTATTTTCTAAATTTAAAACATTTTGTTTTAATTTTATTTCATCAAGTTTTATATCAATTATCAAAGAATATAAAGAGTTTAAGTCCTCTTTTGTATTCTTTTTTAAATCTAATAACTCAAGTTTTTTCAACTCTTTAGCATATTGAATTTGTGAAGATATTCCTCCAAATCTAAATAAATCTTGTGATATAGAAATAGAATAATCTTTTGTTTTTATATCTTTATTATCTTCATTAATAGAACTATTTATATTTATATCAGTAAGCCAATTGTATTTATTTGTCTTCTCTTTTTGTTTTATTTGCTTATCTTTTAAATCAATAATCTGCTTTTTTGTATTTGATAAAACATCTTTATCTTGTGCAAATACAAAAGTTGAAACTAAAACTAATAATATTAGTTTTTTCATTTTACAAACTCCACTTTAAGTACTTTTCCAAAATTATGGTTATTTATTACAAGTGTAATTTTATGTGCAGAAACATACTCTTCATCCAAAGTCTTATCAATCTTCTCAATTCTTGCAATTGCTTTTTTGCCATTTATTAATACTGTTTTATTTTTAATATTTTTATAGTCATCTTCACTTGCATAAACAATAAGTTTTGATTTAGTTGTATCATATGCAGTTGCTAATTTTGTTCCTGTTGAAACATAATCACCTTTATTTACTAAAAACTCTTTAATATATAAATTTGTAACTCTTATTGTTTTTTTTCTAATAGTATCTTCTAACTCTTTAATAGATATTTCTAAAGAATTGATTTTTATTTTTAAATCTAAAATTTCATAATATTTCTCATCTTTATCAACTTTACTTTTCCCTCTAATTTTTAAAAACTTCGCATAATTTCCTTGCATCAATTTTAATTTTTCTCTATTTTCTTTTAGTTGCAATTTATATAATTTAAGTTTTTGTCTTTCTAATAAATCATCTTGCTTAATTAAAATTTTTGACACTCTTTTTGTTTCATCACTTTTATCAAGTTTTACAATCTGCCCTGAAGCTTGTGAATATATTGTAAATTCATCATAAGGCTGTATTTTTGCCATATATACTTGTGCAAAAAGTGCAAATGGTGCTAATAATAATATAATAGTTTTTTTCATTTTAATCCCTTATTTTAAATAATGTTGCATAAAGTGCTGGTACATATATTAGATTTAAAATTGTTCCCCAAGCTATACCAAAACCTAAAGAAACTGCAATTGGTTGTAACATAACCGCTTCTCCTGTTGGGAAAAAGATTAATGTTGCAAGTCCTAGAATTGTCGTAATTGATGTGATTAATATAGGTCTTACTCTTTGTTTTGCTCTTCTAAAAAACTCATCTCTATCTTTTGTATTATGTAAAAAATCTAACATAATAATCCCATCATTAATAACAACTCCTGCTAGTCCCATCATACCAATTAGTGATTGGGAATTTATATTTATTCCCATGATAAAATGTCCAACTATTGCCCCTACAACAGTAAATGGTATTACTGAAAGAATAATAAAAGCATTTTTAAAAGATGGAAAGTTTATAAGTAAAGTTAAGAAAATCAAAAACAATCCAACCATAAATGACTTAATCATATCTCTAGCCATTTGAGCACTTTTTTCTTTTTCTCCACCATAAGTTACTTTTACACCTTTGTCTTTTATCTGTTTTATTATTTTAGATAATTTTGCTAAAACTTCATTTGCACTTGTAACGTCTTTATTTACATTTGCATAAACTGTTTTTTGAATCTGACCATTCTCTTTTTCAATTTTTTCAAAACTTCTTTCAATTTTAAAATCAACAACTTCTTGAAGTTCCACTTTTTTTCCATCTATATTTATAAGGAAGTGTTTTAAATCATCTAAACTATCTTTATATTTTGATTGGGTTACTATATCAATTACACCGTCTGCATCAAATGTATCTGATTGATCTTTTTCCATAAAATAATTGGCTAATTGTATTGAAACATCGCTATCTGTAAGTCCTAAGTTTAATCCATAATTATTAATAGTAAATTTATACTGCTGCTCACCTAATTGGGTATTATCAGATATATCTCTTACACCTTTTATATTTTTTAGTGCATTTTTTAATTTATTTATACTATGTAATAATAGAGTTTTATCTTGATGATTTAAGTTTATTTCTATATCTGTATTTACAACCCCGATTCTTCTTTTTACCATATTAAAATCAACTGCCTTATCCTCTTTTGTCAAAGGAGTAATTAAATCTCTGATTTCTTTCATAGCGACATTTGTACTAATAGTTCTTATTTTATCTTTTTGCTCAAAATCAAAACTAAGACTTAATATTGGGTTTATATACTTTTGTAAAAAATTATCTTCTTTTAAATCTTCTAATTCTATAGCAATAGAAAATCCATTTTCTATTTGTTCTCTACCACTTGCAATATTTGAATAACTACCTACTGTTGTATCAACATTCTTAATAAATAGATCTTTTTTATGTTTTAAAAGTATATTTTCATATTTTTTTGATATTTCATTTGTTTGCTCTAAAGATTTAGAATCATCTAATTTTACAGAAAATGTTAAATTATTTGTATCCATATCTGGCATCATTTGAAATCTACTTGCTTTTACTAATAAAAATGTAAGAATAGGAATAGTTATAAAAAATAAAATTAAAAATGTTTTTTTATAATGTATTACTTTATGTAAAATCACTTCATAAATATTATATGCTTTTGTCCAATCTAGCATCTTCTCTTTTCTTTTTAATACATGCTTTGCATGTAAAGGCAAAAAGATAAAAGACTCTATTAATGAAGAAAATATTAATACAGATAAAACAATTGGTATTAGTTTTAATAACATTCCTAATTCACCACTAATTAATAGCATTGGTAAAAATGCAAAAATAGTCGTAAATGCTGCAATTACAACTGGTGCAATCATCTCTTTTGCACCTTTTAAAACAGCTTCATTTATCTCATCACCTTCATCTAAGTGCCTTTGTATATTTTCGCTTACTACAATTGCATCATCGACGACGATACCAAGAGAAATTAACATTGCCATTAGAGATATCATATTTAAACTGTATCCAGCTTGTTCTATAACTAAAAGACCTAATACAAAAGAAAAAGGTATTCCCATAATAATAACAAGTGAAAGTCTTGGACTAATTAATAAATGCATTGTAAGTCCAACCAATATAAGTCCTAAAGTAATATTTGCAATAATTGTTTTGATTCTATCATGTACAGGTTTTGAGCTATCCCTTGAAATATTTATAGATAAATCTTTATGAGTATTTTCAAACTCTTTTAGTTTCTTTTTTACAAGTTTTGAAATTGCAATAGAATCACCTTCATTATCTTTATAAACTCTTAAAGAAATAGTCTCCTTAGCATTTAATCTTGAAATAGTTTCATCAGTAGGATAATCAATAGATATAGTTGCTATATCTTTTAAGTAAACTCTTTTATCACCTATTCTTATTACAGTGTTTAACCATTTTTTCTTATCAAATTTATTATTATCTGCAGTTAAATAGATATGATTTCCTGTCTGCTCAATTTGACCTACTGGATATATATATGAAAGATTTCTAATTGAACTAATCACAGAAGATGGCTCTAACCCATACATATTTATCTTCTTATGGTCTAAATAAAAATCAATTTGTAAATCACTATCTCCAAAAATATTAACTTCACTAATATTTGGTATTTGTAATATTTTTGTTTTTATATCATCACTTAATTTTAAAAGTTGCTTTTTTGAATATTTTGAAGAAGAAAGCGATAAATTTAAAAGTGACATTTGAAAATTAATAGTTGAAACAGAAGGTTCTGTCATATCACTTGGAAGATACTTTCTTGCTCTACTTACTGCATCTTTGACATCATTTAACATTTCATTTTTATCTACACCATCTTGAAGTTCTACATTTATAGAAAAGCTACCATTTGTTATAGTGGATGTTACTTTATCAACTCCTGATAATGTATCTATTCCATTTTCAATCTCCGTTACAGCAAAGTTATCCAAACTCTCTGCACTTGCACCTGTATATCCTCCTGTCACAATAACACTATCTAATGCAACTGAAGGAAACATCTCTTTTGGAATCTTATAATAAGAAAAAATTCCCATCACAAGAATAAAAACCAATAAAGTATGGTTTAATCTTGAATTTTTTAAAAAGTACTCTATAATTTTATACATCTATTTCCTAAATTTGATAATTATTATTAATATTATATGATAAGCAATTAATTCTGTGAGTAATTATGATTTTATCACCGTAGAATTGTATCTATTTAAATTAAACGAAAAATAAATGCTTTGTATAAATTATAAAAAAACTAAAAAATCAATAACTTTTTAGTTAATATAAATTAATATGTCTTTTAACAACATCAATAAATTTATCTATAATCAAACCTGAAACATTACAAGACTCTTCTTCATTTGAATCCAAAATTGTATTTATTATAAATAGTATGTAAGTGATTAGATCTTTTTGTACTGCTAGTATATTAAAATGAAAGTCTTATTCTAGTTTGGTGCGACCGACGAGATTTGAACTCGTACACCCTAAGGCACTACCCCCTCAAGATAGCGTGTCTACCAATTTCACCACGGTCGCTAGAATAATATATTTTAAAAGTGGAATTATATCAATATTAAAATATATTATTCTTTAAAAGAGACCTAATTTTTTCTTCTATCTTGACCTTGGTAATTATTTTGGTTCTCTCTTTTTCTTATTTTAATTTTATTTTTTCCTTCAAACTCTGCACTTTTTGCAGTATTTGATGCTTTTGTTGCGATATTATTACTTTGAGTTGCTATTAATTTAACTTCATTTGCAACTTGTGCATTTTGTTGAGTTAGTGTATCTATTTGGGATACTGCATTATTTATTTGAATAAGAGCTTCTTCTTGTTCATGGGTTGCATTGTTTATTTTTATTATTAGATTTGATGCCGAATCTATATTTTTACTCAAATTTTCATACTCTTTATTCATTAGATGAGTTGTATTTGTTCCTTCTTCTGTTTTTTCTTTTAAAATATCCATAAGGCTTTGAATATTTTTTGCTGTTGAAGCACTTCTATTTGCAAGATTTCTAACTTCTTGTGCAACAACTGCGAAGCCTTTGCCAGCTTCACCTGCTGTTGCTGCTTCTACTGCTGCATTTAACGATAGTATATTTGTTTGAAATGCAATATCTGATATTGCGCTTATAGACTCATTTGCTTTTTTTACTGCATCTTGAATATCTTCCATTGAAGTTAAGGTATTGACTGAATATGATTTAGAATTATTTGAATTCTTCTCTAACATATTAAAAATTTTGGTCATTTCATCTGTATCTTTTCTATTTTCAGTTATGTTCACTGTAATCTCTTCAATTGAAGCTGATGCTTCTTCTATTGTAGCTGCTTGTTTCATTGATGAGTTAGCTAAAAGTTCTGCTTCATTTCGTAAGTTTTCTGATTCATATTCTAAAATCATAGATTCTCGTACACTTTTTTGAAGATTTTGAGTTATACTATCTCTTAATGAATTAATACCTTCTAGTAATTCTCTTAATTTTCCAGCACGAAATAATTCTATATCTAGTTTATTTAAATAGTTTTTATCTTTATATTCTTGTAATCTTTGAATAACTTCATTTATAGATATATCTAACTTTTTTCCCATATTATTTATTGTTTTTATTAAATAAGATATTTTAGGATCTGATGATTCAAAGACAATAAAGTCATTTGTAATTCCATCTGATAATTTTTCACATGTAAGCATTATTTCACCATATACTTTTAAATCTTCGTTCTTTTTCTTTCTTAATTTATTTGAAATATTTAAGATTTTCTCTTCTATTTTTTTTAATTTTGCACTTTTAATATTAGATAATTCATCTAAACTGTTAATATCATTTTCTAAATATTTTTCAAAATTATCTAAAAAACCTTCTATCTTTTCTATATCTTTACTCTTCCCTAGCATAAATTATATCTCTTTTACTTTCAGTTTTTTATATAGTTTTATTGAGTTAGTTATCTCTTCTTTTGTAGGCTTTACTCTTACAGATATATATCTTTTTCTTCCCATTTTTTCTACACTGTAAACTAAAGCATTTACCCAATAATAATCACCATTTTTACATCTGTTTTTTACGATGCCATTCCAAGTTTGATTGTTTTTTACTTTTTCCCATAAGTCTTTAAAAGCAGATTTAGGCATATCTTGATGTCTTAAGATATTGTGAGGTTGACCAATAAGCTCATCTTTTGTAAAACCTGCAATTTCACAAAAGTCATTATTAGCATAAGTTATAATTCCTTTTGTATCAGTTTCTGATACAATCATAGTATTTTTGGATATTTCTATCTCATTATTCAAATTCACTCCTAATATAAAATATTAATTGAAGTAGAATTATACAACTAAAACAAAATCTAATTCTTTAAGATTTAATTAGTTATTTTTAATAAGTTTTATATAATTTATCTGTCTAGTAATCTATCAGCTTTACTTTTAAGATTTCCCTTATTTAAAAACTCTTCTTCTCTTTTTGATAGTTTATTAGTAATTTTTTCTTTTGTCACTTTTTGATTATTTATTTTTTGTTTATTAACTTTATCTTTTTTATTACTATCTTCTTCACAGTTTTTATTTTTAAATATAGTTAATATTAAATATATAGAAACCAGAACAGATGATATAATTATTACCCACTTAATTATCAAAACATACTCTAAATATTCAAGTTTATTTTTCAATTGTAAATATTGTACTACATCTGTGTAAATTGAGTTTGCAAATATTGCAACCAAAAGAAGAAAACATATAAAAATCACTCTTCTTCTAAATTTATATAAATAATACCAAAAAACTGCAGATTTTACTTGTTTAAACATCTAAGCTACCTATATAAAAAAATCTAATCCCAAAATTGCAAGTGCTGCAACTAAAGATTTTGTCTTTAAATCATCTTTTATTTTTCTTTCTTCATCAGTTATAATAATTTCTAACTCCTCATCAGTATAATCTTCAAAACTTTTATTTCTTTCTGCAAGTCTTGCTTTTGTACTAAGTATTGCTCTTTTTCTTATCTTTTTTGATATTGCTTCTTTTAATGCTTTACTTTTTAAACTTGGATAATCAAATGCTTTCGAAGCACTACTTTTTGCTATTTTATATATTTTTGATGAATTTTGTTTTATTTTATCTTTTATGCCCATTATATAATCTTTTTATTTTATTATAACATATCATAAGAAAAATTTTTTATTAAAGTTCTGATGCACTTTTAATAATATCTATTCCAAATTTTGTTCTTAAATCTTGTACTTTATTTGTAAGTTCTTGTTTTTTCAAATCATTTTCATACTCAAATAGGTTATATGTATATTTTGTATTATCAGCAAAATTTGATACAGTAATATTTAACTGAACAACTCCATGAGTTGGATGTTTATCACTTTTATTAAATAATTTTTTCATACTTACTTTAAAATCATTTTCATTAAAAAGCCTATTTACATTTATATAATCTTTTGATTTTGTATTTGACTCATATCTTATTTTTATTGCATAAGTTAAAGGATTTACTTTTGCTTTTTTTACTAAAAAACATAAATACCTACAAAGTATAACAACTCTTCTTTGTAACTCTACTCTATCATATATAACATCAAAGGTTCTTCCAATTCCTATTGATTTTTTATCTCTTGTTGTATTTAGTTTTCTATCATTAATTCCACATACTCTATTATAAAGTTGAATTCCAGGTTTTTTCCATGAATAAAATAACTCTTTTCTAGATTTTATATCTCCAAGAGTTTTAATACCATAGCCTTTTAATCTATTTGTATAATTTTTCCCAATTCCTGGAAATTCTTCAATTGGAATATCTCTTATAAAATTTGGAATATGCTCTTTTTTTATATGTTTTATTCCATCTGGTTTTGCATATTCAGTTATCAACTTTGAAAGATATTTTGAGTGGGCTATACCTATTGAAATTGGCAATCCTAACTCTTTTTGAATTTTTTGTTTTAAATTATTTGCAAAATCAAAAACTTCATTTTCATCAATATATCCAGTAACATCACCAAAGAATTCATCTATACTATATTGTTCAATCATTGGTATTTCATTTAATAAAAGTTTTTTTAGTTCTTGAGACAATTGATGATATAAAGGGTAATTTGGTGGTATCATAAGTAAATGTGGGCAAAGTTTCAAAGCTTCATTTACACTCATTGCAGTTTTTACACCAAATGCTCTAGCTTCATATGAAGAAGTTGTAATAATTCCTCTAATTCGGCCATTTTCATCTTTAAAATACTCTTTAAAACTCCTGTCTTCCTGCGTTAGTATAGAACTTACAAAAGCACCTGAACTGCTACTTATAGCTCTTGTATGCTTTTTATTATCAAAAATACTCAAGTTGCTTCTACCTCCTACTGCAACAGGGATATTTTCTAAACTTTTATCTAAAATTCTATGAGCAGATACAAAAAAACAATCTAAATCCATATGTAAAAACATAATATAATTTTACCAAAATAAAAAGATATAAGCCAAAAATATTTCATTTTGTGATATTATTAAAAATAAAAAGGATTAACTATAGAAAAATGTAGAAATTGCCATAGAGAAGTTGAGGCAAAAAAGAGACAATGCCCTTATTGTGGGATACTAAACCCAACAGTAAAACTAAAAGATATTTTTATTGGAATAGCTATAGTTTTAGTTGTTATGAGTATAGTAACTTATTTTATAACTTAACTTTACGTAATATCATTCCACCCAAAAATCCTACAACAAGACCTATTAAGTGTGAATACCAAGCAATTGGTAAACCTAATAAAAGTGGTGCAACAGAGATTAATAAAATCCAAGTTATTATTCCTTTTCTTTGATAAGAATCAACTAAGGCAACATATCCTAAAAGTGCACAAATTGCACCTGATGCTCCTACTAAATTTACTTGATTATTAAAATAAAGTATATATAAAAAGCTTAAAAGAGATGTTAATAATCCAAATATAAAATATGTAATGAAAAATGTAGTTTTACCTTTGTATCTTTCAACAGCATTTCCAAATTGGTATAAAACAAACATATTCATACCTAAATGCCCTATTCCACCATGTGCAAACATAGTTGAAAGTGGTTGCCACCAAAAATCTTCATAAATCATATACATATTTAGTCCAAGAACTAAACCACCAGCACTTAAGTTAATTTGAACTATATACATAAATACTGTTATTGCTATTACTATGTTTGTAAAAGTTATATTACTATTTCTCATTTGTTTTTAGAGTCCTTATTGTACATTTCACAAGTTTTTTCAATTTTATTGTATCAAAATAAACAAAATTGGTAAATACGCCAAAAACCTCTTTGCCATTTATTCTAAAAGAAGTATTTACTCCTGCAAAGTTTTTATTTGGTTTTTCATACTCAATTAATTCATTTTTTATTGTTACATATTTTTTAGGATTTTTAAAAGGTGCAGATTCAATAGCATCAATAAAATAACTATCAAAATCATTTGATGAAATATAATTTTCAATATATGATTTCGTTTTTATAGGTTGTACATAAGAAGTATTTATTTTATAATAACCTTTATGTAAAGCTTTATAAAGTTTAGAAATATATTTTTTATTATCTACTCTTAACTTAGAATCTTTTGTAAAACAAGTGGGTTTTATAAATTGTGTAGCTTTTTTTTCGTTATCATCATTTAGATACCTTGAGTAAAGAGTCAAGACAATAGATACAATAACTATAGTAGCAAATGTAAAAAAGTTATTTATTATCTGACCTTGTCTTTCTCTTATCATATGTTAAATTAGTGTTTCTTTTAACACATCCTCAATTGTATCAACAGCTTTTATTTCCATTGATTTTTTTACCTCAGCAGGAATTTCATCCAAATCCCTTTGGTAATTTTTTCTAGGAATTAATGCTTTTTTCATTTTTGCTTTATAAGCTGCAATTAATTTCTCTTTTAATCCACCAATAGGAAGTACTTTCCCTGTCAATGTCAATTCACCAGTCATAGCAATATCTGATTTTACAGCTCTATTTGTCAATATAGAAGCAATTGTTGTTGCCATTGTTATACCTGCACTTGGTCCATCTTTTGGTGTTGCACCTTCTGGTATATGTAAGTGAATATCAAATCTTTTATATACTTCACTTGGCTCAATAATTGAATTTTCTTCTTTCTCTTTTTGAGTTTTTGGAATTATATCTTCATTTACTTTTAATTTCTTTTCATCAATTAGAAGTTTAACTACTGAGAATGATATTCTTGATGATTCTTTCATCACATCACCCATATTACCAGTAACAGATAAAATTCCTTTTCCTCTTAATTTAACAGCTTCAGTTTTTAATACATCTCCCCCTACTGCTGTCCAAGCAAGCCCATTTGTAACACCAATTTGACTTTTCTTTTCTGCTGGGTCTATTTCGAAAATTGGATTTTCTAAATAGTTTTTTAAATTTTGTGTATTTATAGTTACTTTTTTAGTATCTTTCTCAGATATTATTTTCTTAACTGCTTTTCTGAAAAGTTTTGCAAAAATTCTTCTTAGATTTCTAACTCCTGCTTCTCTTGTATACTCAGCAATAATTTTCTCTATTGTTGGTTTACTCATAGAAATTTCACTTTTTTTAAGCCCATGTTTTTCTAACTCTTGAGGAATTAGATAATCTTTAGCAATGTGATATTTTTCATTTGGAGTATAAGAACTAATCTCAATAAATTCCATTCTATCTCTTAATGCAGGTGGTATTCTTCTGGCATCATTTGCTGTTGCTACAAAAATAACTTGAGATAAATCAATTGCAAAATTTAAATAAAGATCTCTAAATTCATTATTTTGTTCAGGGTCTAAAACCTCTAACATAACTGCAGTTGGGTCACCTCTATGATTTGCACCTACTTTATCAATTTCATCTAGTACAATTACTGGATTCATTTTTTTAGCATCAACCAAACCTTTTACAAGTCTACCTGGCATCGCTCCAACATATGTTCTTCTATGACCTCTTAACTCATTTACATCTTCCATCCCACCAAGAGCAACTCTTACAAGTGGTCTATGTAAAGCTTGTGAAATTGAGTTTGCAAGTGAAGTTTTACCAACACCTGGAGGTCCTACAAAACATAAAACTGTACCTTTTGATTTTGTACTTTCAATTTTTCTTGATTCAAGTAGCTCTTTTACAGCAAAATATTCAGAAATTCTCTCTTTTGCTTTGCATAAAGAGTAATGATCTTTATTTAATTGTTCTTCTACATTACAAACTGATATTTTTTCATCTGCATACTCTCCAAATGGAATTTCTAGTACTTGTTCAATATATGTTTGTAAAAGGGAAGCATCTGGTGAATCTTGATGCATTCTACTTAATTTTTCAATTTGTCTTTTTGTCTCTTTATATCCATCTTTTGGCATAAAGTTTTTGATTTTTTTTAGCTTTTTTTTGTAAGCTTTTATCTCATTGTCTTTTTGATTATCTCCACCAAGCTCTTTTTGAATAGCTTTTATTTGTTCTTTTAAGAAATAATCTTTATGAGTCTTTTCAATTTTAGAATTTACTTTTTGAGTAATCTCTTTTTGAATTTTTAAAGCTTCAATCTCTTTTTTAATTGTTTCAATAATTGCTAATAGTCTTTTTTCTACATCAACTTCAGCAAAAAGCTTATATGCCTCTTCTTTTTTGATTTTTAAAACAGAAGAGATTAAATCTGCAATTCTTACTGCATCATCATTTTCTTCTATTGTTTTTATTAAATCAACTGGAAACTTAGAGTTTACTCTTGATAATTTTTTTACTTGTTCTCTTAAAACTTCAATTATAGAATCTACTGATTCTTTTGAATATTCATTTGGTTCAAGCAAATCAATAGTTGCAAAAGTACTATTTTCTTCATCAAAATTAGTTATTTTACCTTTAGCTAAACCTTGAAAAAGTACTTTAGTTTTACCATCTGGTAAAGACACTTTTCTCATGATGTTTCCAATTACACCAACATCATAAAAACTATTTTCTTTTCTTGTTTTATCAAAACCTTGTTTACTTACACTTACTATTACTAATTTATTATTATTTATTGCATCTTCTACTGCATCAATATTCTCTTTATCATCAAGAAATAAAGGTGCAATCATAAAAGGGTATAAAAAAATATCTTCTTCAATAATTAATGGTAATTCTTGAGGAAACGAATCATAATTTTCTAATTCCATTAAATATTACTCCTCCCATTATATTTGTATTATTTATTATTCAAAAACAGATCTATAAAACGGTACATCTACCTTTGCTATATCATCTGTATCACTCCAAGCTTCTTTTGCTTTTTGTGAATATATTTTTGCAGCTTTTGGCTTATCAATTCTTTTATATAAATCTGCAATCTCATTATTTAAGTTTGCTTTTGCCATATATAATCTTGATTCCATTGTTTCTACTAATGGTATATACTTTGAATTAGGATAGTTTTGTTTAAAAACTTTTACTTCTTTAATTGTATCATCAATTAATTGTTGGTCCCTTAATTGATAAGAGAAACCTTTATAATTTGCTTTTATTTTAAGATATCGTACATAATCAATTTCTTTACTTAAAGTATATTTTTTTATGTATTCATCTAAATAGAAGTTAGCAAGTGCATACTCCTCTTCATCCATATGTGCGTTTGCCAAAATAATCAGTGATGTTGGCAATAATGGTGAATTTCTATGTTCACTTTCCAAAGATGTAAATGTATCATCTGCTGCTTCCAAATCATAATCTGCAATCTGTTTTGTCATTTTATTATACCAATAAAGTGCCGGTCTATCATACTCTTCAAGTTGATCACTTTTTGAAGAGCAAGAAGCTAAAATAAAGCCTGTTGTACAAACCAACAACAGATTTTTTAAATTCAAGTTTCTAATCATGTTTAGTATCCTTTTTCGTAAAAATAGTATTTTATCTAATCATTGCTTATATGAAATAAAAATTTTTATTTGATATACTAAGGAAAATAAAAAAAGGGTGTCTAATGAAACTAACATTAATAGGTAATGGGATCATGGCTCAGTCTCTTGCAAAGGGACTAGTTAACAACTATGAAGTTGAAATGATTGGTAGAGATATTAGCAAATTAAAACAAGTAAAAGAAAAAATTCCAGAAATTACAATTAAAGAACTTGATGATCAAGAAGATATTAGTAATAAAAACGTAATTTTTTGTGTAAAACCTTATGCATTACAAAGTGTTGCAGCTAGACTTACAGGAAAAGCAAATACTTTATATTCTATTCTTGCAGGTACAAAGCTAGAATCATTAAAAAAACAAATATCATCAAAATATTATGTAAGAACAATGCCAAACGTAGCAGCTTCTGTTTCAATGTCTATGACAACAATTACAGGAGATAATGAAGCGAAAATAAGTGCAATGGAAATATTTAATGCTATTGGAAAAACTGTATGGGTAAATACAGAAAAACAATTAGATATAGCAACTGCAATAGCAGGAAGTGGGCCAGCTTATTTAGCTTTAGTAGCTGAAGCAATTACTGATGGTGCTGTAAAAGCTGGACTTGAAAGACATATTTCTACAGAATTAGTTCATGGATTATTTTTAGGAACATCTGCACTATTAGCAAAAACACATCCTGCAATATTAAAAGATTCTGTGATGAGTCCAGGAGGAACAACTGCTGCTGGTGTTGCTGCACTAGAAGAGGGAAATGTTAGAAATAGTATGATAAAAGCCATTCAAGCAGCATATAATAAAGCAGATGAACTTGGAAATAAATAGTAAAAATAAAAAAGCTTTTACTATTTTTGAAACAATTGTTAGTTTAACAATTTTATCTATTGTGATTACTTTGATATATTCAATAACTTTTCACGATAGTTCAACTAAAGAGTTTATGATTTTAAACTCTTTAGAAAATAAATTTACAAGTAAAAATTACTCAGATTTCTCAACTAAAAATCAAATAATTAAAATATTAAAAAATGGCAAAGAAGATAAAATTAGTGTAAAAAAAATAACTTACAATGAAAATGGAATAAAGATATATAAATATGAACTTAATAAATAAGAAAAAAGCATTTATTACTTTTGAACTTCTTATTGTACTTATAATTAGTTCTCTTGTCATTATTAACTCATTTATCTCAATAAAAGACATTTATACCTTATCAAAAAAAGATGAATCAAAAGCAATATATAAAGTTGATTTACTCAGTTCTAAAATAATACTTCAAAAAACTAAAGATTATTTAAATAATTTACATTATAAAAATCATAACTTACTAATAAAAAATTCACTTTTTTTAGAAAATATTGATAACTTTAAAATTTCTAAAAACAATTCATTTACAAATATTAGTTTTAGATATAAAAATAGTTATGATGTAAATTGGGTTTTTAAATGAAAAAGGCTTTTAGTCTACTTTTTACTATTTTAGTAATTACAATATTAGCTTTAGTATCAGTAAAAATATTTCAAGCAAGAGCAATTACAAATGTTAATTTAGTAAATCAATATCTATATATCCAAGCCAATAATCATCTTGATTTTTTACAAGAGTATATTAAGCATTTAAAAAACTTAAAAAATAATGATGAAATAATAATTGAAAATAAAAAATTTAATATAGAAGCTAAAGTAAAAAAAGATACTAAACTTAAAATATTTATGAGTGTTAGTGCAAAAGATTATAATATAAGAGTTACAAGAACTCTTATAAAATAACTTCTAAAACTTTTAATGCAAGATTTAAAGCTTTTGTTCTATGAGAAAAAGACTTTTTTACTTCAGAAGGTAATTGACCAAGTGTTTTATCATAACCATTTGGAATAAACATAGGATCATATCCAAAACCACCCTCACCTAAAGTTTTATTTATAGCTTTACCATGCATCCAACCATGTACAGAGCTTACTTCATTTTTATATACAATTGCTATACAAGCTGTATAATAAGCTGGTGTTTCAGTTAGATTTCTTTCATTTAATTTTGATATTAATTTAGTATTATTTTGCTCATCTGTAGCATTGATTCCAGCGTATCTTGCAGAGTAAATTCCTGGTTCATTATTTATTACAGGAACTGTAATTCCACTATCGTCTGAAAGTACAATAGCATTTTCATCATTTAATAATTTATAAATCTCTTTTGCTTTTTTTATGGCATTGCCTTTAAAAGAATCTTTATCTTCAACTACTTCAACTTCGCCAAGTAAATCTTTAAAAGCTATAATTTCATGAGAAGGAAGTAAATTTTTAAACTCTTGTATTTTTCCTTTATTTCCAGTTGCTAAAACAATTTTCATTAGATTCCTTTTATTTTTTGTTTTGACATTATAATAAATTTATAAAAAATTTATGCTTTTATATGTAAGCTTAAAGTAATTTGTCTAACTCTAGCTTTTAACATCTTATTAACTTTATAATAATATAATCTTAGCTTATTAAAAAATTAAAAAATATTAGGATAATTTATTATGATTAAATCAGTATTACCTCTTAGTTCAATTATAGCATTAAGATTTTTAGGTTTATTCCTTGTACTACCTGTTTTATCAGCTTATGCATTAAATCTAAAAGGAGCAACAAACGAAGTAGTTGGTATTGTTGTAGGTGGTTATGCACTTACACAAATGCTATTTCAAGTTCCATTTGGTGTAATGAGTGATAAACTTGGAAGAAAAGGAACAATAATTACAGGACTTTTATTATTTGCAATTGGTTCTTATTTTTGTGCAATTTCAAATGATATTTACATGTTAATGTTTGGGCGTTTTTTACAAGGTGCAGGTGCAATTGGTGCAGTTATCACTGCAATGATTAGTGATGTAGTAAAAGAAGAACAAAGACCAAAAGCAATGGCTTTAATGGGTGGTTCTATTGCAATAAGTTTTGCAGTTTCTATGTTAGCAGGTCCTACAATTAGTGCTTATGCAGGTGGAGTAAGTACACTTTTTTATATTACTATGCTTTTAGCATTAAGTTCAATTATCATAGTAATAAAAGCTGTGCCAGAAGCTCCAAAAATTACACATACATACAATAAAAAAGCAAATTTAAATGAAATATTAGCAAACAAAAATTTATTAAAAATGAATGTAACAAATTTTTTACAAAAAGGATTAATGACATTTGCTTTTATGTTAATTCCAATCATTTTAATTCATCATTTTGACTGGACGATGAAAGAGTTATGGAAAGTTTATCTTCCAGCTATGGTATTAGGTGTACTTTCTATGGGACCAGCTGCAGTGATGGCAGAAAAAAAAGGTAAATTCAAAGAAATACTTATGATTGGTATTGCATTTTTTGCTGTTTCATATCTAATCATTGGAACAACTTCTAGTTCTTTAGTTTTTGTAATTGGAGTAATGATTTTCTTTGCAGGGTTTAATATGCATGAACCAATTATGCAATCACTTGCTTCAAAATTCGCAAAAGTTCACCAAAGAGGCTTAATGTTAGGTATTTTTAATGCATGTGGTTATCTTGGTACTTTCTTTGGTGGTTTAATTGGTGGTATATTCTATGAAGATGTATCTTTATCAACTTTAGTTATTATAATTGCTGTAATTTGTGTAATTTGGATAATATTAATAGCAACTATGCCAAATCCAGCAAAAAGAAAAACTACATATTTAAGTTTGGATGAATTTAAAAGAGACAATGCTCACAAACTTCATGATGTTGCTCATATCGATGAGTGGTATATTAATGAATCAGAAAATATTATTGTGGTAAAATATGATAGCAATACTATAGATGAGCAAGGCGTTAAGAACTTATTAAAATAATTTCTCTTATACTATATATTAGTTATAATTTCTAAATAGAGGTAAGGTAATGAAAAAAGCAATTTTCACAGTTGTTCTATCTTTTTTTATACTTACCTCTATATCAATCGCAAAAAACCCTATAAACTTCTCTCAAAAAAAGATCAATGAATTTACCAAAAAGTATGGAGAAAAAGCTAAAAAAAGACTTCTTCTATGGGATAATTTAATTGAAGTGGCAAAACATAAAGATATTTTACATAAATTAAAACTTGTAAATGATTTTTTTAATAAAATTAAATATGAAAGAGATATTACACATTGGGGGAAAGTTGATTATTGGGCAAGTCCATTTGAATTTTTAGGATCTGGTGCTGGTGATTGTGAAGATTATGCTATTGCAAAATATTTTACATTAAGACAATTGGGTATTAAAGATAAAAAATTAAGAATTGTATATGTTAAATTAAAAACTAGAAACTCAAAATATGAACAAGCACATATGGTTCTTACATATTATCACAAACCAAATGCAACTCCAATTGTATTAGATAATGTAAATAAAAGATTGAAACTAGCCACAAGAAGACCTGATTTAAAACCAGTTTATAGTTTCAATGCAAATGGATTATGGAGAGCTAAAAATAAAGGTTCTCAAAGAGTAGGAAAAAATAACCTTAAATCGTGGAAAAATTTAATGAGTAGAATATAAAGGAAAAAGTATGTCTTTGTCAAAACAATTATATATCATAATTGCATTTATCTTTTTAATTATCTTTACAGGTAATTTTGTAATCAGTGTACAAAATACTAAAGAGTATTTAGAAACAGAAGCTAGCACAAAAGCGCAAGATACTGCAACATCTCTTGGTATGAGCCTAAAAGGGCTAATGAAAAATAAAAATGATGCTGAAATTCAATCAATAATAAATGCCATTGCAAATAGAGGTTTTTATAAAGAGATTCGACTTGAAAATGCTGTATTTACTATTAGTAAGAAAGAGTTAATAAAAAATTCACAAGATAAATCTTTAAATAATACATGGAAATTATCTAATGTAAAAGTTGATAGTAAATTTGGTGACATTGAAAGTAAAAATGATGACTTAGAACTTATGCAACAACTTGATGCACTTGAATCTAATAACTCATCTATTCAAGAATCAAAAGAACCATCAAATTATAAATTTACTCCTAATGAAAAAGTAAATAGTAAAAATATAAAAATATCTTTTACTGCTACAAAAAATAAAAAAACAGTAAATACATTTGCAAATATTAAACTTAATAAAACAATTGTAAAAGTTACAAGACCTGAAAGATTTGATTATATTCCACAATGGTTTATTAATGCAATTCCAATACATTTAAAAGAGATGAAAAGTGAAATAAGTGATGGATGGAAAACTACAGCAATAATTTATGTAAGTGCAAATGCTGGTGATGCATATGCAAAACTTTATGAACAAGCCAAAAATGGAATTATATACTCATTAATTGCATTTATTATTTCTATGATTCTTCTATTTATTTTTGTACAATATTTACTTAAACCACTTAAAAATATTGAGAAACTTGCACAAAGTATTGCAATAGGTAATTTTAAAACAATAGATAAACTTCCATACACAACTGAAATGAGAAACGTTGCTATATCTATGAATGAAATGTCAACAAAAATAGAATCAGTAATTAGTAAATTAAATAAAAATCTTGAAAAATTAACACAAAAATTATCTAAAGATGAACTAACTGGATTAAATATAAAACAGACTTTTGAAACAGATATGAAAAAGATGTTTATTTCAAAATCAAGAGGATTTATTTTCTCTATTAAAATTGATAATTTAAGTGAATTTGCAAAAACTCATACTACAAATGAAGTAAATTCATTTATCAAAAAATTTGCAAAGATATTAGAATCTGGTAAAAAAAGTAAAAAATTAAATCTAAGTGCTTATAGATTTTATGGTTCAGAATTTGCAATTATAACTGATGGAATAAATTATGAAGAAGCAAAAAATTTAACTAAAACTATAAAACAAAATTTTGAAGATTTAGCAAAAGAGTTTGGAAGAGAAGATATTGCACATATTGGTGCAACTCCATTTAACCCAATAGGAACAACTCAAGAGATGCTACAAGCAGCAAATGAAGCATACGAAAAAGCAAAACTAATTGGACCAAATGAAGCTTATATTAGAGATAATGATGATTTAGCAAGAGACATGGATTCATGGAGAGATTTGGTATTTAATATAATTGGAGATAAAAAATTCGAAGTTGAATATATTGGAGATGCAAAAGTTTTAAATGGGACAAATAGAGGAATTGTAGTAATGCAAGAAGCTTTTACTAAAGCTTTTGATTTAGAAGGTAATTCTATTCCTATTGGTACATTTGTATCAATTGCAGAAAAATATGAAAAAATAGTTGATTTTGATAAAGCAGTTATTTCTAAAATTATTGATGATATAAAAGAAAAAGAGATAAAACACAATATCTCTATTAACTTATCTTTTGATTCAATTGATGATATAGAATTTATTGAGTGGTTAAAAAATACTCTTACTAAATATAAAGATATTGCACCTCAAATTGTATTTTCATTAACTGCATATGCAATTACTAAAAACATAACAAAATTTAAAAATTTTGTAGATGTTGTTCATGGGTTAGATGCAAAAATTATAGTAAAAAGATTTGAATCAAAATTTATTGCGCTTGATGACATAAAAGATTTGGATTTAGATTATATTAGACTTGCACGTGAGTATACAAAAAATATAAGAAATGACAATTCAAAACAAAGTTTTGTTGAAGCTTTAGTTGAACTAACACACCTTTTAAATATCAAGTTATTTGCAGAAAATGTTGTAGATGAAGAAGATATGGATAAAGTTAGAGAACTTAAAGTATATGCAGCAAGTAACTAGTATGAAAATTTAACTTCATACTAGTTATTATAAACTTTTATTTTTTGACAACTTCCACAAACTTTAGAGTATTCCTCCTCATCAACTTCACATATTACACAAGGGTGAGTTGAAGATATTGAACTATTTTTTATTTCACATTTTTTATTTTTTAATGCCCAATATGAAACATTTAATGTTTTGTCAAAAACTAAACTATTAACTATATGTTTTGTAGTACTAATATTCTTTGCAACACACTTGCGAACATTTGGATAAACGCTTTTACTTAACTTTTTTAATAGCAAAATATCTTTTGTTCTCTTTGCAAGTTTAATTAATTGTAATTCATCTAATAAATAGATATCTAATTGCCTTTTCATAATATTCCCCACTCCCCTAATTTATTCTTGTTAAATCATAACAATAAAGAGTGTCAGTTTTATAACTATCTAAGAATTTTTATTTGTTTTTTTACAGATTAGGTATTAAAATACCCAACCTGCTTGAACTAAGATTTTACTATTATAGTTTGGTTCAGCTGTTACTTCATGATTTATATTATAAGCTAAATTTACTCTTGCAAAAAAGTCTTTATAATTAGCATAGTATCCAATACCTGCATCTTGTAAAGTTCTTCTGTCAAAAGTTGTATCAGTTGAAGCATCTTCCATATAAACATTTCCTATATCATAAAAAAAACTTACTCTATGAGTATAAGAATTTATTGGTTGTAATTGTTTAAATAACTCAATATTAAAAATATATCCATTTTCTGCACTTTGTTCACTATCTGGATAGAATTTAACTGCATATGCTCCACCTAAACTCATATCTTCACTTCCGTCTAGATTTTTTCCACCTAGAACTTTTTGTGCAGTTACACCAGTTGTTAAACTATATGTATTTGCTAATGAAATTGTATTATTTACATAAAAATCAATTTTATTATATCTTCCATCATAAAGATTTGAATTATCATTTTTTAATCTACCAGTTGTAAGGTTAAATCCACTATTTACATAACTTGGTCTATCAAATAAAACATAGTCTTTTGAATAAAGAAGTGATGCTGTAAGTGATTTTATATTTTTATTTGCTGTTTGATTTCCATTTACGTGGTCATCAAAGTTTTTATTTGAGAATTTAAGTTGTACATCTAGATTTTCAACTCTTGATTTTATTATTGGATATTTAATTTTAAAATCAAAAATATTAGATTGTCCATGTGCATCTAACTCTTCATACTCTTCAACTAAATTATATTTTGTATGTGAATATGCAAACTCACCTCTTAAACCATTTGAAGCTAAAGGAAAATTGTATGCTAAATTATAGTTTTTTAAATTACCATGGTTTGAAACTAAAGAACCTAAGCTAATTTGATCACCAATATTAAATGGAGAATTTATATTTACTTGAGTTGATAATCTACTTTTTCCTGTATATCTACTTCCATAGTTATCTGCAACTACATATCCATCAAATCTAGCTGAAGGTGTAGTTTCAATAAGAAAATCACTTGTACCTACTTTACTTCCTGGCATTACTTCTGCTTTACTTACAACTACACCTGGAGTGTCGTTTATAATAAGCATTGCTCTTTCTAAAGTGTCTGTACTAATAATATTTGCTTCTTTGATATTATCAAGCATACCTTTTACAATACTATCTTTAACTAATGAGTCATTTTTTAGTTTAAACTCTCCATAATTACCTTCAATAATTGCAATTTCAATTACATCATTTTGTATAGTTTGTACAGGAATATAAGCTCTTGCAACAAAGTATCCCTCTTTTCTATACTCTTTAGTAATAATACTTGCTACTTCTTGAATTTGTGCAAAAGTTAACTCTTTGTTTTCATAGCTTTTTATTAAAGCTTTTAACTTCTTTTCTTTTATATGAATTGCACCTGTAATTTTAAACTCTTTTACAAATATTTTCTTTGTACTTTCACTTTGCATTGGTGCTTTATATTTTTTTGCACCTTTTAATTCAACTAATGGAGTCGATTTTTTTGGTAAATTTCTTGGTTTTTCTAATTGATTTTGAATACTACTACTATTTGGAGCTGCTGCAAATAGTAAAGATGTTGTTATTGCTGATAATGCTATAATTTTTTTCATTAGTTATTTCCTTTTGAATCTTGACTTGCTACAAAAAATTGTTGTTCTACTCCTGATGGTAAGTTAACACCACCATTTACTAAATTTATAATTGAATTTTGTCCTAATGGAACAACTACATCGCCATTTACTTCTGGTGTTGTTGAATCACCAGTTGATTTTGATTGTTTTAAAGAACTTAATGAAACTAATTTTGTTGGTGTATCATTTGATGGAGTTGAACTAACTAAAACACCTGTTCTTTTAAACTCTGTTGGAATAGTTATGTTGTTTTTGATGTTTGTTTTTATACTATTTTTGATAATTGCTTGCTCGTTAGAAATTGGTGTAATAATCTTTTCAATTTCTTTAGTTTTATTATTTGTAGTTGAAGTTGAAGAACTTTTTATTATATTTACATTTACATTATTTCCATCAATATTTGCATTTCCACTACCTACATCTAAACCTCCAATCATATAAACATCACCTGTCATATTACTTGTAAAGTTTCCACCAGATGTTTTCACTAAACCATCAAAATAAATATCCACTACATCTGAATTATTTATTCCAAATCTAGTTCCAGGAGTAGCAGTAATATTTCCTCCATTTGTAAAAACTGTTCCTTTTACTTTAATAGGTGTTGCAGCTCTACTTCTTTTTGTATTAAAAATCACATTTGCACCTGAAGTTTTTATATTTCCAAGATATATAGATGCACTTTCTGGTGCAGATGACATATTTCCTCCTTGAAAAACAAGTTCATGACCAGAACCTTGATTTAAGAAAATAGTATCATTTATATCTTTCATTAAAATTCCACCAGCTGAAGTAGGTCTTGTTTCATCATTTGAATAAAAGCGCATATTACTTGCAGATAAAGTCAACTCATTATCACTTAAATCTTCAATTATTATATCGGTATTTGCAGTTAAGACTACATCACCCGTTAAGCTTTCTAATACAGTTTCAGGAATAACATAACTTCCATATACATTATTATCTGACCAATCTGAAGGAGTACCTGTTTGACCAGAAGAACCATCAACTATAGTTATTGTACCAGGGTCAAGAAGTAAAGAACCATTTTTCCCATTTGATGAAATCAAATCAGTTTTTCCTAAAAACCAAAGTCTTTCTTTACCTGAAACTTCGACTTCTCCTCCATCTCCAGAGATATTCCCTCCAGTTGCTTTTATTAAACCTGCAAATCTCATTAATTTATCTGACCAAAATACAATTTGACCTGCAGCTCCTGTTGATGTAGCACTTGCATCTATAAATGCACCATTATCAACTTGAACATCTAAAGCATTATATAAAGTATTATCTTTACCTTGGAAACCACCACCTACATAAATTTCTCCACCTTGTGTAGCACCACTTGCATCTAAAATAGTGCTATTTTCTAATGTAATTTTATCTGCTTGTAAAGTTATTTTCCCTGCTTTAGAGTCCAAAGAAGAAACTTTAATTGAACCAGAGTTCACAATATCACCACCAATAGAAGAAAGTGCGACTTTCCCTTTAAAATCTTCAAAAGAGTTAGCTTCTAAAATACCTGTATTATTTACTACACCTTTTAATAGTTCATTTACAGCATTTGTAGTTAAATAAATCTCACCACCTTTTGCATAAACAGCTCCACTATTTTTAACTAAACTATCAAGTAGACCTTTGTTTACTTTTAAGTTTACAAGTGAGTTTCCATTTAAATTTATTGATACATCATTTGCACCGACCAAATGAACTTTACCTTTTACTACTTTTATTGTTCCATCATTTTCTACATTTTTTGCAAGTAATGCAACATATGAATTATCAGCAGATTGAATTTCACCAAGATTTATAACTGATTCTTGTGAGTCACCTTTAAAGTTATAATTACCTGCATTAAAATCACTATCACTTAACTGTCTTGTAGTTCCTAAGAAACCAGCAGTATTGATTTTTGCACTTTTACCAAATAAAATTCCATTTGAGTTTAAAAGCCAAACTTGTCCATTTGCATTTAAAGCACCATTGATTATAGATTTTTCATTTCCAACAACTCTATTTAAAGCAATAGAAGAAGAACTTGGTTGTTTAAAATTTACAGTCTCATTTGATGCAATATTAAACTTATTCCAATTTATAGTCACTTTATTTGTATGTTGTGTAATATTTGTAGTTGTGCCATTTGCAGAAATATTTGCACTACCACTAGTGACAACTCCACCAGATGGAGCAGCATTTAAAAATGTTGAAGCAGTAAGTAAAGCACTTACAACTAAACTTATTTTTCCACCCTTTAAGATTCTAAATCTTGATTTATAATCAATCAATCTTTGCATTTTATGTATCCTTATAGTGTTATGATATAATTATATATAATGAAAGTCGCAGAAAAGTCTTATAACATTTTTTTGAAATAAAAATATAATAAAAAAATAAATCTTATTATAATTAAAAATTGAGTAGTATTTTATTGCGACACTTTTTTTAGGATAGGATATTTTGAGTAAATTATTTAAGAATATATCAATACTATATGTAGAAGATGATGAAAAAATAAAAGAGAATACAAGTAAAATTTTAAATTTACTTTTTTCCAAAACGTATTTTTCTTCAAATGGTAAAGAAGCTTTAGAAATATTTAAAAAATATAAACCTAATATTATTTTAACTGATTATATAATGCCTTATTTAAATGGATATGAACTTATAACAGAAGTAAGAAAAATATGTGAAAAAACTCCAATTGTTATTATGAGTAATTTTACAGATAAAGACAAACTCTTAAAATGTATTCCTTTAAACTTAACACAATATTTAGAAAAACCAACAAATTATGAAGAACTACTAAGTACATTGATTTTATGTAAAGAACAACTAATAAAAAATAATTTGTTAACTTTTAAACTTCATAATGATATTGAATATAATTTTAAAACAAAAAAACTAACAATACAAAAAGAAAATATACTACTAACAAATGTTGAAATTGAGATTTTAGAGTATTTTATCAATAGAAAAAATGAATTAATTTCAAAAGAAGAAATTTCACTTATTATAAATAATGAAGATTTTTGGAATGATACTTCAATTAAAAATATCATATATAGATTAAGAAAAAAAATAGGCAAAGATTTAATAAAAACTCATAGAAATATTGGTTATGAGATGGAAATAACAACATGATAAAAAAAGCAATATTTCTTTTTTTTATATCTTTTAACTATATCATTGCTAATACATTAATATTAAATGACAATACTAATTACTCAGATTTGATATCAACTAGTTATCAAAAAACATTTATTGATAAATCTGCAAAATTAATAATTGATGATATGGTAAAAAATACATCTTTCAAACAAATAAGCAAAAGTAACTATAAAGCATCAAAAAATACTATCTGGACAAAACTATCAATTAAAAACCTCTCATCAAAAGATTTGAAACTATATTTTGAAAATAATAGACCAATAATTGATATTATTGATGTATATATATTTAAAGATGAAAAAGCATATAAAAAAATTGAATTGGGAGAAAATAGAGATATAAAAAAAAGAGAATTACAAACAAGAAAAAGTACATTTTCTTTACAAGTTGAAAAAAATAGTAAATACACAATTTATATTATGTATAAAAGTTACACAAGTATTTCAACTTTTTGGAAAATAGAGAATCAATATAATTATATCAGCTCATCAACTTTAGAATCACTATCTTGGGGAATATTTATAGGTATTATTATTAC
>NZ_PDKC01000079.1 GCF_004116495.1 Arcobacter sp. CECT 8985 | reverse complement strand
TAGGCTCCCAGTGTCATGGGTAAATCTTTTAAAGATAAAAAGGATTTATTATGAGAATTAATACAAATGCTGCTTCATTAGTTGCACAAGAAGCTTCAACAAATACAACAAAAAACTTAAATAGCTCATTAGAGAAACTAAGTACAGGTCTTAGAATTAATAAAGCTAGTGATGATGCTTCTGGTTTAGCAATTGCTGATAAACTTAGAACTCAAGCAAGCTCTATTGGTCAATCAATTTCGAATGGAAACTCTGCTGTTTCTTTAACTCAAATTGCTGATAAGGCTATGGCTGAGCAATCTAATATTTTAGATACAATCAAAACGAAATTAGTTCAAGCTTCAACTGATACTACTTCAGA
Organism: Arcobacter sp. CECT 8985; assembly: GCF_004116495.1. GTDB lineage: Bacteria > Campylobacterota > Campylobacteria > Campylobacterales > Arcobacteraceae > Malaciobacter. The sequence continues at coordinate 443 of NZ_PDKC01000079.1, read as the reverse complement.
TGATGGTAGAAAAGCTATTGGTAAAGATATAACTAAACTTCTTGACCAATTAAATAATATTGCGAGTCAAACAAACTACAATGGTACAACTCTTTTACAAGGGGCTAGTGCTGGAGCTGGTGCATCTAAGCTAACATTCCAAATGGGAGAGACTTCTGCTGATACAATATCTACAACATCAGGAGTACAAGCAAATGTTGCGGGATTAACACTAAGTGGATTAAAAGCTTCTGCTGATGTAGGATTTACTTCTGCTGGAAGTGCTAGAAGTTTAATGAAAAACGTAGATAGTGCGATTAACACACTAAATGGTTGGAGAGCAGACTTCGGTTCTACTCAAAATCAATTAGAATCAGCTATTAGAAACCAAATGACTCAGCAAACTAATATTAAAGCTGCTGAATCTGTAATTAGAGATGTTGATTATGCACAAGAAAGTGCTA
>NZ_PDKC01000078.1 GCF_004116495.1 Arcobacter sp. CECT 8985 | reverse complement strand
GGATTAACAGCTGGGTTATACTCAACAAGAGGTGGATTAAAAGATGTAGTAATGTTTGAGATGGGAATGCCAGGAGGACAAATTACTGGTAGTTCTGAAATTGAAAATTATCCTGGACAGTTAGAAGTTGTTTCTGGATTAGATTTAATGCAATCATGGCCACAACAAGCTATGAAATTTGGTTTAAAACATGAAATGAAAAAAGTATCTTCTGTTATTAAAAATGGTGATATTTTTACTTTAACTACTGAAGATGGAAGTACATTTGAATCTAAATCTGTATTACTTGCAACTGGTTCAGTTCCTAGACGTGCTGGATTTGAAGGTGAAGATAAATTTTTTGGTAGAGGTATTTCTACTTGTGCTACTTGTGATGGATTCTTCTATAAAGGTAAAGAAGTTGCTGTTATTGGTGGTGGAGATTCTGCTTTAGAAGAGGCTGTATATTTATCAAAAATTTGTAGTAAAGTATATTTAGTACATAGAAGAGATACTTATAGAGCTGCACCAAGTACAATAGAGCATATGAAAAATACTGAGAATATTGAAGAAGTTACAAATGTAGATGTAGAAGAAGTATTTGGAGATATGTCAGGAGTAACTGGACTAAAAGTAAAAAGTAAAATTGATGGAACAACAAGAGATTTAGATGTACCTGGAGTATTTGTTTTTGTAGGAAGAGATGTATTAAATGAGCCTATTAAAAATGATGATGGTACATTTATATGTGATACTGATGAGCAAGGTCAAGTTGTTGTTGATTTAAAAATGAGAACTTCTTTACCTGGTTTATATGCTGCTGGTGATGTTAGAATTGATGCTGCTAAACAAGTCGTTTGTGCTGCTGGTGACGGTGCTACTGCTGCTGTTGATATTATTGAATTTTTAGGATAAGA
>NZ_PDKC01000077.1 GCF_004116495.1 Arcobacter sp. CECT 8985 | reverse complement strand
TAAAAAACTTAAATATAGACTTCCTAATTGTGCGTATGCTTCTATACTTCCTTTTTCTTTTCCTTTATTAAAGTAATTTATTGCTTCTTTAAAATTACCTTGTCGCATATAATATATACCTGCACAATTATATCCTTGTATTTCACCCTCTTGTATTAGTTTTTTATACTTTTTTATATCTTCTTTTGTATATTTTATTTTTATACATTTATTTATATCATATTCACTTTTTTTTAATTCTTGGGCATTTAGTATTATTATAGATAAGGTTATTAGCATTATAAGTTTTATTATTGTTCTTTTATTTATATCATTACTCATATGATACTCCTAGTTTTTTTAGTTTTTTAGTTGCTAAATTTCTTATATTTTTATATTTCATAGCTTTTTTGTACCATTTAATAGCTTCTTTTTTATTTTTAGAATATTCATATAATAAGCCTAAGTTATATACAGCTTCAGGAGTTTTATTCTCTTTATAATCAATTTTATACCATTTTATAGCATTTGGATAATCTTCTAGATTTATAATATAAGTTTTTGCAGTAATTTCAATACAACTTTTACAATTAATTTTATTGTAGCCTTGTTTAAACCAATAAATTGCTTTTTTAGGATTATTTAAATCTTTTAAATACATAAATCCTAATCTATTTATTGATTCTTCATTTTTAAGTTCAAACCCTTTTTTATACCATTCTTCTGCTTTTTTATAATCCTTTTTATTTTCTTCATAGTATGCACCAAGTCCACCTGCACATAATCCATATCCCATCTCATAACATTTTTTTAAATACTTTATTCCTTCTTTATCATTTTTTACATCTTTGTTTTTTATGAATAAAAATCCTAAACTACGATAACCTCTGGGTTCACCTAATTTACCAACTTTTTTAAAAGTCTTAATAGCTTCATCATATTTCTTCTCATCTATATACATCAATCCTATTGATAATAGTGAGTTTAAATCACCTGTTTTATATGATTTCATAAACCATTTATATGCTTCATCATATTTAAAGTTTTTATAATAATATACACCTAAATTATGTGCTGATTTT
>NZ_PDKC01000076.1 GCF_004116495.1 Arcobacter sp. CECT 8985 | reverse complement strand
AATTCAAACTCTTTTTCTTTCATTCCTCTAGCAGTTAAAGCAGGACTTCCTATTCTAATACCAGAAGTAACAAATGGAGATCTTGTTTCACCAGGAACTGTATTTTTATTAACTGTAATACCTGCATTACCAAGTGCAGCATCAGCATCTTTACCTGAAAAGTCTTTATTTAAAAATGATACTAATACAAGGTGATTATCTGTTCCACCCGATACAATATCATATCCTCTTTTTACAAGAACTTCTCCTAAGATTTTAGCATTTGCTTTAACTTGCTTAGCATAATCAGTCCATGCAGGTTTAAGTATTTCACCAAATGCAACAGCTTTTGCAGCAATTACATGAACTAAAGGACCACCTTGTAATCCTGGAAAAATTGCAGAATTAATTTTCTTAGCTAAATCCTCATCATTAGTCATAATCATACCACCTCTAGGACCTCTTAAAGTCTTGTGAGTAGTTGTAGTAACAATATGAGCATGAGGGAAAGGACTTTGATGTTCACCAGCTGCAACAAGACCTGCTATGTGAGCGATATCAGCAAAAAGATATGCACCAACTTCATCAGCAATTTCTCTAAATCTTTTAAAGTCAATTTCTCTAGCATATGCTGAAGCACCACAAACAATAATTTTAGGTTGAACAATCTTAGCAATTTCTAAAACTTTGTCATAGTTAATTCTACCATCTAACTCTACACCATAATAAAATGCAGAGTAGTTTTTACCAGAAAAAGAAGGTTTAGAACCATGAGTTAAATGTCCACCATGAGATAAATCCATACCTAAGATTTTATCACCAGCTTTTAATAATGCTGCGTATACTGCACCATTTGCTTGACTACCAGAATGAGGTTGAACATTTGCAAATTTACAATTAAATATTTCACAAGCTCTGTCTATAGCTAATTGTTCAACTTGATCTGCAAATTCACAACCACCATAATATCTTTTATTTGGATAACCTTCTGCATATTTATTTGTAAAAACAGAACCCATAGCTTCCATGACAGCTGGAGATGTGAAGTTTTCACTTGCTATCATCTCTAAATGTTTTGTTTGTCTATCAAGCTCATTTTCTATTATTGAAAATACTTCTTTATCTGCTTCTTTTAGTTTTGCATTTGTTATGTAACTCATACTTTTCTCCT
>NZ_PDKC01000075.1 GCF_004116495.1 Arcobacter sp. CECT 8985 | reverse complement strand
CTATATCCTTGTATTTCACCCTCTTGTATTAGTTTTTTATACTTTTTTATATCTTCTTTTGTATATTTTATTTTTATACATTTATTTATATCATATTCACTTTTTTTTAATTCTACTTCTTGGGCATATGCATTAATTAGAATTAATATTAATATTAAGTATTTCACTATACTATCCTTTAAAATGAAAAATGCTTTTGTAAGAATAGATTTTGTGAACTATTCAAGGCAAAAAGGTTATTGAAAATGTAGTGTACAAAATGTACATGAGTATTGAGATATTCTTTTAAACGAAGAAAAGACTCAAAAGATGCTTTGACAAAAACACTTTTTTTAATATTTGATACTAATATATAAGCTATTCTTGTTTTTATATCATCTTCTATTGGTTTATTATCTTTAGTACAATATTCATTTACATGTGCTACTTCACCTACTTTATGAAAGGCATTTCCTATAGTTATATCATTACTCATATGATACTCCTAAATCATTTAGTTTATTAATAGCTTTTTTATGACCTAGTTTAGCAGCTTTTTTATACCAAATAATTGCATTTATTTTATCTTTTAAATCATATTCAAACATATAACCTAAATTATACATTGCGCTTATTTCTTTTAAATTAGCAGCTTTTTTATACCATTCTTCTGCTTTTTTATAATCTTTTTTATCAATATTATATAACATAGCTAAATTAAAAGCACAATCTATACACTTAACCTCATTAAATCCTTTTGCATACCAATAAATTGCTTTATCATAATCTTTTAATATTTCTTCATATAATAAACCCAATCTTGAAGTTGACTCTTCATTTTTAAGCTCAAATCCTTTTTTATACCACTCAATTGCTTTTTTATAATCTTTTTTATACTCTTCATAATATGTACCAAGTCCACCTGCACATAGTCCATATCCCATTTCATAACATTTTTTTAAATATCTTATTCCTTTTTTGTCATTTTTTACATCTTTATTTTTTATAAATAAAATTCCTAAACTACGATATCCCTCTGGTTCACCTAATTCTCCAACTTTTTTATATATCTTTATTGCTTCTGTATACTTTTTTTGTTGATCATACATCAATCCTATTGATAATAGTGAGTTTAAATCACCTGTTTTATATGATTTCATAAACCATTTATATGCTTCATCATATTTAAAGTTTTTATAATAATATACACCTAAATTATGTGCTGATTTT
>NZ_PDKC01000074.1 GCF_004116495.1 Arcobacter sp. CECT 8985 | reverse complement strand
CTTCTTTTGAAGCAGAAGAGTCAAAAGAGTCCTCATGAACTTCAATATCTTTAACTTTTACACTATCTTTTCCTAAGAACTCTTTCGCATTTGCATCTGATACTATCTCTTTTGCTATTGAATCTGTTTGCAATGCTATCTCATGTGTTTGTGTTGCTATTGATGCATTTTGTTGTGTTTGTTGATCTAAATGTGTTACTGCATCATTTATTTGTGTTATTCCACTCTCTTGTTCTTTACTTGCATTTGATATCTCTTGTATCATCTCATTTGATTCTTCAATATTCTCTAAGAGTTTATCATACCCTTCTATCATCTCTTGGCTTATTGTTTTACCTTCATTTGCTTTTACTGTTGCATTACCCACTAGTTCTTTTATCTCTTTTGCTGCTTGCGCACTTCTTCCTGCTAGGTTTCTTACTTCTTGGGCTACTACTGCAAACCCTTTCCCTGCTTCTCCTGCTGTTGCTGCTTCTACTGCTGCATTTAGTGAAAGGATATTTGTTTGGAATGCTATTTGATCTATTACTGTTATTGCTTCTTCTATTGAGTTTACTTGACTATTTATCTCTTCCATTGCTACTGTTGTTTTATTTGCCAACTCTTGCCCTGTTTTTGCTGATTTTATCAAATAATCTGCATTTGTACTCATCTTCTCTACATTCTCTGAGCTACTTACTATTGTACTTGTTATCTCTTCTAATGCTGCTGCAGTTTCTTCTAAACTTGCTGCTGCTTCATTTGAGCTTTTATTTAATATATCTACATTTGTTATTAAATTATCTGATGCTTTATCTAATGTCACTCCTATTGTCAATGACTCTTTTAGCAATCCTGATATCTCATCTGTTAGAAAGTTTACATTATTTATAAACTCTAACATATATCCTTCTACATTATTTGTTTGTACTTTATTTACAAATTTATAGTTACTAAACTCTTTTAATACTTTTGATACTGAATCCATATTTGTTTTTATATTTAACAACATCATATTTAATGCATCTTTTAATTGTACCAATTGTGGGTTACTTGCTTTTGTTGTTAGCTGTACATCTAGATGCCCTCTTTTTATCTCTTCTACTACTTCTAGTGCATCACTTACTGCTTTATTATCTAATTGTAAGCCTTCATTTATCTTTTTGATATTTTCATTTATTACTGTTGCCATTTGGGCAAATTCATCTTTACCTTTTATGCTCAATGGTTCAACACTTGAAACTTCTCTATTTATATATTTGAAAAATGTTAACAACCCTTTTTCAAATT
>NZ_PDKC01000073.1 GCF_004116495.1 Arcobacter sp. CECT 8985 | reverse complement strand
TCCATTTAGCAGGTCCAGTAGTGTGAATAGAAGTACCTTCAGTATCAACAGCAACTGTAACAGGCATATCTTTTACCTCAAACTCATATATCGCTTCCATACCCATCTCTTCAAATGCTAATACTTTCGCATCTTTGATTGATTGTGATATTAAGTATGCTGCTCCTCCTGTTGCTATTAAATACATTGATTTATACTCTTTGATTAAATCTATTGTTGGTTGTTTTCTCTCTGCTTTACCAATCATCCCCATGATTCCTATTTCCATCATGTCTTTTGTGAATTTATCCATTCTTGTTGATGTTGTTGGTCCTGCTGGTCCTACTTTCTCATCTCTTACTGGGTCTACTGGTCCCACATAGTAAATAAATCTATCTTTTAAATCTACTCCATTTGGTAGTGGTTTACCTGCTTCTTTATACTCTACTATCTTTTTATGTGCTGCATCTCTTGCTGTTAAAATTTTCCCTGATAATAATAGTGTATCTCCTGATTTAAACTCTTGTAATTTCTCTTTTGTTAAATCTTCTATTTTTACTCTTTTTACACTATCCATTGGTATTTCTAAATCTGGCCATATATCTAAGTCTGGTTTCTCAAATTTTGCTGGTCCATTTCCATCTAATTCAAACTCTATATGTCTTGTTGCTGCACAGTTTGGTATCATTGCTACTGGTTTTGATGCTGCATGACATGGGTAATCTAGTATTTTTACATCTACTACTGTTGTTACTCCTCCTAATCCTTGTGCACCTAATCCTAATTTATTGATATCTTCATATAATCTTAATCTTAGCTCTTCTACTGCATTTTTTGGTCCTCTTGATTTTAGTTCATGTATATTTACATGATCCATCAAAGACTCTTTTGCTAGAAGCATTGCTTTTTCTGGATTTCCACCGATTCCTATTCCTAGAATCCCTGGAGGACACCATCCTGCTCCCATATGTTTTACATTTTCCATTACCCAGTCATAGATACTATCACTTGGATTTAGTACTGTGAATTTTGATTTATTCTCACTACCTCCTCCTTTTGCTGCTACTGTTATCTCTATTTTATCTGAGTTATCTACACTATAGTGTATTACTGCTGGTGTATTATTTCTTGTATTTTTTCGCTCTCCTGCTGGATCACTTACTACTGAGTATCTTAATGTATTATCTGGATCTGTATATCCTTTTGCTACTCCTTCGTTTAATACTTCTTCTAGTTCTTTACTTAATTCTAATTTTGCGTTTAATCCCACTTTGATAAATATATTTACTGATCCTGTATCTTGGCATAATGGTCTGTGCCCCATCGCACACATCTTTGAGTTTATTAGAATCTG
>NZ_PDKC01000072.1 GCF_004116495.1 Arcobacter sp. CECT 8985 | reverse complement strand
AAGAGACAATCCAAAAAGACTCGATTATAACAGTAGGAGAAGAAGAAAGAAAGAGTATAAAAGCAAATAAAATTTTAACTGTTGAGAAAGAATCTATTACTACTGTTAAAAATGATTGTGAAAAACATATATTAGAAGATTTTATTACTATTGTAAAAGATGATTTAAAAACAATAGTAGAAAATAGTGTAATAAAACGTATAAAAGGAACCAAGACTGAATATATTGAACAAGATGTAAAGAAAAAATATTTACAAAATATGTTTTTACAAATTGGGAAAGATTATAGGTTAGATGTAATAAATTCATATCATTTAAAGTCAAATACTGTAAAATATCAGGCAAACAAGATTGAATTAGAAGCAACTAATGGAATTAGTTTAAAATGTGGAGGGAATGTACTTACAGTTGATCCCTCTGGAATATTTCTAAAAGCAGGAACTGTTGATACTACTTCATCAAATGGTGGAGTAAGTGCAAAAGATGTAGTAAAAATAGAGATACCTAAACCACTATATGAAAAAGTAAGAGTAGTTGAACTAGTTCCTACAATTACAAAACAAGATGATATAACACAAGTTTTAGAGTATGAAGCTATTGTTGAGAAGTTTTATAATGGTGTTTGGAGTAAAACTACTGATTTAACTCCTACTCAAGAAGCTCAATTACAATGGTATTTTATTAAAAACAATGATGAAGCAGACAAAGATATTTTAACAGATAATCCAACAAATGATAATATCACTATTAATGGATTAAAAATGAGTGTTACTTTAGAAGAAGAAAATATCTTTAAAGTAGGACATGCACACTGTTTTGTAAGTAATAGTGAAGAAGAAGGATATACACAAACACAACTTGCAAGATATTTAGAAGTTGAAGATATAGTTAGTTCTCATGTATCACAAGAAGAAGGTGAATGTATAGCTGTATTAAATGTAGAAGAACCAAGGCAAGAAGAGTTAGCACAAATTAGATGGCAAATTGAAGATAAACAAAGAGAAATTTATAATGGGAAAGAGACAATAATTCATAATCTAAAAGAAGAAAAAGTTTATGAAATTAACTTCTTAGCATATATTGATGGGAAAATTCAAGATGGTGCTAATACAAGGCTTACATATGATAATAATGAAGAACAAAAAGTAAAAAATAATACAACAGTGAATAATAAACAGGAATCATAAATGAAATTAATAATAAAACTGATAATACTAATAACCTTATCTATAATAATACTAAATGCCCAAGAAGTAGAATTAAAAAAAAGTGAATATGATATAAATAAATGTATAAAAATAAAATATACAAAAGAAGATATAAAAAAGTATAAAAAACTAATACAAGAGGGTGAAATACAAGGATATAGTTGTGCAGGTATATATTATATGCGACAAGGTAATTTTAAAGAAGCAATAAATTACTTTAATAAAGGAAAAGAAAAAGGAAGTATAGAAGCATACGCACAATTAGGAAGTCTATATTTAAGTTTTTTA
>NZ_PDKC01000071.1 GCF_004116495.1 Arcobacter sp. CECT 8985 | reverse complement strand
ATATCATATTTTCCATCGAACTCTTTAGCATCAGCATGTTCAATAATAGTATTTGATATTTTTTCTGTTTGTTTTGCAATTTCATCTGCTTGTGCAGCATTTTGTGCATTTTCTTGAGTTATTTTATCCAAATTATTTACTGCATCATTTATTTGAATCATTCCTTGAGATTGCTCTTTACTTGCAACAGTAACATTTTCTATAAGTTCAATTGTTTTTATAATATTCCCATTTAATTCTTCATAACCTTTAATCATATTTGTTGCAATAGTTTTACCATGAATCGTTTTTTCTTGAGCATGAGTAACTAAATCTTTTATTTGTTTAGCAGCTTCTGCACTTCTATTTGCAAGGTTTCTTACTTCTTGTGCAACTACTGCAAAGCCTTTACCTGCTTCACCTGCAGTTGATGCTTCAACCGCTGCATTTAAAGATAAAATATTTGTTTGGAATGCAATTTGATCAATAACTGTAATAGCTTCTGTAATAGCAGTTGTTTGATTATTGATATCTTCCATAGATTCAACTGTATCATTAGCAAGTTTTTGTCCAGTTTCAACTGAATTTTTTACAAATGTACCATATTCTGCCATCTTAGAAGTAGTTTCAGAGTTATTTCTTATATTTGAAGTTATTTCCTCTAATGAAGCTGCAGTTTCTTCAAGTGATGCTGCTTGGCTATTTGCAGCATTTGAAATATGATTCATATTTGATGTTAATGTTCCTGCATTTTGACTCAATATCATACCTGTTCTTTTATTTTCAACAAGTGTTTTTGTTATTACATCTCTTAATATTGTAATATCATCTTCAAGCTCTTTAATAATTCCTTCTAAGTCATTGCTTTGAAGTTTTGGTCTAAAGTCAAGTTTTGAATATGAATCAAGTATTTTTGTAATATTTAAGAAGTTCATATTTAAAGTTTCTAACATTTTATTAATGATATTTTTTAAATCATTTAATGCTGGATTATTTGAATTTGCTTCTATTCTACTATCAAGGTGACCTTTATTAATACTATTAGTAACTTCTATTGTATTTAATATTAAATCTTTGTCTGCTTGTATATTCTGTTTTGTTTTATTTATATTTTCATTTATTAATCTAGACATCATACCTAGCTCATCTTTTGAATCAATTACTTCAAGTTCAATATCATCTTTTTCAAAATTAATAAATGCAAAAAACTCTGTTAAACCTTTTTTTACTGTTTCTACATCTAGTAAAATTGCAAAGGCAATAGTTCTTGCAAGAATAAGTGTAATTAAAATTCCCAATAGACTTAAAATACCAAAAATAATTATATTATTTGTAGCTTCACTTATTTGTTTGTCTATCGTGTCAATTAAGTGACTAGCTATGAAGTTTTCAACTTTTTTAAGTAAATTGATTTTTTTAGTAATTGTACTAAACCAATATGAAGGGTCAACATCAAAATTTGAATCAATGCCATTGTATAAAGCAATTTTTCTCATTTTATTTACTTCATCAATTGCATTTCCTTTTACTGTTTGTTCATAGAAGTTTATTAAATCG
>NZ_PDKC01000070.1 GCF_004116495.1 Arcobacter sp. CECT 8985 | reverse complement strand
TGTTTTTCACAATCATTTTTAACAGTAGTAATAGATTCTTTCTCAACAGTTAAAATTTTATTTGCTTTTATACTCTTTCTTTCTTCTTCTCCTACTGTTATAATCGAGTCTTTTTGGATTGTCTCTTCTTTATCATTATCTACTAATAGTTTTGAGTTATTCTCTACATGTTTATATTCATCATTTAACACATGTGTTTTTAAATCTCTTTGTGCTCTAAATGATAGTAACTCTTCTCCTTGTTTATCTTCAAACAGTATCTCATTATACCCTTGCATATGTTCATATTGTGGCATTGAATTTGTTTTTATATAACTCTTTGTTTTATCTTTTGGAAGGTTATATGGTACTTTATTCTCACCGTTATACAAGCTTCCTATTATTATTGGTTTATCTATATCTCCATTTACAAAGCTTACTATTACTTCACTATTTACTCTTGGTAGAAATTGTGCTCCATAGTTATCTCCTGCAAAGAAGTTTGAGTACCTTAAGTAACATGATATTGTTTTATTCTCTTCAAAGTGAAATAGTACTTTTATTCTTCCTTGTTCATCCACATCTATTGTATTTGCATCTTCTTTTGTATTACTATCACTACTTGCTACTATTGCTGTTTGTACTGAGTTTATCTTTGGTTTTATTATTGTATATGGTGGAATATAATCTATATCTTTTGGAATTGAAGTAAATTCTACTTCATATTGCAGTTCATGTTTTTTATTTTCATTTACATTTTGTATATATTCATCTAATGCATTTGGAAATAATCCATTATATTTTACTTCTGTTATTATTACATCAAATATTTTTTTTGCTCTTTCATCTTCTAGTTCTATATTTAAACTATCATTTATCACTAACTCTTGACTTGTTCCTTTTATCAAGTTTGATTTTACATATTCTCTTTTTGCTTCTATTTTATTATATTTATTTAAATCTTTATAAAGACTCTCTTCAAGTACATTTAGTTTATCTCTTAAATTATTTCTTTTTATATCTACTCTTAATTGACTTGTTGATTGATTATCTTTTATACTTGAAGTTATTCCTGCTCCTGTTTGTATTTTATATTCCAAACTAGGATTTGAGTAATCATAATAATCTTCTATTATATTAGTTGCTGTGAATTTTTTACTATGATTAAATTGGCTTACACTACTATAGCTATTTATTATTGCATGTTCTGTTAGTTTACATAAAATTATATTATATGGATTATTTGATGAGTATTCTACTATAAAGCTATATCCCTCTTCTTCACATAGCATTGTTAGAAATTCTAAATCACTTTGATTATATTGGGTTATATATTCTCTTGTTACTTCATTTTTTATATCTATTTTTACATCTACATTTATATTTAATAGTTGGTTATATCTATTTATTATTTCACTAAAAACAGTACTTACTTTTCTTTCATGATATATCTCATATCTATTATTTAATCCTAAATAATATAAAGGAGATACTATTTTTATTTTATAAAGGTATTTTTTTGCAACAACACTATCTTCACTTGCTTCATAAATCTTTCCATAGATACTTTTTTTATCTATTGGATTTACTTCATCTTGTATTATTAATTCTACATCAGTATCTACTATATCTTCTATTTCAATAAACTCTTCACTTACAAATACTACTTCAAACTCATAAGGTTTATTTACTTTACTAATCCCATTTAGTTTATATACACTTAAACTCTCATTTAGTATATCTGGCAAGTCACTTCTATAGTTTATCAGTCTTATTCT
>NZ_PDKC01000006.1 GCF_004116495.1 Arcobacter sp. CECT 8985 | reverse complement strand
CTTATATATTATAAATTGTAACTTATAAAAATATTAAAAAATATTCTAATTTAATTATATTATTTATAATCTACATGGTTTATGAAAATAATATCCTTGAGAATAATCAATTCCTAGATTTTTAACTTTATTATATATCTGTTCATTTTCTACAAACTCAGCAATTAGTTTAATATTTTGTTTTTTAGCAAAAAGAACAATTGATTCTACAAGATTTTGGGAAAAAGGGTTTGTCATGATATTCTTGATCAAAGAGCCGTCTATTTTCAAAAAGTCTGGTTGAAACTCAAGAAGTCTTTCAAAGTTTGAATATCCACTTCCAAAGTCATCTATTGCTATTTTTACATCACCTATTAGTTTAGACAATGAAATAAAATTTTTTACGATATTTATATCATTTATATTTTCATCTTCAAGTAATTCAAAAGTTACTCTTCCTTTAAACTCCTCTTTTGAAATAAGTTTAAGTAACATACTTTTTATTTCACTATTTGTTATATCTGAAGCTGAGATATTTATACTTATATCTTTATTTGTTGTGCTTAATGCATTAAAAGAGCTTCTAATAGTCTCTTTTGTTATATTTATATAATATCCTGTCTTTTTAGACAACTCCAAAAAGTGATAAGGACTTAATATTTCATTGTTTCTATTCAATCTTACTAAAGATTCATATTTTACAATTTTTTGAGTTTGGTTATCTACAATTCCTTGAAAAAAAGATTCAAAATAACTATCTTTATTTTCAAGTGCATCTTTTACCATTTGAAGTGTTTTTAGTTTACTTTTTGCTTCTATTTGTCTTTTTATATAGAAGTTCTTTGCATAAACTATTGTGTTACTTGTTCTTATAGCATGCTCTATTCCTAAACTTACATCATCATATATATTTTCTTTTTTATCAGAGTAGCTAAGACAGATTTTTATATCATAAATCATATCTTTAAAAACTATTCCTTTTTTTGAAAAGTTTTCAACTACTTCTCGTAAAAGTGTATTTATTACTCTTATATCAATCTCTTGATTTTTCAATAGTGCAAAATAACCTTCACCAAGATTATAAACTTTTTTCAATCCACTCGTTTTAGGAAAATAATCTAAGATTTTTTTAGTAAATTCTTGCTTGAATTCATACATAATTATCTCAGAATAAAAATCCTTTAATAGCTCATAATTTATGATTTTTAAAAATATCAAAATAGGATTTTCCAAATACTTCAAATCATCTAAAAGAAGTCTTTTTGAACTCATTATTTCAGATACATCATGTCTTATTCCTATTATCTCTTTTATATTTCCATTTATATCTAAAATAGGAGAAATTGTAGCATCAACATAATAAGTATCACCATTTTTTTTCTTATTTTTTATGATACCTTTATATGTTTTTTTATCTTTTATTGTTTGCCACAAATCATCAAAAACTACTTTTGGTATATCAAAATGTCTCAAAATATTATGTGGCTTTGAAAGTAACTCTTCTTTTGAATAACCTGATATATTTATAAAGTTTTCATTGACATAAGTTATGATACCTCTTTTATTTGTCTTTGTAACAATATCACTTTCATTTAGAACTCTTTTGTATTCACTTAACTCTTTTGATTGATTTGCTAACTTTTGAATTTGTTTTGAGTGTTTTATATGTAAGTCTGCTTTTAAAAGTATCTCTTCATTAACAAATGGCTTTCTAATATAATCAATAGCACCTGATTTTAAAGCTTTTGTAAAGTTATCTTTATTTTCACTTCCTGATACTACTAAAATAGGAATATCTCTTGTAACTTTATTTCTTTTTAATATTTCAATAAAAGTAATACCATCAACTTTTGGCATCTCCAAATCAGTAAAAATCAAATCAATTTTTTGCATTTTTATGATTTTTAAGGCATCAGCTACACTTAAAGCGGCAAAGGTATTATAGTTTTTTACATTAAGTACATCTTTCATACTGTTTAATATAGATATAGAATCATCAACTATTAAAATATTTTTATTACTATTGCTTAGAACTGATTTTATTATCTGATTTATATTTTTTGTCAATACTCTTTTTGATACATTTTTTGAAAAATGACCTGTTACTTTATATTTAGAAGTAAAATTTCTTTTTTTCATATCTTCTTCTGTATCTAAAACTATTATCTTTGTATTTTGAGATGAGTATTGTGAAACTATTTTCAAAAACTTCTCTTTTTGTTCTTCTACAAAAGACAAATCTAATATAATAAAATCAAATGCATCTTTTTTAATATTTTTTAAAAACTCTTTTACTTTTTTAGTATGAGCCAAGACATAATCTACTTCTTTTTTTAGTTTTTCAGATAGATTAAAATTTTCAACTGTCAAAATTTTTATTTGCAACTTTTTTACCTTTTGGGAAAGTGAAATGCTTAAAAGCTTTCCCACTCACTATCATCTGTTTTGGATATTATTGGCTCTTTTTTATTATTTTTCGTCTTTTGTTCTTTTTTAATCTCTAATTTTATCTCATTTTGTTTTGAAGTATTATTTGATTTTGAAATTTTTATATCATTTTTTCCTAAAAACTCTTTTGCATTTGCATCAGATACAATTTCCTTAGCAATTTGATCTGTTTGTATTGCAACTTCTTGTGTTTGTGTAGAAATTGAGGCATTTTGTTGTGTTTGTTGATCTAATTGTGTTACTGCATCATTTATTTGTGTAATTCCTGTCTCTTGTTCTTTACTTGCATTTGCTATTTCTTGTATCATTACATTTGAATTTTCTATATTTTCAAGTAATTTTGTATATCCTTTAATCATCTCATCACTTGCTAATTTACCTTCATTTGCTTTTTGTGTGGCATTTTCAACTATAATTTTTATCTCTTTAGCAGCTTGGGCACTTCTACTTGCAAGATTTCTCACTTCTGCTGCAACTACTGCAAAGCCTTTACCTGCTTCTCCTGCTGTTGCTGCTTCTACTGCTGCATTTAACGAAAGTATATTTGTTTGAAATGCAATCTGGTCAATTACAGTTATTGCTTCATTTATAGAAGTTACTTCATCATTTATTTCATCCATTGCAACTGTTGTTTTATTTGCAAGAACTTGCCCTTCTTCTGCTGAGTTTGTCAACTCTTTTGTAAAAGAACTCATTTTTTCTACATTTTCAGAGTTATTTACTATCGTACTTGTTATCTCTTCGACTGCGGCTGCTGTCTCTTCTAAACTTGCAGCTGCTTCATTTGAACTTCTATTTAAAATATCTACATTTGAGATTAAACTATTAGATGCTTTATCAAGTGTAACTCCAATAGAAAATGACTTTCTTAACAATCCAGATATTTCATCTGTCAAGAAATTTACATTATTAATAAACTCAAGCATATACCCTTCTACATTTTTTGTAGATACTTTATTTACAAACTTATAATTACTAAACTCTTTTAATACAAAAGATACACTATCCATATTTGTTTTTATATTTACAAGCATTACATTTAAAGTATCTCTTAATTGTACAAGTTGGGGATTATTTGCTTGTGTTGTAAGCTGAATATCTATATATCCTTTTTTTATTTTTTCAACTATATCAACAGCATCAATTACTGCTTTGTTATCTTGCTGAATTCCCTTATCAATCTTTTGAATATTTTCATTTATACTATGACCCATTTTGGCAAATTCATCTTTACCTTTTACATTTAACAATTCAAAAGTTTGTGTTTCTCTATTTATATATGCGAAGAATTTTTTTAATCCTTGTTCAAATTTACCTAAATTTCCTAATATATCTCTTCCCATGATAAATAATACAACTACCATAAAACAAACAATAATAATAGTTAATATAATAGATAAAGTCTCCATTTCATCTATTTCATTATTTATTTTCTCTTTTACTGCTTCATCAAGATCTTTTATAGTTTTTTCAGTTAGATGAATAGTATCTCTTAACTCTTTTAAAAGTCCTGTTTTTTCACTTAATCCTTTTATTCTTTCTATTTTACATATGGCTAAAAAATCTTTTTTATAAGTAATCAAATTATTTTTCATTTGTTCATTTTGCATGTTATTTATCAAAGTGTCTATTTTTTTAGTAAAATTAATTATATATTTTTCATCTAGTCGCAGCATAAAATCTTTTTCATCTTTTCTCAAATCATAAATCGATGATAATAATTTATAATCATTTAAATTCTTCCCATAATTTTCAACTTTATGTACTGTTTGTCTTAAGACATTATATAATCCCTCATTTGAAGACAATCCCTTTTGTTCATCCAGTTTCACTAAATTTAAGAACAAGTTTTTATATTTTTTTAAAATATTTTTATAGCTAGTAGTATCTTTTATAGAAATATCAAAGTCTTTTAAGATTTTGTTTAAATCTTCTACTTTTATATTTGTACTTTTATATACAGTTAAAAAATGCTTTTTATAAACTAAATCTTTTCTTGTTAAAAAATCTTTTTCATATTTCCTTAAATAAAGTTGTTCATTTTTTAAATCATTTACAAATTGATGTGCATTATCTAATTTATTTATTTGAGATAAGCTATACATATCTACTAATAATATACAAATAATACCCATGATTACACTAATACCTAAGCCAATAAATTTATTTTTAATACTCATTCTTTCCTCTTTTAAACGTAGATAATATTTTTTAAATAAATTTTCAATATATTAAAAAAAAAGATTAGTAATAAAGATTAAAAAAGTTCTTTATTAGTAGGAATTATTAGTTATTAAAATATTATTTAACAATAAAAATCATCTCTTTTTTTCTAAATTTATCAATTATTACTTAAAATTGCAATCTAATAATAACTCACAAATACTTATAAGTGTTTGAGGATTTAAGTTTTTAAAGTTAATATTCCTTAAAAACTTATAGGTGTGTAAATTTTGCTTGAAGAACAACCACAAATTTTCTTAGATAAAATTGTTGAAAGAGTAAAAGAAGAGAGAAAAAAAAGAAATATTAGTCAGCTAAAATTGTCTTCTATTTTAGATTTTACTTCTCCAAACTATATTGCTAAAATCGAAACTAGAAAACATAATGTTTCTTATAATTTAGTTCATTTATGTAAAATTGCACAAGCTTTTGATATGGAAGTTGTAGATTTTTTACCTAAGAAAAAAAACTAATATAATTACTTAAGAATTATATTAGTTTCTCTTGCCCAATTCTATAAAGTGAAAAATCGTATTTAACTGGATCTAATTTATCAAATTCTTTTAATTTATTAGTTAGTTGTATTACTGATTTTAAGTCATATGTCTTTCTATGTAAAAGTCCAAGTTTTTGAGAAACTTTAAATGTGTGCGTATCTAAAGGAATTAATAAATCTTTTTTATCTATTTTATTCCATAAACCTAAATCCAAATTATCATCTCTTACCATCCATCGTAAAAACATATTCCATCTTTTATATGGTGCATTTCCAATATGTTTGATTTGGCTTGTTTTATCTCTTTTTAATCTATTTGAAACTAAAAAGGTAAATCCTTGTGAGTTATAACTTGATATTTTATAAATTGTATCAATTATAGTATCAATACCTTCTAAAACATTATTATCTTTTTTATATGCATCCCAAAATAAATTATTTAAACTTTCAGTTTGTTTCATTCTTCTAAATGTTTTAAATATCACTTTTATATCCATACTATTTTGAAATCTATAATAATATTTATCAAGTTCTTTGTCTATTATATGCTCATTTTCATTTAATAATTCAAAGTTTAAAGTGTCTAAAAATTTGACAATAAGTGAAGCTTTGCCATATCCAAAAAGTGCACAAAGTAATATTGCATATTCATCTTTATATCTACTTGCTACTAAAAGTGGATCTGGTCTATCATATGATAGTTCACAATCGTTATTTCTATTACAAACTTCATCATCTAAAAGCTTTTTTATATCTTGCATTATTCAACCTAAAGTTTTTGATTTGGTATAATAGCAACAATTAAAAAAAAAGAGTGTTAAATGAACTATAAAAACTTAAAACAATTAGTACAAAAAAGTAGATGTACAAGAAGATTCAAACAAAATCAAAAAATAGATTTAAATGATTTAGAAGAGCTAATTGATGTAGCAAGAGTTACTTCAAGTGCAAAAAACATGCAACCATTAAAATATATTTTGGTAACAAAAGAACAATTTGTAAAAAAACTTGCAACTACTGCAAAATGGGCTGCACACTTAACAAATTGGTCACAAAGTGAAGATGAGATTCCAAGTGCTTTTATTATTATGTTAAATGATAAAAGAATTGATGGATTTCCTATGTTTGACGCTGGTGTTAGTTTTGAAGCTATTAGTTTAGCTGCTAATTCAAAAGATTTAGATATTTGTGCATTAGCATCAATTGACAAGCAAGTTTGCAAAGAGTTATTTGATATTGATGATAATTTTGAAATTTTACTTGGTATTGCTGTTGGTATATCAAATGAAAAAATAGAACTTGTGGAAGTAACAGATAATAATACAAACTATTATAGAGATAAACAAGATACACATTGTGTACCAAAAAGAGATTTACCCCAAATAGTTGTAGGGAAGTATTAATGAAAAACATTTTGATTACGGGTTGTTCAACAGGAATTGGATTTGAAACTGCTAGAGTACTTAAAGAAGCAGGATATAAAGTATATGCTACTGCAAGAAAAAAAGAAGATGTTAAAAGATTAAGAGCATTTGGTTTTATCTGTTATAAATTAGATGTAACAAAACAAAAAAATATAACAAAAGTTCTTGATAAAATTTTAGAAGAAGATAAAAAACTAGATGCTTTGTTTAATAATGCAGGTTTTGGACAACCAGGTGCGGTTGAAGATATTACAGTTGAAACATTAAGACAACAGTTTGAGACAAATCTTTTTGGCATGCATGAATTAACAATCCAAACTATGAAGATTTTCAGAAAACAAGGATATGGAAAACTTATTCAACATAGTTCTATTCTTGGAATAATTGCACTTAAATTTAGAGGTGCATACAATTCAAGTAAATATGCAATTGAAGGTTTATATGATACATTAAGACAAGAGTTAATTGGAAGTAATATTTCACTTAGTCTTATAAATACAGGTCCAGTTACTTCAAAATTTAGGCAAAATTCACTTATTAAATTTACAGAAAATGTAGATATTGAAAATAGTTTTTTCAAAACAACATATAAAGAAGAGGTTAAAAAAAGATTAGAATCTACTGATGATTCAAAAACACCTTTTAATCTACCAGCAACTTCAGTTGCAAATGTTGTACTTGAAATAATGAATTCAAAAAAACCAAAACCAAGATATTATGTGACAAAAGCTACTTATATTTTAGGATTTGCAAAAAGAGTTTTAAGTACAAGATTATTAGATAAGTTATTAAATAGAATTTAAAAGAGAATAGAAATTCTCTTTTAATTTTTTGCTAAAAATGGCTTCCCATAAAATCTAACTGTAGCTGCTAGCACAACTAAAGCAATAGGAATTAATATAGATGCTGAATATCCAAGAGCAGCTGGAATATATCCAAATACAATAGATATTACACCTACAAATAGCGCATAAGGTAATTGTGTTGAGATGTGATCCATATGTTCACAACTAGAACCCATTGATGATAAAATAGATGTATCAGAAATTGGTGAACAATGATCTCCAAAAATTGCACCTGTTAAAACAGCCCCAATATTTAATACAATATAATCATTTAATGCAGTTGCTTCTAATCCTGTGTTTATTCCAATTGCATTTGCTAAAGGAATAGTTAAAGGCATTAAAATACCCATTGTTCCATAAGATGTACCAGTTGAAAATGAGATAACTGAACCAAATATAAATATAACAGATGGAAGAATAAATTGTGGAGTACTATCTGAAAGTAATGATACTAAATAAACAGATGTCCCTACTTCTTTAATAACTGAAGAAATAGACCAAGCAAGTATTAAAATAACAGCAGTAATAACTAATGCTTTTACACCATGAACCCATGTTTCTAAAGCTTCAGATAAATCAAATATTTTTTGTTGCATACCCATTGCAATTGCTACAATTGAAGCAAATAATGCAGCTTCAAAAAGTACAATTGATGCATCAGCACTACCAAAACAATCTTTAATAGATTGAAATGAATATGGACTTGCTTGAACTGCTTTTAAAGCTTCACCTTCTAAAGCATGTAAACCATTGAAATAGAAACCTAAAAATGAAACAATAATCAAAACTAAAATAGGAACTATTGCATTCCAAATTGAGTATTCAACATTTTTTTTAGGAGCCATTGTTGAAGATTCTTGATTTAAGTGCTCCTCTTCTTGCTTTTTACTTTTTGTAACTTTTCCAGTACTTGAAGCTCTTACAGCTGCTTTGTGCATTGGACCAAATTCTCTTAAAAAATATGCAGTAAAAAATACAAATGCTAGCATTAAAATATTATAAAATCTATAAGGAATAGTATCTACAAATATTGCATATGCATTGATATCTGGCTGACCAATCATAGAATAAGCATCTTTTATTAATGAAATTTCATATCCAATCCATGTAGAGATAAGTGCAATTCCCGCAATAGGAGCAGCAGTAGCATCAATAATAAATGCTAGTTTTTCCCTTGCAATTCTTAATTTATCAGTAACTGGTCTCATAATTGGACCAATAATTAATGAATTTGCATAATCATCGAAGAAGATAAAAAATCCCATTAGCCATGTATAAATTTGTGCACTTGCTGGACTTTTTGCCTTTGTAGCAAGCTTTTGAGCAATTGCTCTTGCTCCACCCATTTTTGTAATAACAGCAATTAATCCACCAATTGTCAATACTTGCAAAATAATACCTGCATTCCAAGAATCAGCCATCGAACCAATCATTTTACTAACCATATCAACAAAACCATTTACTAATGCATTGAAAACATTGGTTTCAACAACATTTACCATAAAAGTTCCAGTAAAAATCCCAATAAATAAAGAGAATATTACATTTCTTGTTATAAATGCAAGAACAATTGCTACAGCTGGTGGTAAAAGTGTAAAAGCCCCGAATAGTTCTGCATTCTGTTTATTATCTGCCATTAGCATTATTGGTAATAAAACTAATAGCAACATACTACTTGTCAATTTCTTCAAATTTAAGTCTCCATGTAAAAATTTCACAATTTTAGCATAAAAATAATTTGATAATCATTTATAAAAGAGTTAAATAGTAGTATGTCAAGTTATTAATAAGTTAGTTTATTACTTCTTTTGTATTGGCTTTTTGTTGTAAATAATCAGAAATTTGTATCAAACAAAAAGTAACTAAAAATATAAATAGTCCAGGAAAAAAACTAACCCACCATGAGATATCTATTACTGCTTTTCCATCACTTAATAAACTCCCCCAAGACATATCAGGAGGATTTATACCTAATCCTAAAAATGAAAGTCCAGACTCTGCTAAAATAGCTCCACCTACTCCAAAAGTAAAAGATATAAGAAATATAGGCGCTAATAACGGAGCAAAATATTTAAAAATAATCTTCAAGTTAGAGACATTTGAGAGTTTTAAAATTTTTATAAAAGATTTATTTCCTATTGCAAAACTTTCACTTCTTATTAGTCTTGCCATACTCATCCAACCAGTTATTGAAATTACAATAATCAAAACTAATGCTGATGCTTGAATATATGAAACTAATGCCAATAAAAGAAAAAAAGTTGGGAATGTTAAAAATAGATCAATTAATATTACAATAGATTTATCAATTTTTCCTTTAAAATATCCTGCTGTTATACCAATAAAAAGACCAATAAAAGATGCAATGCTTGCAGATAAAATTCCAATAATCAATGAAGTTTGTCCACCTAATAAAACCCTTGCTAATACATCTCTTCCTAACCTATCTGTTCCAAATATATGCGAAAAAGATGGAGAAGCTAAAATCTCACTTGGATTTAAATCATAAGGTGAAACTGTATAAAAAAATGGCAATATAAAAATTGAGATAAATACTAACCCTAATAAATATATTGCTATTTTAAACATTATTACAATTCTTCTTCAATATAATAAGATAAAGAACTTTTACCAAATTTTTTAGTTTTATTTAATTTAAATTTACCAAGTTTTTCTGGCATTTCTAAGTTACTTACATGTTCAAAAGTAATTAAAAAGATATTATTATTTTCAATTTTTCTTACAATATCAAATGATTTTTCATATACATCATCCATGCCATCTCTATAATCAAAAGGAGGATCAATATATACTACAATTTCATCATTTGAATTTTTTAAACTATTTAAAATTGAAGGTAGTTGTACAAATGTATCACCAAACATTGTTTGACATTTACTATTATCAATCGAGTTACAATTTCTAACTAAAGTACTATATGAGTTTTTATCTAACTCTACAAAGTAAGATCTTTTTACACCTCTACTTACAGCTTCAAGTCCAATACTTCCACTTCCTGCAAAAGCTTCTACGAAGATTTTATCTATAATATCAAATTGTAAAACATTGAAAAATGACTCTTTTAATCTTGCTTTTGAACTTCTTGTTACTTCAAGTGAAGGTAATTCTATTTTTTTACCTTTATATTTTCCTGCTATTATATTTGTTGTTAATACATTACTTTTCATATTTTTTGTTTTACTTTCATTTTAATTTATTTGAAATTATATTTATAATAACGTTAAAGAATAGTTAATAATAGTTAAAAAAAGATTAATACTTAAAGATTATAATTACACAATTCATTAGGAGGATAGATGAGCAAAAAAATAAATGTTTCGCAAAAGTTTAGACAATGGCATAGAGATTTAGGATATTTAGTGATTGGTATTACAATAATCTACTCACTAACTGGTATTATATTAACACTAAGAGATTTGCACTTTTTTGAAAAAGATTATATTTATATTTCAAAAATAGAAAAAAGTAGTGATTTAAATAAATTAAAACAAAATTTACAAGAAAGTTTTAAAAACAAAATAGATAGTTTAAAAGTTATAGAAAATACTGATAAATATATAAAATATCAAGCCTCAAAAAAGAAAGGTAAAAAAGAGTTAATATACTATAAAGATACAAATGAAGCTCAACTTACTATTAAAGATTATCCAGCTTTTATAAAGACATTTATTAAAGCTCACAAATCAAAATCAAAAGATAGATGGTCATATTTAGCTCTTGCTTATTCTGTAATATTACTGTTTTTAGCAATTTCTGCAATTTTTATGGTAAAAGGAAAAAATGGCTTTAAAAAAAGAGGTATTTATTTAACTTCAGCGGGAATTTTATTAGTAGTTTTATTTTTATTTATTTAATCTTTGCAAGATAGTTTTACTATCTTGCATAACTTTCAGCTCTTAACTCTCTGATTACATTAACTTTAATTTCACCAGGGTATTGAACTTTTTCTTCAATTTCAGTTGCGATTTCATTTGCAAGTAATACAGCCTCATCATCATTTACAAGTTCAGCTTTTACAATTACTCTTACTTCTCTACCAGCATTTATTGCATAAGCATTTATAACACCAGTTTTACTAGTTGAGATATTTTCAACCTCTTCTACTCTTTTTAAGAAACTTTCTAATACTTCTCTTCTTGCACCTGGTCTTGCAGCACTTAATGCATCTGCTGCACAAACTGCAGCACTTTCTACATTTATTGGCTCTTCATGTCCATGATGTGCATATATTGCATTTATAACTGTTGGGTCTTCATCATATCTTCTACACATATCTGCGCCTAGGTGTACATGTGATCCTGGCATGTCATGAGTAAGTGCTTTACCAATATCATGCAATAATCCTGCACGTCTTGCTAAAATTGGATCTCCATCCATTTGAGCAGCTAATAATCCTGCTAAATTTGCTACTTCTAATGTATGTTTCAATGCATTTTGACCATATGAAGCTCTATATCTTAATCTACCAATTAATTTAACTAGCTCAGGATGCATAGAACCAACACCAAGTTCTAATATTACATCTTCACCCTCTTTTTGCATATTTTTGTCAAATTCTGCTTTTACTTTTTTGTAAATTTCTTCAATTCTTGCAGGTTGGATTCTTCCATCTTCTAATAACTCTTCAATTGTTTTAGTTGCAATTGCACGTCTATAAAGATTAAAAGATGATATTGTTATCATATTTGGAGTATCATCAATAATAATATCAACACCTAATAACATTTCAAGGGCTTTAATATTTCTACCCTCTTTACCAATAATTTTACCTTTTGTCTCTTCATCATTTAAAGGAAGATTGTTTATTAGTCTCTCAGCAGCAAATTCACCTGCATATCTTGTAACAGTTTGAGATAACATATTATTTATCTCTTCTTTTGCATTTACTTCTGCAGCTTTATACTGTTTTCTAAATATAGATGCAATTTGAGCTCTACTGTCTTCTTTTACTTTTTCAAGCATTAACTCTTTTGCTTCTTCAACCGTAAGCCCTGAAGCATTTTCTAATACTTTAATTGCTTTAGAAATTTTATCTTCATATGTTTGTTGTTGTTTAGCCAAGCCTTGTTGAATAGTTGTAATCTTATTATTTTTTTCAATAATTTCATCTTTTTGTTCTTGGATAGTTTTTAATTCTGATTCAAGATGTTTATTAACCTCTTTTTCTTTTCTTTCAATTTTAAAAACCATTTCGTCATACTCTTTTTTAGCAGCTCTAAACTCTTTATCATAATCTCTTTTTGCTTTTACTTGAGCATCTTTTAGTATAACTTCTGCTTCGTGTTCAATAACTTTTGCTTTTGCTTTTGCTTGTTCGATTAAAATATCAAACTTTGCACTATAAAATTTCTTAACAATTAAAACACTTATTAATGCTGTCAGTAATGCAGTAATAACGCCTACGGCTATTGACTCCATCATTGATTCCATCATTATTATCTCCATATTCAAAACCTTAATTTGTAATTATATAATCAGCTTGAATATCGTAATCATTAGATAATATTTCGGGCGTTTTACAAAGTTTCAATTGAGTAAAAACCATACAAGGTTTATAATTCAACCTATAAAAAAATCTGTCATACATTCCTTTTCCAAAACCAATTCTTTTATATACTCCATCAATACCAACAACAGGTACGATTGCTATATCAATTTTTCTTGCACGAAAAATGGAATTGCTTGGCTCTTTAATTCCAAATTTCTTGGTTTTTAAAGGCAGTCTATATTTAACAGCTTTAAAGCTATCTTCTACCATATATGGAACATAAACATCTATTTTTTCTCTTCTTAGTATGTTAATCAATGGCTTTACATCTACTTCAATTCCCATTGGAACATACAAAAGCACGGTTTTTGCTCTATAATTTTTTATAAATGTATATAATGCTTTTACTATTTTCTTATTTTTATAAATCTTTGAAAAACGACTCTCAAATTCTAATCTTTTAATACACGATTTTCTAAAATCACACTTGTGACTATCTTTCATATTTAAGCCTTACTTAGGTAAAATTCTTACCCAGCAAAATATTTTACCAAAAGGAATTAAAATGCAGTTTAAGAAAATAACATTTCTTACGATTTTATCTATTGTTTTACTCACTGGTTGTGGTGATTCTAAACACAAAGAAGAAGGTAAAGTTAAAGCTGAAATAAAAACGCAATTCCAATTAAACAATATAGATGGAACTACAATAAATATCAATAAAAAAGATGATAAAGTTATTGTAGATGAATTTAAAAATAAAGTAATTTTATTGGATTTCTTTGCAACATGGTGTGAACCTTGTCAAGCAGAGATACCACAGTTAAACAACTTGCAAGAAAATTATGCAAATAATTTTAAAATTATTTCAGTAGCAATGCCTGAAAAAGATGGTTCTTTGCCAACAACAGATTCTTTAAAAGAATTTAAAGAAAAATATAATGTAAGTTATCCTATTGTAAATGGCAAAGAAGTAAGTGAACTTTCACAGAGTTTTGGAGGAATAAAGACTATTCCTACTATTATGGTAATTGATACAAAAGGTAACATAAAAGAGAATTATATTGGTGTAGTACCTGAAGAGATGTTAGAAGTTGATATAAAAAAAGCACTTGGGAAATAAATAATGTTTAGTTTTTTTAAAAAGAAAAAAGAAGAAAAAGAAGAAATACCTTCTTTAGAAGAAGAAAATCAACAAGTAGAAATTCAAGAAGAAGTAATTGAAGAGGTTAAGAGTGAAGAACTTCCTGAAGAAAATATAATTGAAACTAATGAAGAGATACAAAAAGAGCCAATAGAAGAAGAGAAAAAAGGTTTTTTTTCAAAAGCATTAGAGAAAACTTTTGCAAATATAAAAACTATTGTTCCTCAAAGAAAAGAAAAAATCAGTTTTGAGGATGTAGAAGAACTTCTTATTGAAGCAGACATGGAATATGAAATTATTGAAAAAGCCATGGATGGACTTCCTGAAATGATTACAAGAAAACAGTTAAGACATAGACTTGTTATGCTTTTTGAACATGCTCCTGATGTAGATTTATCAAATCTTCCAAAACCTTTTGTAAGATTAGTAATAGGTGTAAATGGTGCAGGAAAAACAACAACGATTGCAAAACTTGCAACAAGATCAAAAAAACAGAATAAATCTGTGATTTTAGGTGCTGGAGATACATTTAGAGCTGCTGCAATTGAACAACTAGCAAGTTGGGCAGAAAAAATTGATGTTCCAATAATTAAGACAAAACAAGGACATGATCCAAGTGCTGTTGCATATGATACAATTTCATCAGCAATTGCAAGAAATATAGATAATGTAATTATTGATACAGCAGGAAGATTACAAACACAAACAAATTTAAATAATGAATTGAAAAAAATTGTAAAAGTTTGTTCAAAAGCAATGCCAGATTCACCTCATCAAAAACTTCTTATTATAGATGGAACTCAAGGAAATAGTGCTATTTCACAAGCAAAAGCATTTAATGAAATGGTTCATGTAGATGGAATTATTGTTACAAAACTTGATGGTACTGCAAAAGGTGGAGCTCTTTTTTCTATTTCAAATCAACTTGAATTACCTATTTTTTATGTTGGTGTAGGAGAAAAACAAGACGACTTAATAGAGTTTAGTCCTGATGAATTTGTGGACTCTTTATTAGACGAGATCTATACACAAGAATAGGAGTAAAGAGATAAGTTTTGTCAAAAACAAGTAAATATTTATTTATTATTGGAGGTATCACCTCTTTTTTTATCTGTGTTATTTTTTATTTATTAACAATTTTAAATAACACAGATGAACTTATAAATAAACTAGATGATTCATTGACTATGACAAAAAATCTTTTTGAAGAGCAAAAAAGATATGCTTTATCTCTATCTATCTTACTTTCACAAGATAAAGAGCTAATTAGTAGTTATATAAAAAAAGATAGAATGCAAAGCTTTAAAATTGTAAATAAAAAAATCAAAATTCTTAATAGTTATCAAAATAGTAAATTTGAAGTTCAAATACATAATAAAGATTTGACTACTTATTTAAGAAGTTGGGATTTTAATATAAAAAATGTGCCCCTTGCAAATTTTAGAAAGGGTTTAGTAAAAGTTAAAAAAACTAAAAAGCCTTTAGTTTCAATTGAGCTTGGTAAAAGATTGAATATAAAAGCAATCTCTCCTATTTTAGAAAATAATAAATTTATTGGTTCAATTGAGACTATTATTAATTTTAAATATCTTTCTAAATACCTACAGAATAAAGGATATAAACTATTTATATTGTTAAATAGTAAATATTTAAATATTGCCACAAAAATGAAAAACAGTGATAAAATAGGTAATTTTGCATTAATAAATGAAGCAAATATTGATGATTTAAAAGGTGTAGATCTTAAAGATCTATTTGATTATGGATATACGTCAAGTAAAAACTACTCTTTTTCATATTTTTCCTTTTATAATCTAAATAATCAAAGGCTAGGATATATATTTACAGCAATTCAAAATAAAGGTCAATATCAATTAAAAAATGCATTTAAAGATATTGAAAATAATTTAAAAAAGATCCAAAGATAAAATGAAACTTTTACTGCTAGAAGATGATTTTGAATATAAAATGACAATTAAGGAGTATTTAGAATCCCTTAATTATGAAATAGATGATTATGATAATGGAGAAGATGCACTAAATGCAATTTATGAAAATAATTATCAAATTTTAATACTTGATATTAGAGTTCCTAAACTCAATGGATATGAGTTAGTTAAAATAATAAGAGAAGACAATATAAATATTCCAGTAATTTATATTACTTCTTTAACAGATATTAATAATCTTAGTTTAGGATATGAACTTGGATGCAATGATTATATAAAAAAACCTTTTTCACCAAAAGAGTTAAGATATAGAATAGAACAACTAATAAAACTTTATTATACAAATGAAAATAGTAACAAAATAGAATTACTTCCTAACTTTTCATATGATATTATTAAAAAACAATTATTTGATGATCAAAAAGAGATTTCTTTAACTAAAAAACAAAATAAAGTGATTTTTTTTCTGATATCAAATAAAAATAATTTTGTAAGTATAGAGACTTTAAGAACTGAAGTTTGGGATGATAAATATATAAGCGAAGCTGATATTAGAGTTTGTATCAAAAAAATAAGAGATAAAACCTCAAAAGATTTTATTAAAAATCAAAGAGGTTTGGGTTATAAAATTGATAGAAAAGAGTAAAAACTTTACACTGAGGATCTCTCAGTTTTATACAATAATATTTATTACATTTATGTCCATACCAACTTATTTTTATACAAAATTGGAACTAAAAAGCTACAATAGCCAACAAAAGAGTCAAACACTAGAATTTGCCAAAAAAATCCAAAGTAAAATATATGAATACTCTTTATCAAATAGTAAACATAAGTTTGTTTTTCCTAAATCTTTTAAGTTTGATGTAAAAGTATTATCTAAACATAGAAAAATTATATATGAATCAATAAATAAAAAACATGATATAAAAAAGTTAAGAATAGAAATAGTATTGCCAAAAAATAAATTAAATGCAAAATATTTAATAGTTAAAAAAAATATCTCTTATTTGCAAATATACTTAAAAATCTTACTTTTATGTTTTTGTATTTTTTTATTTATGTTTGTATCAATATATTTAATTATTCAAGCAAGTATTGATCCTTTTAAAAGAGCAAATGAATACCTTGATTCTTTTTTTAATGATGCGATGCATGAACTAAAAACTCCACTTGGAGTAATTCAATTAAACCTAGAGATACTTGATGAGAAACAACCAAAAACAAAAGAGATTTATCGTTCTATTAATGCAACAAAAAATCTATTTTTAGTATATGAAGATATAGAGTATCTAATAAAACAAAAAAGTGTAAAATATAACAAAGAACAAATAGAATTTGATGCTTTTCTAAAACAAAGAATAGATCAATTTGATAGTTTACTAACACCAAAAAATCTTAGTTTTAATGTAAATATTGAACAAAATTTGATAATTAACATAAATAGGACTCATTTACAAAGATTAATAGATAATACTATATCAAATGCAATTAAATACTCATTTAAAAATAGTGAAATTAAAATAAACCTAAAAAAAGACGAAGAAAACAAATTAGTTTTTAGTGTTCATAATTTTGCAAATGAGATTAAAAATATAAATGATATTTTTAATAGATATTACAAAGAAGACCATATTAAAGGTGGTTTTGGAATTGGATTAAATATTGTAAAAAACATTTGTGAATATAATAATATAAAAATTGAGGTAAATTCATCAGAAAAAGAAGGAACATGCTTTAAATATATATTCTTAAACTTTTTTTAATCCAGAAGAATTAAAAGTTACGTTCTACTTACTTTAATATTATATAATAACTCCAAATTACAAGGAGTCAAAATGAAATTATTACTTAGTATTTTAGCTGTTTCTTCTATTCTTTTTGCAGCTGATATACCAGATCTACCTACAAAATATCCAAATGGAGAGCTTGGTAAAATGGTAAAACTTGGTGAAAAAATTATGAATGAAACAAATACTCATCCGCTAACAAAAGATTTTGTTGGAAATAATCTACAATGTAAAAGCTGTCACTTACCTGGTACAAATGGTAAGCCAGGAACAACAAAAACTATTGGTACATTTATTGGAACTGCATCATCTTTCCCAGCATTTTCAAAAAGAGAAAAAACTGTTCAAACTTTACAAGATAGAATAAATAACTGTTTTATGAGAAGTATGAATGGGAAAAGACCAATTGTTGATACAAAAGCTTCAATTGCAATGGCTACATATGTTACTTGGTTATCAACAAATCATAAAATGAAAATGAATGAGCACAGACCATGTAGTCCTCTAACAAGTGATAGATGGGCAAAATTACAGAAAAAATTTGCTGCTATTCAAAGAAAAGCAACTCATAAAAATTATTTAGCTGGTAAAAAAATATTTGAAACAAAATGTGCAACTTGTCATGGTAAAAATGGTCAAGGTATGGGTAATTTTCCACCACTATGGGGAAAAGACAAAGCTGGTAAATGGTTATCTTACAATAGTGGTGCAGGTATGAGTAAATTAAATAAAGCTCCTGCATGGATTCAAGAAAATATGCCATTAGGTCAAGGTGATACTTTAAGTGACCAAGAAGCTGCTGATGTTGCATTATATGTAGATGCACAAGATAGAGCAAACTTCGATCTTAAAAAAGGATTATTACCAAAAGAGAAAATGGGACACTATAACTCTAAAGTTCATAAAGAGACTCACTCTGTTGCTTCAAACTTCAAAGCATTTGGATTAGACTTAGAGAAAATTAAAACTGGAAAATAATTCCAGTTTTATTTGAAGAAATTTTCAACTTCCTTTAAATACATTTCAAAATCCGTAAAAGAGTGGTCTCCACCCTCTTTTACAATAGCTTTAGCCTTTGGCATTTTTTCTAAAACCTCTTTATAATCTAAAACTTCATCACCTTTTTTTAATAAAACAAAGAAATTCTCTTGATTTTTAATATCATCTTTAATTTCGAATTTTTTTAATTGTTCCAAATGATTTTTATTGCATTCAAATGTTGATAAATCATAATAATTTGTAGCTTTACCTATTTTATTTAAAGTTTTGTATGGATAAATTGCAGGATTTATTAATACTGCTTTTAAATTATATTTATTTGCAAGATATATTGCGTAAAAACCTCCCAAAGAAGAGCCTATCAAATTTATTTTTTCACCTTTTTGCTTTAAAAATATAATTAATTGTTCGAGTGTATCTACAGCTAAATCAGGGATATTAGATAAAGATGGTATCAAGATATTTGTTTTATATCTTTCTCTTAATATCGATGCTTTACCACCTACAGCACTACTTCCAAAACCATGTATATAAATTATCATTTTAAAACCTTTCTATCTCTTTGTAACATTACAGTTGCAATAGAGGTTATAATAATTCCAGGAATAACAATTTTATCTATACTTTTATTATCAATAATAAAAAGTAAAATTGCAACTGCAACTGGATTTAAATATATATAAGACATCACTTTTGATGGTCCAAGTACTACTGTACTCTTTTGATATAAAAATAAAGTTATAATTGTTGTTCCAATAATTAAATACAGCATATTATAAATAAGTTCTCCTTGAATAACCTGCCAATTTAATGGTTTTTGAAATACTAACATTCCCAAACTCATCCATAAAGCACCACCTATTAAAGTACAAAAAACTAGTACTATAGCATTGTCATTTTTATATAATAATTTAATACTAATTGAATAAAAGCACATTGAAACAGATGCTATTAAAAATATATAATCACCATGATTTAAACTAAATGATAAAAATAAATCAAAATTTGCTTTAAATATAACCCAAATAGTACCAATCAATCCTACAATATATACCCATAATTTATTTAATGTGATTTTTTCTTTAAAAATAAAAAAAGCTAAAATTGCAGTCATTAAAGGAACTAAAGTATATAAAGTTGCTGTATTTAAAACTGTTGTAGTTTTCAATGCTTTAAACATACCCATAAAATAAAAAGAATAAAAAAAACTAATAATAAGTGCTCTTGGTAAAGTCTTCAAAATACCATTTCGAAATACTTTCTTAGTTAAAATAAATGGTGCCATAATAACAATTGCTCCAACAAATCGAAGAAGAGTAAGAGAGAAAGGATTTAGTGTATTTGCAAGTTTTTGAGAAGCTATAAAAGAACCTGCAATTAAAAAAGTTGCCAATAATACATATAAATGCGCTTGTAAATCAGAAGTATTTTTCAAATATTCTCCAAACTATCTCTTTTCATAATATATAACTTTTTTTAAAGAGAAACTATTATCTATTTCTGTTTCTAATTCATCAGCAAAATATATAGTATAGTTACCAGATTCAGTAAATATTTTTTCTTTTATTTTCTTTGAATCTTTCCATGTAGTTCCTACTAAAGTATTCATATCAAGAGTAATTTCACGTAATTTTTCAAACTCTTTTTGTGGATATAACTCAACACCTTGAGTATCATCTTGTAATACATAAGTTTGATGATCAGGAGTTATAATCTCTAAATGTTTTGGAAAAACATCAGGTAATGATATCTTAAGAATATATTTTTTTAATAGATTTTTATCTATTTGTATATCATTTGATGATGAGTGAACTAACCCATAACTTACAAATAGCACAACGAAAAGTACAATTATTTTTATTTTTTTCATTTCTTTTCCATTTAAATTTATCTATTACTTTAACATAAAAATGTTTTAATTTGCTATTTATTATCTGATTTATGGCAATATGAAATATTTTTTAAAAATATTTACAATATTCGATAAAATCACAAAAAGAATTAAATTACTTTTCTATAAAATTCATTACTACATTAGGAGAATAGATGGCAAAGAAAAAAAGAACTCTATTTGAGTGCCAACACTGTGGTGAGCAATCTACAAAATGGCTAGGAAAATGTCCAAATTGTGGAGGATGGGATAGCTTCATAGAACTAAATCAAGAACAACAAGAGATAATAAAACAAACAGCAAAAGTAAGTAGTTCTACTTCAAAAGCAACTCCTATTACACAAATTAAGCAAGATGATGTTTCTAGATTTTCATCTAATAATGATGAATTTGATTTAGTTTTAGGTGGTGGAATAGTTCCAGGAAGTCTTACTTTAATAGGAGGAAGTCCAGGAGTTGGTAAATCAACACTACTACTTAAAGTTGCAGGAAGTATTGCTAAATCTGGTAAAAAAGTTTTATATGTATCAGGAGAAGAGAGTGCTGGACAAATAAAACTAAGAGCTAATAGATTAGAATCAAACAATGATAATTTATATTTGTTAAGTGAAATTAAACTTGAAGAAGTAATGGATGAACTATTAAGACAAGAGTATGAAGTTTGTATTATTGATTCTATTCAGACTATTTATTCATCAAATTTAACTTCAGCTCCAGGTTCTGTTTCACAAGTAAGAGAAATAACTTTTGAATTGATGAGAAAAGCAAAAGATAGTGAAATTGCTATGTTTATAATTGGACATATAACAAAAGATGGAAGTATTGCAGGTCCAAGAGTTTTAGAACATATGGTTGATACTGTTTTATACTTTGAAGGTGAAGCAAGTAAAGAAATAAGAATGTTAAGAGGCTTTAAAAATAGATTTGGTTCAACTTCTGAAATTGGTATCTTTGAGATGACAAATGAAGGTTTAGTTAGTGCTAAAGATATAGCATCTAAGTTTTTTGATAAATCAAAACCGCAAAGTGGTTCAGCATTAACAGTAGCAATGGAAGGAAGTCGTGCTTTAATATTAGAAGTTCAAGCTTTAGTTTCTGAAAGTACGTATCCAAATCCTAAAAGAAGTGCTACAGGATTTGATGTAAATAGATTAAATATGTTACTTGCATTACTTGAGAAGAAAATAGATTTACCTTTAAACAATTACGATGTATTTATAAATATAAGTGGTGGTATTAGAATAAAAGAAAGTTCCGCTGATTTAGCAGTTATTGCTAGTATTATAAGTTCATTTAGAGATAGACCACTATCAAAAGAATCAGCATTTATTGGAGAAGTTTCATTAACAGGAGAGATTAAAGATGTTTATTCTCTTGATATGAGATTAAAAGAAGCACAAGCACAAGGTATAAAAAAAGTAATATGTGCTCAAAAACCAAATATTAAATTGGATCTTAAAATTTATCCAGTTGAAGAAGTTCCAAAAATGATAGAATTATTCTAAAATAAGATTAAAGTTATTTAGGTATTATTGCACAAAAAATATAGATGGGGATTATATGATTGAATTGGATGATCAAGTAGATTTAAATATTGATATAACTTTACTTGAAGAAATTTCAAATAGTTTAACTACTAAAGATATTGAACTAATTATTACTGATAATGAACAAATAAAAGAACTAAATAAACAACATAGAAATATTGATAAGGCAACTGATGTACTTAGTTTTCCATTAGAGTTTGATATGCCCCAAATGCCACTAGGTTCCATTGTAATTTCAAAAAACTTTGTAGAAGACAAAGCAACAGAGTATAATCACTCAATACAAAATGAATTTACTCTACTTTTTATTCATGGATTATTACATTTACTTGGATATGACCATGAAATTGATGAGGGACAACATAGACAAAAAGAAGAAGAATTAATTACAAAATATAACTTACCAGATAGTCTAATAATAAGGAACTCTTAAAAATGGATTTTATAATTTTTATAATATCAATGGGTGCATTAATATACGGTGCAGATTTTATAATACAACAAAGTGAAAGAATCGCTTTATATTATAATATCTCTCACTTCGTAATTGGAGCAACACTAGTTGCCGTTGGTACAAGTCTACCAGAAATGGCGGTTTCTATATCTGCTTCAGTGAAAGGAAGTGGAGATATCGCAGTTGCAAATGTTATTGGAAGTACTATTTTTAATATTTCACTAGTCTTGGGAAGTGTATTTTTAATTGCCAAAAAAATATCCCCACAAAGAGATCTATTTGCAAAAGATTCAGCTTGGTCTTTATTCCCTATATTAGTATTTATATTAATGTCAATTGATGGGAAATTAAATGCCGTAGATGGTGTTTTATTCTTGTTTTTAATGTTAGGATACATCATTTTTTTAATTAATTCTAATCAAGTTGATCAAATTGATGAAGATTTGGAAAAAGAGAAATTTGCTTGGGGAAAAACTGCATTATTATTAGCACTTGGCTTTATATTTGTAATTGTTGGTGCAGATTTTGCTATTGATAGTGCTACAAATATTGCTAGAGACTTTGGTGTTAGTGAATGGGTAATTGGATTATTTTTAATTGCATTTGGTACAAGTTTACCAGAACTAGTAATCTCAATAAAATCAGCTATGAAAAATAATGCAGATTTAGCAATTGGTAATATTATTGGTTCAAATGTTGCTAACTTTACAATGGTTTTAGGATTAAGTTCTATTATAAATGATTTAAAAGTTGATTTGAGTGCAAACTTTTTTGATATAGCGGCTGCATTTGTAGTTTCACTTATGTTAGTGCTTATAACTGCAAATAAACTTTATAATAAATCTGCTGGAATTGCTTTGTTGGTAGTTTTAGGATTAGTAATACAAAATAGTTTAACTTAATAAAGTTAAACTATTTATTTGAACAAGTTGGACAAAGTCCAGTAAATACTACACTTGCTTCTTGAATTTTATAGTTTTTTGAAGCAGTCGCTTCTTCTACTAAAGAACCAATTGATAAATCAATATCCTCTATTTTGCCACAAGATGAACAAACTAAATGAGAATGCTCTTCTTTTACTAATTCATAAACTGATTTCGAATTTGGTATTTTTACTTCATTTAAAAATACTTTTTCGATCATTGCATTAACATTTTTATAAATTGTAGCAAGAGAAATAGATGGAAACTTAGATAGAAGCTTTTTATATAAATCATCAATATTCATATGACCATTTTTATATAACTCTTCAACTATAGCAACTCTTTGCGGTGTCACTTTTAAATTATACTCTTTTAATAAAGTTGTACAGTTCATCATATTAATCTGCCTTTCTCTCTGTGAAATACACTATATATCACTTTTTAATTACTTATATTTACAGTCATTATAATTTTATTAAAATATAATAAAAACTTTCCTAAGTATCAAAAAGTATCAATGGAAAATAATTTTCCTTTAAGTTTCTACTAATTATAATTATTAAAAGAAAAAAATTATCTGTATTATAAAGATTAAATTTTAAGTTTAGTTGAAATATAATCTTTAATAGATGTATTTCATCAAATAAATAAATAGGAATATAAAATGAGACAATATGAATCATATAAATGTAATAAATGTGGTAATAAAGTAGAAGTTCAAACAGTTGGTGGAGGAGAACTTCACTGCTGTGGAGAAAAAATGGAAATGATTACAGAAGATTTAACAGTTGTAAATCTAATGAAAGCATTTGCTGGAGAATCAATGGCAAGAAATAAATATGAGTATTATGCAAAAGTTGCTCAAAAAGAAGGCTACAGAGATATTGCAGAACATTTTCAAAGAGCAGCAAATAATGAAAAAAAACATGCCAATTTAGAATTAAGATCATGTAATGAACTTTTAACAGGTAAAGAACTAGGAAATACAATTGAAAACCTTAATGATGCAATTGCAGGAGAAAGTTATGAAAATGAAACTATGTATCCTGATTTTGCAAAAATTGCTAAAGAAGAAGGTCATAATAAAATTTCTAAAATGTTAGAACTAATTGGAAAAGTTGAAATAGAACATGAAAATATGTATAAATCGCTTTTAGAAAGACTTGAAAGTGGAAAAGAGTTTGAAAGTGATGATGGAGATGAAGAGTGGATTTGTGAAGTTTGTGGTCACGTTCATAGAGGTAAAAAACCACCTAAAGCCTGTCCAGTATGTAAACACCCTCAAGAATACTTCTCAAGACAAAATACAAAAAAATAGTAAAGTAAAGATTTTTCTTTACTTTACTTTTATAATAGAAACCTAAATGAAAAAAACAATAATACTTTTAATTTTTATATCTACTTTTTTATTTTCTAAAGAGTTTAAAATAGCCTCTTATAATGTAGAAAATTTTTTTGATTTAAATTATGATAAAACTGAATATAAAGAGTTTATTCCCAATCGCTCACACTGGAATAAAAAAGCTTACGAAACAAAACTTAAAAATGTTGTAAAAGTAATAAATGATTTAAATGCAGATATTATTGCACTGCAAGAGATTGAATCAGAAGAAGTAATTGATAATTTAAAAAAAAAGCTTCCAGAATATAAATACTATAAATTTATAAAATATAAAAATAGTAGTGTGGGAGTTGCCATATTAAGTAAAATAAAAATATTAAATAACAAACAAATTAATGTAAGATTCCCAAATAAAATATTTAGACCAATTCTTGAAACAACTTTTATTTTACATGCAGCTAAATTCAAAATATTTAATAATCACTGGCCATCAAAAAGATCTAAAGAAAGATATAGAGTAAAATATGCATTTGAATTATTAAAAAGAGTAAAAGAACTTGACTCTGATATGGATTATATTATCTTAGGTGATTTAAATTCAAATTATAATGAAAAGCAAACACTTTACACAAATAAAAAACTTAACGATACTATGCATATAACAGGTATTAATGATATATTAAATACAACTGTAAATAATAGTTTTGTATCAAAAGGTACTATTAAAAATAAACAGTATTCTCATTATAACTTATGGTTAGATTTACCATATCAAGATAGATACTCTTATATATTTAAATCAAATAATTCAACACCTGATAATATGATTATTCCAGCAAGTTTATTTGATAATAAAAATATATCATATGTTTATAATAGTTTTAATGTTTTCAAGCCAAAATACTTGATAAAAAATAGAAAAATAAATAGATGGAATATGAAAAAACAAAATGGTTTTTCAGACCATTTACCTATTTTTGCTACATTTACAACTAAAAAAGCTGAACAAAAAGAACAAAATCTTTCAAATATAAAAGATCTATATAAAATAGGACAAATAAATAATCCCGTTATATTAAAAAATGCTATTGTGATTTATAAAAATAAAAATATTGCAATCATTAAACAAAAAAATAATAGAGCAATATTTGTATATAATGCAAAAGATTTAAAACTAAATCACTCTTATAATATAGAAATATCATCAATAAAAGAGTTTTATGGATTAAAAGAGATTGATAAATTTATGATTTTGACTCAAGGCAAAAAAATCAATAATGTTGAAAATTTATATATCAAAAAATATATAAATTTCAAAGATTTGTCTTTACAAAATGAAGTGATAAAAGATTTAATTTTTACATACAAAAATAAAAATTTATATTACAAAAACAAAAAAATAAAAGTATATTTTAAAAATAAAAGTTTAATTCCAAAAAATGAAACTAAACTTTTAATAAAAAAAGGTCATATTGGCTATTTTAAACAAGTACCACAAATTGTTATTTATAGTAAAAATGACTTTAAAATTTTAAATTAAGAGTTTTTTGCTCTTTGTATATCATTTGTATATTTATATTCAATAAAATGATATACATTAGCTCCTTTATTTTTTGATAAAAACATAAACATTTCAAAAATTCTAAACCCTACTCTAAAAAATCCAGTAAATGGTAAGAAGTATGCTAAAAGAGTCAACTGCTTATGATAAGGGTAGTACTTATCAAACTCTTTTTTTAAACTTTCTATTGCCAGACTTTGTTCTTTTAAACTTTCTGAATCATTATTTTTTATAACCATAACTATTACTAAAATATTAATAAAAAACATAAAAATATTTGCTAACCATCCCAAAATAAAAATATCTTCATAACTCAAAATTTATTATCCTTAAAAAAAATTTTATTATTATACTAAAAAATTATTGAACCTCTAAAGCAATAATTGGATAATATATCAAAATGTTAATTAAATCAATTTTTACAAACAGTAGTGGCATTTTATTTTCAAGAATTTTAGGTTTTATAAGAGACCTACTAACAGCATCAATATTAGGTGCAAATATTTATAGTGATATATTTTTTGTAGCTTTTAAATTACCTAATTTATTTAGACGAATTTTTGCAGAAGGAGCTTTTACTCAAGCATTTATTCCTGCATATGCAAAAGCAAAATATAAAATTAGATTCTCTTCAATTATTTTTTTACAACTTATTGGTTTTTTAATAGTATTATCTTTATTTGTTACCCTATTTTCAGGATTAATAACAAAAGCAATTGCATTAGGTTTTGATGAAAAAACAATAAATTTAGCAGCTCCACTTGTATCTATTAACTTTTATTATCTACCTCTTATATTTATTGTTACGTTTATGGCAGCACTTTTGCAATATAAAAATCATTTTGCTACAACTGCATTTTCTACTGCACTTTTAAATTTATCTTTAATAGCTGCACTATTAATTTCTAAAAATTTAGATAAATATGAAATAACATTTTATCTATCATATGGAGTTCTTATTGGTGGAATTTTTCAAGTTATTGTTCACCTAATTGCAATAAAAAAGAAAAATCTTTTAAAAGTTTTCACGTTCAAAAAACATGAAAAAAAAGAGGAAAATAGATTTTATAAAAGTTTCATAGGTGCGACAATTGGTAGTTCAACTGCTCATATATCTGCTTTTTTAGATACATGGCTTGCTTCATTTTTAGTTACAGGTTCTATTTCATATTTATATTATGCAAATAGAGTTTTTCAACTTCCTTTGGCACTTTTTGCAATAGCAACTTCAACTGCTTTATTTCCAATGGTTGCAAAAGCTATAAAAAATAAAGATGAACAAAGAGCATTATATTTATTAAAAAAATCAACTGTTATTTTATTTTTTTTACTTTTTATTGCAACTTTAATAGGAATTGTTTTTAATAATTTTATTATCTATGTTCTATTTGAAAGAGGTGCATTTAATTCAGTTGATACTCAAAATACTGCTTTAATTTTAACAATGTATTTAATAGGTCTTATTCCTTTTGGTATAGCAAAAATTTTTTCATTATGGTTATATTCACATGAAAAACAATTTATTGCAGCTAAAATTTCAATGAAAGCATTAGCATTTAACATTATATTTTCTTTGATACTTATTGTACCTTATAAAGCAGCAGGACTTGCCCTTGCAAGCACACTTAGTGGATTTATACTATTTTATTTAACAATTAAAGAATTTGGATTAATTAAGTTCTTCAATCTTTTTAAAAACTAATCTTTGGTATAATTTGCGTTTTGAAACTTTAAAATAGGATTTTTATGAAAGAATTTTTTAAACAGTACGTACCATATTATAAAGATTATAAATTAAAATTTTTCTATGCATTCATTGGTATGGCACTAGCAGCAGGTGGAACAGCAGGTTCTGCATATGTTGTAAAACCTTTACTTGATGAAATTTTTATAGCAAAAAACTTAACAATGCTTTATACTATCCCAGCACTTGTAATAGCATTATATTTTGCAAAAGGATTTGGGAAATATATTCAGTCTTATTATATTTCATATATTGGACAAGATATTATTAGAAAAGTTAGGGATAATTTGTTAAGACATACATTAACTTTAGATATGGATTTTTTCCAGAAGAAAAATGGTGGAGAATTAATATCAAGAATAACCAATGATATTAATAAAATCCAATCAGCTGTATCAAGTCAAATTGCAGAATTTTCAAAAGAAGGTTTGACTGTATTTGCTTTAATATTTGTAACTATCTACCAAAGTCCTGAACTTGCATTTTATGGTCTTGTAATAATGCCTCTTGCAATTTTTCCTTTATCAAAACTTGCTAAAAAAATGAAAAAATTATCATATGCTTCACAAGAGAGTATCTCTGATATTACAACACATTTAAGTGAAGTTTTCAACAATATAGAAATAATAAAAGCCAATTCAACAGAAAAACTAGAAACTAACAAATTTAAAAAACACAATAAAACTTTTTTTAATATATCTATTAAATCAGTTAAAACAAATGAATTAGTTTCTCCTGTTATGGAAACTCTAGGTGCATTAGCAATTGCTATTGTAATTGTTCTTGGTGGTACAAAAGTAATAAATGGAGTATTAACAGTTGGAGAGTTTTTCTCTTTTATGACTGCACTATTTATGCTTTATACTCCTATCAAAAAAATATCTTCAATATATAATAAAATGCAATCTGCACTTGCTGCAAATGATAGAATCAACTCATTATTAAGTGTAAAAAGTTCAATTCCATCTGGACATTTATTTATAGATGAAGAGATAAATAAAATTTCATTTAAAAATGTATCATTAAATTATGATGAGATTCCTGCTTTAAAAGATATTTCTTTAAATGTTAAAAAAGGCGAAACACTTGCCTTAGTTGGAGATAGTGGTGGAGGAAAATCTTCACTTGTAAATTTAATTATTAGATTTTATGAGACAGATGAAGGTACAATCACTTTTAATGATGACAATATCAAAGATATAAATATCGAATCATTAAGAAATAGTGTTTCAATAGTAACTCAAAGAGTATATATTTTCAATGATACAATCTGTGAAAATATTGCATATGGACAACCTATTGATGAAGAAAAAATCATCAAAGCATTAAAACAAGCACATGCTTATGATTTTGTTCAAAGTATGGAAGAAGGTATATATACAAAACTAGATGAGTTTGGAACAAACTTAAGTGGAGGACAAAGACAAAGAATAGCAATTGCTAGAGCTTTATATAAAAATCCACAAATTCTTATCTTAGATGAAGCAACATCAGCACTTGATAATGAGAGTGAATCAATTATTTCAGAAGTAATTGATGAAATAAGTAAAGATAAAATTACTTTTATTATTGCACATAGATTAAGTACAGTAAAACATGCAACAAATATTGCTGTATTTAAAAAAGGTAAAATTGTGTGTTTAGGAAATGAAAAAGATCTTAAGAAAAATTGTGATGAATATAAAAGACTTCACAATTTAGCAAATATTTAACAACCTATTCTTAAATAGGATTGTTAAAACATATTTTTAATATATTTTGGATAAAATAATAAAATTTATCAAAAGGCAATATATTGTTTAACTATAAAAATCTAAAGAAAATACTATTTTTACTCAATCCAGAGAGTGCTCACAATCTTGCTGAATTTGCATTAAGAGTACTTCCTAGTGTTACTATACTTAACAACTATTTAGCAAAAAGAAATTTTGTTAATGATGAGAAACTAGTTCAAGAGATATTTGGTGTAAAATTTTCAAACCCGGTTGGATTAGCAGCTGGTTTTGATAAAAATTCTACTATGGTCAAAGCAATGCCTGCATTAGGATTTGGATATACAGAAATTGGGACAATGACGCCAAGACCACAAGATGGAAATCCAAAACCAAGAATGTTTAGATATCCATATAGAAACTCAGTTCAAAATGCAATGGGATTTAATAATAGTGGAGCACATACTGTATGGAAAAATTTAAATAAAGTCTATCCAAATGTTTTACCAATTGGTGTGAATATAGGTAAAAATAAAACTACTCCAAAAGAGTATGCTTTAAGTGATTATAAAATGCTTATCAAAAAATTCAAAGATACAGCAGATTATTTAGCAATAAATATTTCAAGTCCAAATACTCCAAATCTTAGAGATTTACAAAATGAAGAGTTTATTACTTCACTTTTTCAAATGGCAAAAGAGATGACAAATAAACCTATATTATTAAAGATTGCTCCAGATATGAATGCACAAACAGCAATCAATTTATGTAAAACAGCTGTCGAGGCAGGTGCATCTGGAATTATTGCAACAAATACAACAATTGATTATGACTTAATTCCAGGATGTAAAGATTTTGGAGGATTAAGTGGTGAAGTTTTAACTGAAAAATCTTACCAATTATTTAAAGAAGTTGCTAAAGAATTATATGGTAAAACAGTGCTTATTTCTGTAGGTGGGATAAGTAATGCCCAAGAAGCGTATAGAAGAATTAAAGCAGGTGCTAGTTTAGTACAGTCATACACAGGTATGATTTTTGAAGGACCTTCAATGGTTAAAAATATCAATGAAGGTATAATTGAATTAATGAAAAAAGATGGTTATAACCATATAAGTGAAGCTATCGGAGCTGATCTAAAAAACTAAAGGTGAAAAAATGTTTTTAATAAATACTATAAAAAGATTAAATAATTCTATTTTATATCTTTTATTTTTCACTATTTTTGCGGGGGAACTAATGAGTAGTAGCAGTCTACCAAAATATTATACAAAGACTTTGGAAAATGGATTACAAATTGTAGCTATTCCAATGCACAACGATTCAAATGTTATATCTACAGATATTTTTTATAACGTAGGTAGTAAAGATGAAAAAATGGGCAAAAGTGGTATTGCTCATATGCTTGAACACTTAAACTTTAAATCTACTAAGAATTTAAAAGCTGGTGAATTTGATGAAATTGTAAAGGGCTTTGGTGGAGTAAATAATGCAAGTACAAGTTTTGACTACACTCATTATTATATAAAATCAAGTTCTAAAAATATGCCAAAATCTCTTGAATTAT
This sequence comes from Arcobacter sp. CECT 8985, assembly GCF_004116495.1. GTDB lineage: Bacteria > Campylobacterota > Campylobacteria > Campylobacterales > Arcobacteraceae > Malaciobacter. The sequence goes on along the minus strand of NZ_PDKC01000006.1, from coordinate 66,134 downwards.
TCGCAGAATTAATGCAAAATCTTACTTTAAAAGATGAAGAGTTTCAACCAGAAAGAGATGTTGTAGCAGAAGAAAGAAGATGGAGAACAGATAATAATCCAATGGGATATATGCAATTTAGACTATTTAACAATGCATATGTTTATCATCCATATCATTGGACTCCAATTGGTTTTATGAGTGATATAAAAAACTGGTCAATTAAAGATATAAGAGATTTTCATAGTACATTTTATCAACCAAAAAATGCAGTAGTAGTAGTTGCAGGGGATATAAATAAAGATGAAGTATTTACTCAAACAGAAAAATATTTTAAAAATATCGAAAATAAGAAAAATATCGTTAGACAATCTTACACAGTTGAACCAAAACAAGATGGTGCAAAAAGAGTTATAATAAAAAGAGACACTCAAGTAGAAATGATTTCAATTGCATATCATATTCCAAACTATGAAGATAAAGATCAAGTTGCTTTAAGTGCACTTAGTGAACTTCTTAGTTCTGGTAAAAGTTCACTCTTACAAAAAGATCTTGTGGATAAGAAAAAACTTGTAAATGCAGTATCTGCTTATAATATTGAGCTAAAAGACCCAGGATTATTTCTATTTTCAGCAGTTTGCAATGAAGGTGTAAGTGCCAAAGATGTTGAAAAAGAGATATTAAAAATCATCAAACAAGTAAAAGATGGTGATGTTTCTAAAAAAGATATTGAAAAAATAAAAATAAATACAAAAGCTGATTTTATCTTTTCACTTGAAAGCTCAACTTCTGTAGCTTCAATCTTAGGAAGTTATTTCGTTAGGGGAAATATAAAACCCTTATTTGAGTATGAAAGTGACTTAGATAAGTTGAAAAAAGAAGATATTATAAATGTAGCAAAGAAGTATCTTACAAAGGATAATTCAACTACAGTTATATTAAAAAAACAAAAATAATAATTACACTATATACGCAATTAAAAAAAGGAAAGATTTATGGAGAATATCATTGGTGCTATGACTGCACTTATTACACCATTTAAAAATGGAAAAGTAGACACTGAAAAATATGAGTCACTAATAAAAAGACAAATAGAACAAGGTATGGATGTTGTTGTTCCTGTTGGAACTACTGGAGAGAGTGCAACATTATCACATGAAGAACATAGATTATGTATTGAAATAGCAGTGGCTACATGTAAAAATACTGGTGTAAAGGTATTAGCAGGTGCAGGTTCAAATGCAACACACGAAGCAGTTGGTATTGCAAAACATGCGCAAAAAGTTGGTGCAGATGGCCTTTTATCTGTAGCTCCATATTATAATAAACCTACACAAGAAGGATTATATCAACACTATAAAACAATTGCAAGTTCAGTTGAAATTCCTTTTATGTTATACAATGTACCAGGTAGAACTGGTGTTGATATTGAAGCAGATACTGCAATTAGACTTTTTGATGATGTTTCAAATATTTTTGCAATTAAAGAAGCAACTGCATCATTAGAAAGAGCAATTGAATTAAGTTCAAAAAGACCAGACTTTTGTGTAATATCAGGAGATGATGCAATTGATTATCCTATGTTAGCAAATGGTGGAAAAGGTATTATTTCAGTTACTGCAAATTTATTACCAAATTATAAAAGTAAATTAGTTCATAGTGTATTTGATAAAGAGTTTGATGAAGCTAAAAAAATAAATGATGAACTATATGCAATTAATAAAGCACTGTTTTTAGAGAGTAATCCTGTACCAATTAAAGCTGCAATGTATATTGCTGGACTAATTGATACTTTAGAGTATAGATTGCCTTTAACGCCCCCAAGTGCAGAGACAATGAAAGTATTAGAAGAAGTAATAAAAAAATATGAGGTTATAAAATAATGAATGAGTTCATGAGTGGAAAGACATTAGTTATTTCAGGTGGAACAAAAGGAATTGGTAAAGCTTGTGTGTATAGATTTGCACAAGAAGGTGTAAATATTGCATTTACATATAATTCAAATGAACAAGTAGCTAAAGATATAGCAGAAGATATTGAATCAAAATTTGGTGTAAAATGTAAATATTATGCTTTTAATATCTTAGAACCTGAATATTATAAAGATTTATTTGAAGAGATTGATAAAGATTTTGATAGAGTTGATTTTTTTATTTCAAATGCAATGATTTATGGTAGAGCAGTTGTTGGTGGATATGGTAAATTTATGAAACTTAAACCAAGAGGATTAAATAATATCTATACTGCAACAGTAAATGCATTTGTTTGTGGATCACAGCAAGCTGCAAAAAGAATGCAAAAAAATGGTGGTGGAGCAATTATTAGTTTAAGTAGTACAGGAAACAGAGTATATATTGAAAACTATTCTGGTCATGGTACAAACAAAGCTGCTGTTGAAGCAATGGTTAGATATGCTGCTACTGAACTTGGAGATATGGGAATTAGAGTAAATGCAGTAAGTGGAGGACCAATTGATACAGATGCTTTAAAAGCATTTACAAATTATGAAGAAGTTAGAGATAAAACTGCAGAATTATCTCCTTTAAATAGAATGGGACAACCAACAGATTTAGCAAGTGCTTGTTATTTCCTATGTACTCAAGAATCATCTTGGGTAACAGGTCATACTCTTATCGTAGACGGTGGGACTACGTTTAAATAATATATGTTAAATTTACCAAATATATTAGCACTTTTTAGAATAGCATTAGCTCCACTAATGCTATGGTTTTTAGTAGATAGAGATAATGCACTTTTTGCTTCTATACATACATCTTGGCTTGATTATTTTGCAGGACTTATTTTTGTAATTGCATCAGTTACTGACTTTTTCGATGGTTATATTGCAAGAAGTTGGAATCAGATGACAAAACTAGGAGCAATACTTGATCCATTAGCAGATAAAATGCTTATGCTTGCAGGATTTTTAGGTCTTATGATGATAGATAGAGCTTCAGCTTGGGCTGTATTTTTAATACTTTCAAGGGAATTTTTTATCACTGGACTTAGAGTTGTAGCAGCAGATGAAGGAAGAAATGTAGCCTCTACAATGGCAGGTAAAATAAAAACAGTTGTTCAAATGCTTGCAATTGGTTTTTTAATTATGAATTGGCCATATGCTACACAACTTTTATGGCTTGCAGTGTTACTTACACTTTACTCTGGTTATGAGTATTTAAGAGATTATTATAAAGATTAATTGGAGTTTATATTGGGTACTATTTCTTTTTTAATTGTTTTATCAATTTTAGTATTTATACATGAATTGGGACATTTCTTGGCAGCACGTTTTTTTGGTGTTAAAGTTCATGTGTTTTCTATAGGATTTGGGAAAAAACTTTTTTCAAAATATTATAGAGGTACTGAATGGCAATTTGCACTTATTCCTCTTGGAGGATATGTGAAGATGAAAGGTCAAGATGATACAAAACCTGGCCTTCAAGAAGAAGGGAATGATTCTTACAATAATAAAAAGCCTTGGCAAAGAATTATAATTTTATTTGCAGGACCCTTTGCAAACTTTGTCTTAGCAGCAATTTTATATTTTGCAATTGCTATTCTTGGGGCAACTTCATTATCTCCAACAATTGGACAAATTATAAAAGATTCTCCAGCACAAGAAGCTGGATTAAAAGCAAATGATAAAATTATAAGAATCAATGATGTAAAAATTAGAACTTGGAAAGATATTGGAAATACAATAACTCAAACAAAAGGTGCATTGAAGTTTTTTGTACAAAGAGATAATAAAATCCAAACATTTGTCATAAAACCAGAAATTAGTGATTCTGAGAATTTATTTAGAGAAAAAATCAAAAAAAGAATGATTGGAATTGCACCTGCACCAAAAGCAATCACAATAAAATACTCACCATTAGAAGCAATATCATACGCTTATGATAAAACAGTAGAATCTTCAAAAATGATATTTTTAGGTGTTCAAAAATTAATTCAAGGTATTATTCCAAGTAGTGAAATTGGTGGAGTAATTACTATTGGAAAAGTAATTTCAGATGCAAGTCAATCTAGTTTTATTGCCCTACTTGCGATTAGTGCACTTGTTTCAGTGAATTTAGGAGTATTAAATTTACTTCCAATTCCAGCATTAGATGGAGGACATATTATGTTCAATATCTATGAAATAATTACAAAAAGAAAACCAAGTGACAAAGTATTTATGTATTTGACAATTGTAGGTTGGGTAATTTTAGCTTCACTTATGTTACTTGGAATTTATAACGATATTAATAGAATAATTTTAAAAGGTTAAAACAATGCAAATGCAAAAAGCAATTGATAATTTAGATAGAATTATTGCAGATGTTGAAGATGCAAGACTTCAAGTTTCAGGGCATCATATTGTAAAAATCATTGGTATTAGTAAATATAATACAAGTGAAGATGTTCAAGCACTTTATGAAGCTGGTCAAAGAGCATATGGCGAAAACAAAGTTCAAGACCTAAAACAAAAAATGTCTGATTTGGAAGATTTACCAATTGAATGGCACTTTGTAGGAAGACTTCAAAAAAATAAAATAAATAATTTAATAGATTTAAAACCAACTTTAATGCAAAGTTTGGATTCATTAGAATTAGCAGAAGAATTAAACAAAAAACTTGAAGCAAAAGAAAAAACAATGAATTGTCTTCTTCAAATAAACTCTGCAAAAGAAGATAGTAAAGCTGGAGTAATGCCAGAAGATGCGATTGTTATATACAAACAAATACAAGAAACTTGCCCAAATATAAAATTAAAAGGTGTAATGAGCATCGGAGCACATGTAGAAGATGAAGATATTATTGAATCTAGTTTTAAAACTACAAAAGTAATCTTTGATGAATTAAAACCACTTGGAGCAAAATATTGTTCTATGGGAATGAGTAGCGATTTTAAACTTGCAATTAAATGTGGCTCAAATATGATTAGAGTAGGTTCAACGCTATTTAAATAAGAGAATTTTTTCTCTTATTTTATTCTATAATCTCTTCATCATTCAATTCATTGAACTCGCTATGTTCAATGATTTCTTCATTAAAATATTCTATTTTTGTTTCTGCTATTTCAAGGTTTTTAAACTTCGCAATATGAAAAATCGCATCGCCTTCTTGGACAAGTGGAATTTCAGATTTACCTATAATAATACCATCAAAGATTGATTTTATTTCAAATGATTCATAACCAAAAGGTTCATCAACAAAAGCAATAAGCTCATCTTTTTTTACAATATCACCTAAAGCTTTTATAGTTCTTAAAACTCCACTCTCACCTGCTCTTATCCATTGACTACTTCTTGTAACAATTGGCAGTTTTTTGGCTTTTCTTTTTATAATAGGGAGCATATCAAGCTCTCTTAATACATTAATAATGCCTTTAACCCCTATTCTTATACAAGTTTCATCAAATCTAAGTGCTTCACCTGCTTCATAAAGTAAAATTGGTATTCCTTGTTCTTGGGCAGTTTGTCTTAAAGAACCATCTCTTAACTCAGAATGTAAAACAACAGGAGCTTCAAATGATTTTGCTAATTTATAAGTAAATTCATCTTTTATATTTGTTCTAATTTGTGGTAAATTTGATTTATGAATAGAAGCAGTATGCAAATCGATTCCATAATCACAAATACTAACAACCTCATTAAAAAAAATATTAGCTACCCTACTTGCAAGTGAACCTCTATTTGAACCAGGAAAACTACGATTTAAATCTCTTCTATCTGGCATATATCTAGATAATGTCATAGTTCCATATACATTTACAATTGGAACTAATATAAGAGTTCCTTTTAGTTTTTTTAAGATTGTCAATTTGCGTAATCTTCTAATAATCTCAATACCATTTAATTCATCACCATGTACTGCTGCACTTACAAAAACACAAGGTCCAGATTTCTTTCCTCTAATTACATGAACAGGTAAATTTGTTGGAGTATTATATAACTTTGGTAACTCTATGTTAATTGTCATATTTACTCCCTTGGGAATATTTTCATTTCCCAAAGTTATAAAATCAGAACCCATCTTATGCTCCAATATTATCTTTTTTAATTTTTCTTTTTTTTGTCTGTGATACGTCTACATTTCTTTGTATATAATCCATTATTTTAGAAGCAATATCAAGTTTTGTAGAAGTTTCAATTCCTTCTAACCCAGGTGAAGAATTTACTTCCATAACCAATGGTCCTCTTTTTGAAGGAATCATATCAACTCCACATACTCCAAGCCCCATTGCTTTTGCAGCTGCTATTGCAGTTGCTTTTTCTTTTCTAGTTAATTTATGTGCTGTTGCACTTCCACCTTGATGTAAATTTGATCTAAAATCACCCTCTGCACCTTGTCTTTTCATTGCTCCTACAACTTCTCCATCAACTACTAATGCTCTAATATCAGCTCCATTTGCTTCTTCAATAAACTCTTGAACTAATAAATTTACATCCATTCCATAAAAAGCATCAAGTACTGATTTTGCAGCTTTTTCACTCTCTACTAATACAACACCTACACCTTGTGTACCTTCAAGTATTTTTAAAACTAAAGGAGCTCCACCACTTAAAGCAATTACATCTTTAGCATTTGATTCATTTGATGCAAAAATTGTCTTTGGCATATCTATTGATTTTTTTGAAAGTATTTGTAAACTTCTTAACTTATCTCTACTTCTTTGAATTGCTAAACTACCAGTAACTGTAAAGACATCCATCATTTCAAAATGTCTAACCATTGCTGTACCATAAAATGTTCTACTAGCACCAATTCTAGGAATAATAGCATCAGGTTTTGGTAATTCTTCACCTAAATAATTGATTTTTAACTCACCCTTCATAATCTCAATACTACATTTTAAATAATCAATAACTCGAACTTCCCAACCTCTTTGTTGTGCAGACTCAACTAATCTATTAGTTGAATAAAGTTTTTCGTTTCTTGATAAGATATATAATCTCATCATTTATCCTTATATTAAATCTTTTTTATAATTATAATGTAAAAAAAGGTATTTGTAGTATATATTTGTAGATTATTTAATAAAAAGAAGAAAGAATAACTCTCTTCTTTATTTAGTAGCGTTTTTAAATGATTGTAGCTCTTCTTTAATAGATGGAACTCTCATAAAGTGTTCACCTATTAAGAAAGCATCTGCTCCTATTGAGCTTAGTCTTTTGATAGTTTCTGTGTTACTTACTCCACTTTCAGCAACTATAATTTTTCCATTTGGAATCATTGGGATTAATTCATCACAAAGATTCATATTCATCTCAAATGTATCTAGGTTTCTATGGTTTATTCCTACTATATTTGCACCACATTTCATAGCTTTAGTTAAGTCTTCTTTATCATGAATTTCAACTAATACTTCAAGTCCTAGATGTAAAGCATATTCATATAACTCTTTTAACTCTTTTGTACTTAATGCTTTTGCAATTAGTAGTATAAAATCAGCTCCATAAACTAAAGCTTCAACTATTTGATATTTATCTACAATAAAATCTTTTCTAAGAAGTGGTGTTGGTACATATCTTCTTATTTGAGTTAGATACTCTAAATTCCCTTTAAAATAATGAGGTTCAGTTAATACTGAAATTGCATTTGCACCATTATTACTATACTCTTGTGCAATTGCAAGTGGATCAAAATCCTCTTTTATTATTCCTTTACTAGGACTTGCTTTTTTTACTTCTGCAATTATTCTAATTGGCTCTTCTTTTGTAGAAGTCAAGAACTTCTTTACATCTCTTGGTGCATAAGGATTTGAAGATAGACTTCTTCCTAATAAATCTAAAGGAAATTCAATTTTTCTTCTTTCTAAATCCTGTTTTGTTTTTTCTATAATCTCATCTAAAATCACTTACTTACACTCCTTAATTTTATTCCAATGAAATCTTATTTCTTTTTCATCTAAACCAATTGCATCAATTACTTTTTTCATCTGTGTATAAGCTTTTTTACACTCTTTTTTCTTATATAATCCCCATGCCAAAGAATCAATATATGCCACATTGTTTGGTGCTTTTTCTAATGCTTTTTTAACTAAAGCTAGTCCTTTATCCACATCAACATTATAATCAATAAGCAAATATCCTAAAAAGTTTTGATAAATATGATTATCTAATACCATCAATGCACTTTCAAATTTAGTAATAACTTCTTTTAAAACTTTTCTTTTATCTTTTGCTATTTCAAATTCAAGTATTGCTATTTGTGCTAATAAATCAATATTTCCAGTTTTTTTATAGATTTTATATAATAATTTTAAAGATTTTTTCTTATAATCTTTCTTTTGATATAAAGATAAAAGTTTATATTCATCTATATCATTTTTTTCTAAAAAAGCGATTGCTTCATCTAGATTTTTTTGTTCTAAATATGCGATTAAAAACTTGTATGTTCTATTCATTGCATGAATATTGCCATCTTTTTTATATTCATAAAATGCTTTTTTAAGTACAGATATTATTCCATCAATATTTCTTTGTTCTCTATAAAAAGAGAATAATTTAGAACAAACACCACCTTCACAACCGTAAAGTCTAATATGAGTTTCTAAATAAGAGATTGCTTTTTCTTTTTTATTCAAATATGAATAAAGAACATCTACTAAATTTGTAAGTGTTTGTCCACTTATATTTGAAACATATGCACTTTCAAAATATTTTTCAGATTTTGAATACTCTTCTCTTTCAAAATATATATTTGCTAATAACTCATAGTTTTCAGAATTATTAAATCTTTTTAATAATATTTGTCCTTGTTCTAAAGCATCATCTAATTTATCTAATTTCAATAAAGAAATAGTATAAAATCTTAGAATATCTTGATATGATTTACTATCTTCATCTAAATATTTTTTACTATATATTCTTACATCTTCATATTTTTTTAACTGCATACTCATAGCTAAAAATCTTTTTAGATAACTATATCTGCCACTATTTTCGAAAAGTTTCAAATACATTTTTCTTGCATTATTTAAATCCCTATTTTGTTCATACTCTAATGCATATAAAATATAAGAATCTTCTTGTTCAAAAGCTTTTTTGTTAATTGGAATATTTGAAGTTCCAACACAAGAAGCGAATAACAGTGGTAAAATTAATATTATAAGTGTTTTATAGCTGGGCACTCTTCATATACCTCTTTTTCATTATTTTTAAAATATTCCCAAAAAGGGAAAGTTCTACATTGTGTAGGTCTAGCTTCATATATGCTACATTGTCTTTTTTCAATATCAAAAAAAGTACATGCATAATTATTAGGCTCTAATTGTACCTCTTTCAAACTGTATTTATATCCTACTTTTTTTAGGTACTTTACTCTTAATTCATCTAAAGAGATATCTAAATGTTGTGCAAGTTTATTTATCTCTTCTTTATTTATCCAAATATAACCACTCTCACCAATACAACAATTACCTTTACAAGATGCACAGGCATTTGCATCAAAACAGTAGTTATATCCTTTTTCTTTTAATATCATATTTCTACTTTTATACTATGTGTTGAAGATTTTTCATAAATTTCTTTTACTTCATTTGTAAACTCTTTGCCATTAAAAACAGCTAAAGCAGGTAATATTTTTGTTAAAGATTTTGAACTTTTTCTTGCATATACAAGTATTAATGTTGCTTCTTTTGAACTACTTGGATGTACAAATTGTAAACTTTCAATATTAAATTTATATTTATTTAATAAAAGTATAATCTCATTAATCTGCTTTACATCATAGCAGAAAAAAAATTTACCTTTTGGTTTTAAAATTTTATTTGCTTTACAAATAAACTCTTCTAAAGGCATAGAATCATTATATCTTGCAATTTTCAAATTTTCATTTTCACTTTTTATTACACTAGAGTGATAAAAAGGTGGATTTGATATACAAATATCAAATGTTTTATCAAACTGCATTTTTAAAAATGAACCTTTATACATAGTGCTTTTAATTTTATTACATTTACTATTTATTTCACTTAATAATTGAAACTTCTCTTGTATTTCAGATTGATTTAAATTAATAGAAGATAAATCTCTACAAACCAATAATCCTAAAATTCCACTTCCACTTCCAATATCTAAAAGTTCACCTTTTACATTTTTAAAAATAGCTAAATTTTTTAATATAAAATCATATAAAAAATGTGTATCGCTGTTGTAACAATATCCATCTTTTGGCTGATATAAAACCAATTTATTACCTTTTAAATTTTTATTATTATATCTAATAAAACAAATATTTGATTTAAACAAAAACTTAAACCCAAAAAAAGCATTTAAATTCCTTATAATATTCGTATTTATGGAGTTTAAAAATGGCTTTTAAAGTATATTTTAAGTCTGTATAGCATAAAGTTTAATTATTTTTTATAATTAATATTAATTATTAGAGATTTAATAATAAAGTGACATAATTTTTTTGTGTTATTTCAATAAATTATAAACAATTATTACTAAGAAAAGAGGAAATATTATGGGAATTATACAAGCACCCGAAAATACTCCCGTTTGGGTAGATGAAAATAGATGTAAAGCATGTGATATGTGTGTTTCTGTTTGTCCTGCTGGTGTATTATCAATGAAGTATGATTCTTCTTCAACACTTGGTGCAATGGCAAGTGTTGTATATGAAGATTCATGCATTGGATGTAATGACTGTGAGCTATCTTGCCCTGATTTTGCAATTTTTGTAGCTGACAAAAAAGAGTTTAAATTTGCAAAATTAACAACTGAAGCAAAAGAGCGAAGTATCGCCATTATAAATAACAATTATAGATTACCAAAAGCTTAAGGGAAATAGATGACAAGAGAAATAATATCAACAGGAAATGAATTAGCAGCACTAGCTGCAATTGATGCAAATTGTGAATTTTTTGCAGGATACCCTATTACTCCATCTAGTGAAATTATGCACACTCTTTCTGATTTATTACCAACAAATGGTGGTGTTTCAATGCAAATGGAAGATGAAATATCAGGAGTTTGTGCAGCACTTGGTGCAGCAATGAGTGGAAAAAGAGCATTAACAGCAACAAGTGGACCAGGAATTTCTTTAAAAGCAGAAAATATTGGACTTGGATATATTGCAGAGGTTCCAATTGTAATAATAAATGTAATGAGAGGTGGACCATCAACTGGACTTCCAACAAGAGTTCAGCAAGGTGATGTATTACAAGCAAAATCACCAACTCATGGTGATTTTAATTCAATTACATTAACAGCTTCTACATTAGAGGAGTGTTATACACAAACAATTAGAGCATTTAATCTAGCAGATAGATTTATGCAACCTGTATTTTTACTTTTAGATGAAACTGTTGGACATATGAGTGGAAAAGCAACGATTCCAGATGCAGAAGAAGTAAAAAAATCAATAGTTCCAAGAAGAGTTTACCAAGGTGATCCAAAAGAGTACAAACCTTATGGTGTACCTCAAGATGAACCTGCAATATTAAATCCAATGTTTAAAGGCTATAGATTCCACTTTACAGGACTTCATCATGGACCAACTGGACATCCAACAGAAGATGCAAAATTAAGTCAAGACTTAATAGATAGACTTTTTAATAAAGTAAACGCTCATTTAGATGAAGTTGAACAATATGAGGAGTACATGCTTGAGGATGCCGAATATATGATTATTGCATATGGTTCAGTTGCACTTTCGGCAAAAGAATCTATTAAAAGGTTAAGAAAAGAAGGAATTAAAGTTGGATTATTTAGACCAATTACACTTTGGCCTAGTCCTTCAACAAAAATTAAAGAGTATTGCCAAAAAATAGATAAAATTTTAGTAACAGAGTTAAATAAAGGTCAATATATTCAAGAGATTCAAAGAGTGAGTTTAAGAGATGATTTCACTACACTATTTAAAGCAAATGGAAGACCTATTACTCCGTTAGAAATTATTGAAAAAATAAAAGGAATGTAATATGGCTTTTAATTATGATCAATACCTAAGAGTAGATAAAATGCCAACACTTTGGTGTTGGGGTTGTGGAGATGGTGTTATATTAAAAGCACTAATTAGAGCAATTGATAAACTTGGTTGGAATATGGATGATGTATGTGTAGTATCAGGGATTGGTTGCTCAGGAAGATTTTCTTCTTATATAGATTGCAATACAGTTCATACAACTCATGGAAGAACAATCGCCTATGCAACAGGTATAAAAATGGCAAATCCAGATAAACATGTAATTTGTGTAACAGGAGATGGTGATGGTCTTGCAATTGGTGGAAATCATACAATTCATGGATGTAGAAGAAATATAGACATAAATCACATTGTTGTTAATAACTTCATCTATGGTCTTACAAACTCACAAACAAGTCCAACAACACCTCAAGGAATGTGGACAGTTACGGCAAAAAGAGGAAATATTGATCCTACTTTTGATGCTTGTAATTTAGCAATAGGTGCAGGTGCAAGTTTTGTAGCAAGAGAAAGTATGCTAGAACCAAAAAAATTAGAAAGACTTTTTGTAAAAGGTTTACAGCATAAAGGTTACTCATTTTTTGATGTATTTTCAAACTGCCATATAAATCTAGGTAGAAAAAATAAAATGGGTACTGCAATGCAAAATCTTGAGTGGATAGACTCTATTACTTTAGCAAAAACTAAATTTGAGAAATTAGAAGATGAAGATAAAATAGGAAAATTTCCTACAGGAATATTAAAACAAGATGAAAATGCAATAGAGTATTGTGAGTCGTATGAAAAAGTAAAACAAGCTCATAAAAACAATAGTAAAGTTGAGCTTTAGGAGATAAAATGGCTAAAACATTAATGAGATTTACAGGTGTAGGTGGACAAGGTGTTTTACTTGCAGGTTCAATTTTTGCAGCAGCAAAAATAAAAGCAGGTGGTTATGGACTAAAAACAGCAACTTATACTTCTCAAGTAAGAGGTGGACCTACAGTTGTGGATATTACACTTGAAGATGAACCTATTTTATTTCCTTATGCAAATGATGGTGAAATTGACTTTATGCTTTCAGTTGCACAAATTTCATATGACCAATTTAAACAAGGTGTAAAAGACGGTGGAATTATTGTAATTGAACCAAATTTAGTAAAACCAACTAAAGAAGATAGAGAAAAATTTAAAATATATGAAATTCCTATTATTACAATTGCAAAAGAAGAAGTAGGAAATGTAATTACACAATCAGTACTTGCTTTATCAATTGCAAATCATATGACAGGTGATATTGTTGATAATGAAATTTTAAGAGAAACAATGCTTTCAAAAGTACCCGAAAAAGTACATGATATAAATAACAAAGCATTTGATTTAGGAATTAAATACGCAAAAGAAGTATTAAATGAATCTAAATAAAGTATTACAACATCTTTTTAGTAAATAAAAAAGATGTTGTAGTTAATATAATTATTTCAAAATCTATTTATTAGATTTTGAAACTTTCACCATCTTCTGGAACTAAAACATATTTTTCTATATTATTTTGTTTTATATATTTTCTTAACTCTATTCTTGATAAAGCTGCATGATTAACAGCTTCTAAATGTGTTGCAATAATAGTTGCATTAGGTGCTAATTTATGTGCTTTTAAAGTATCCTTTTTACCCATAATAATTGAACCTAATTTTGGAATTTGAGCATCCCCTGCATTTAAAATAATAATTTCTGGTTTATATGTATTAATTGCATCTTCAACATCACTATTCCAAACTGTATCACCTGCTAAATATAATGTCTTTTCATCTTTATGTTGTAAAACAAATCCTGAAACAACTCCTAATCTTTGAGATAAAACTTCCATTATTTCATCAGAACCATGTTGACCTTTTGTAATTGAAATATTAATTCCTTCAAAAATTGTATTTCCATCTAAAATTCTTATGTTTGTAAAGCCTTTTTCTTTTATAAACACCTTATCTTGTTCATTTTGCACAAATAAAAGCATATTTTTGGGAATCAATTTAAAAGCAGCATCATCTATATGATCAGGATGTGTATGCGTTATAATAATTGCATCCACATCTAAAATTGAATCTATATCACATGGTAAATCTACTGTTGGCCAATTTATATGTTCATTTAATGTTCCTTTAAAACCAGCATATGCATTTTTATGTGCTAATACAGGATCTATTAAAAAACTTTTTTTTGCATATTGTAGTTTTACTGTTGCATTTCTTATTTGTGTAAATTTCATCTTTTATCCTTTAATTTTTTATATTGTAATTATCATATAATATGATACAATCTCAAATAGGTATTTTTGACACAAAACAAGTTATTCAGGACAAAAATGAAAATTGCAATATTAATTTTAAAAAATGTATTAAAATCTGCTGCATTTGGAATAGAAGATATTTTTATGATAAATAATAATTATTGCAAAGCAAAAGATGAACAAGAGATAAAAACTACATTTGTCAGTTTAGAAAAATCAAATATTTTTGATACTAAAATACTAAACTTTGAAGATGTTTATGATGTAGTTATAATACCTCCAAAATTAAGAGATAACTGTTATATTGTTGATAAAAAGATAATAAAATGGTTAGTTTTTCAGCACTCAAAAAATGCAATCTTAGCTTCAGCTTGTATTGGTAGCTTTATATTAGCTCAGACAAAACTTCTAGATAATAAAAAAGCCACAACCCATTGGGCATATGAAGATAAGTTTAAAAAAGAATTTCCAAATATAAAATTAGATGTTGATAAAATTCTTATTGAACAGAAAAATATAATAACAGCAGGTGGCATTAATGCTTATATAGATTTATGTCTTTATATAGTTGAAAAATTTCATAGTAATAGAACAGCTACACAATTAGCAAACTTGATGATAATTGATAGAGGAAGAGTATCTCAAAAATCATATAAATCCTTTTCTACTATCTTTTTATATGATGATAAAGAAATAAAAAATATTATTGAATGGATGAAAAATAATCTTAATGAACAAATTTCTGTTTCTTTACTTGCACAAAAAGTAAATTTAACAGATAAAACATTTACTAGAAGATTTAAAAAAGCCATAAATAGTTCACCCATACAATATCTTAAAAATCTAAGAGTCGAAAAAGCAAAAGAACTTTTAATCTCTACTGAAAAAAAACTTTCAGAAATAACTCTTGAAATAGGATATTTTGACGAAAATAGTTTTAGAAAGCTTTTCAAAAAACAGACTTCATTAAATCCAAAAGAGTATAGAAAAAAATTTAAACAGACTTTATAAAGCTAATTTTGCTCTATAAAGTTTCTCCAACTTTTAAAAGAAGTTATCTCTTTACTATTTTTTATAAAGTCATTTTCACATAAAAATCCATATCCAGGATGTATTGCATCAACTTTATACTCTTATGCAATTGAAATAATTTTTTCGATATTTAAATAAGACTCACTTAATACATTTGAGTTTAATGCTATACTAATATTTGCATTCATTACAAAAGATGCATCTTTTTCAAAATTAGATAAACAAGAACAAGAGCTTTTAAGTAAATTATTATTAAAAGTGCTTTATTAAAATCATCAATAAAGCACTAAAGTTGCCTCAATATAAGCTCTAATTAGATAAAATATCTTCCTTATAATAAGATATATCAAAAGGTTTAATAGATGAGTGAAAACAAAGATTTTTTACGAACAATAGTTGAAAAGGACTTAGAATCAAACAAATATAAACAAATTATTACTAGATTTCCTCCTGAACCTAATGGATTTCCACATATTGGACATGCAAAATCAATTTGTATAAATTTTGGAATTGCTAGAGATTATGATGGTTTTTGTAATCTTAGAATGGATGATACAAATCCAACTACAGAAGATACAAAATATGTGGAAGCATTAAAAGATGCTGTACAATGGCTAGGTTTCAAATGGAAAGGAGAAGTAAAACATACTTCTGATTATTTTCCTAAAATATATGAATATGCTGTAAAACTAATTAAAATGGGAAAAGCATATGTAGATAGTATTTCTGAAGAACAGATGAAAGAGTACAGAGGAACAGTAACAGAGCCTGGAAAAAGAAGTAAATATGCAAATAGAACAATTGAAGAGAATCTTGAACTTTTTGAAAAAATGAAAAATGGTGAGTTTAAAGATGCAGAACATGTTTTAAGAGCAAAAATTGATATGAGTGCTGCAAATATGAAACTAAGAGATCCTTTATTATATAGAATTAGACATGCAACTCATTTTAGAACAAAAGATCAATGGTGTATATATCCTATGTACGATTTTGCTCACTGTTTATCTGATTATATAGAAGGTGTGACACACTCAATATGTACACTTGAATTTGAAAATAATAGAGATATCTATGATTGGGTATTGGATGCTTTAGAACTTCAACCTCCAAGACCATACCAACATGAATTTGCTAGACTTGGTGTAAACTATACAGTTATGAGTAAAAGAAAACTTTTAGAGCTTGTAAATGAGAACTATGTAAATGGTTGGGATGATCCAAGACTACCAACAATTGCAGGATATAAAAGAAGAGGATATACTCCTGAATCTATATTAAATTTTTGTGATCAAATAGGTATTGCAAAAGCAAACTCTATGGTTGATGTCTCTCAACTTGAATTTTGTATTAGAGATGATTTAAATAAAAAAGTTCCAAGAGTTATGTGTGTACTTGATCCTATTAAAGTTACTATTGAAAATTATGAAGGAAGTGAAGAAATTGAAGCTTCATACTATCCCCATGATGTTCCTAAAGAAGGTTCTAGAAAATTACCTTTCTCAAGTGAAATTTATATTCAAAGAGATGACTTTATGGAAAATCCTATAAAAGGATATAACCGTTTAACACCAGAACAACCAGTAAGACTTAGATATGCTTATATTATTACTTGTAAAGAAGTAATAAAAGATGAAAATGGAAATATAACTGAAATAAAAGCAGAATATGCACCAAATTCAAAAAGTGGTCATGATACAAGTGGAATAAAAGTAAAAAGTGCAATTCATTGGGTTGAAGCTAAACAAGCAAAAAAAGTCGAAGTAAGACTTTATGATAGACTATATAAAAATGAAGCTCCTGAAGGTCTTGAAGATTTAAATCCAAATTCACTTACTATTATAAAAGATGCATTAATAGAACCAGCTGTAATAAATGAAAAAGCTGATGTAAGATTTCAGTTTGAAAGAGAAGGTTATTTTTATGCAGATCCAGTTGATTATAGTGATGATAAACCAGTATTTAACAAAATTGTTGGACTTAAAGACTCTTGGGCTAAAAAAAGTAAAAAAGATGAAAGTAAAGTAAAAACTCAAACAACTCAAAAAGCAGAGAAAAAAGAGGTTATTCATGGTGAAGCAGAACCTTTAACAGCTACTCAACAAAAACTTTTTGATAGATATACAAATGAATTAAAACTTAATAATGAAGTTTCAAATATTTTAACAAGAGATGAACAACTTTCATCTTTTTATGAGCAAGCATTAAAAGAGTTAAATAGCCCTATTTCTTTGGCAAATATAGTGGCAAATGATGTAGCTAAAGAGTTAAAAGAAAAAGAAATAAATGAATTAAAATTCAATGCCTCACATATTGCTCAACTTGCAAAAATGATAGATGATGAGACTATTTCTAGCAAAATAGCAAAACAAGTATTTGAACAGATGGTAAAATCTGGAGATGAACCTTCTAAAATTGTTGAAGATAAAGGATTAGTTCAAATTAGTGATCCTAATACTATTTTACCAATTATCGATGAAATAATTGAAAAGAATCCAGAAAATGTAGAGAAATTTAAAGCTGGAAACCAAAAATTATTTGGATTTTTTATAGGTCAAGTTTTAAAAGCTACAAATGGAAAAGCAAACCCTAAAGTAGTAAATGAGCTTGTAGCACAAAAATTAAAATAATAATAAAGAAGAGTTAATCAAGATATTGATTATACTCTTCAATCTTTTTTTCTAATCTTGCAGATAAATAAAGATTCGAATTTTTTAAACATGATAAGATAATTTTTGCTTCTTTTAAATAATCATTTTTCTTTTCATTATCCCAATGTTTTGGTGGCTCTTGTAAATTTGTAATTCTATCAGCTAATTTTACTAACTGAATTTCATATGGTTGTTCTAAAATTCTATTTAGACTATCTTGCATTTGTTGTTTTTTAGGAAGTTTTTTATCTTTACTAAGTGCATCAACTCCTTCAGCTACCTCAAGTCCAAAATTATCAAAAATATCATCAAATGTAAAAGATGTATCTTCTATAACATCATGTAATAATGCACAAGTAATTGCTAAATCTGCTTTTTCATCTGACATATTTGATTCTACTGTCGCATGAATAACTTCCATTGCAACACTACAAAGATGTGTTAAATAAGGTAAATCTTTTGGTGTTTTTTGTTCACCATGTGCTACTGCTGCAAAATTTAATGCTTTTAAATAATTCTCTTGTGAAAACATATTATCTCCCCTGATTTATAATATTATTTGACTTTGTAAAACTAATCAAATCTTCAGTTGTTTTAATCTCTTCTGGCAATTTATCTAAACTTTTTTGTAAAAGATAAGTCGTACTAATAGCATCACTATATGCTCTATGTAAATTATCTATATTAATTTTTAATAACTCTTTTAAAAAATCCAATCCATATCTTTGTGCAGGAATTGTTCTTTTTGCAAGTGCAATAGTACATAATTTTCTATTTTCTAATTTTCCTAAGTGATATTTTTTAAAAGAGTTAGATATAAAGTTATAATCAAATTTAATATCGTGAGCTACGAAAACATCATCTTCTAAAAAGATTTTAAAATCTCTTAAAACTTTTTCTATTACAGGCGCATCTTCTAACATTTTAGGAGTTATATGCGTAACTTCTTGGATATATCTTGGAACTTGCTTGGCATAAACTAGTGAGTCAAATTTATCAATAACTTTACCATTTTTATATTTTACTGCACCCAATTCAATTATTTGACCTTTTTGTACATCTGAACCATTTGTCTCAATATCTACAATACAAAAAGTTTGTTCACTAATCAGTGTTCTTGCAGTCTTTAAATAGATATTATCTCCATCTAATTCAATAGGCAGACCATTTGAAAGTAATAATTCAAACTCTAATTCTGGATTATCATAAAATGTATCTTTAAAATTATCTAACTGCATTAGAAACTCTTCCAATGGCATTTGCTTTGTTTTTAGTTTTGCAACTAATTTATCAATGTTTGATAAGACGGTTTTATTTTTTCTTTTACTTCTCATTTGCTGATTTCATAAACTCTTTCATTTTTTCTGTGTCTTTTTTTCCTTTTGATGATTCTACCCCACTACTTACATCAACAGCAAAAAAGTTATAATTTTTTAGCTCTTTTAAATTAGAAGATGTTAATCCTCCTGCTAAGATAATCTTAGAACAATCAATTGAATCAAACCATTCTAAAGCTACTCTTTTTCCAGCACCGCCAAACTCTTGAACAAATGCATCAACTAAATAGTAACTATTTTTATCTAGATTTTGAATATCTTCTTTTGATTTTGCTCTTACTACTTCAATATATTTTATATTTAAATTATCAAAATCTGTATTATCTTTATCATCAATAATTTGTGCTAATTGCATATTTGATACTTTACATATATCATTAATATGCTTAGAAGATTCATTAACAAACAATCCAACTGCTTGAATAAATGGAGGTAAAAGATCAACTATTTTTCTAGCTTCTAAAGGATCTATATATCTTGGACTCTTTTCATAAAATACAAAGCCCAATGCATTTGCACCTGCTTCTACTGCATCAAGTGCATCTTTTAAGTTTGTTATTCCACATATTTTTACACGCATTATATTATCTTTATACCTGTAAACTTTTTATTGCTTTTGAATAATCCTCATTTTTAAATACATAACTTCCAGCAACAACAACATCAACACCTGCATCTTTTAATTGTTGTACATTTTTATCATTTACTCCACCATCTACTTCAATTAGACAGTTTGGATTTCTTTTTTTGATAAGTTCTTTTAATTTTGATGATTTTTCAATTACACTTGAAATAAACTTTTGTCCACCAAAACCAGGATTTACAGACATTAGTAATACCATATCTAAATCTTCAAGTAGATATTCAATACTTTCAGGAGTTGAATGGGGATTTAATACAATTGCTGGTTTTATACCATAAGATTTAATTTTTTGAATAAGTCTATGGGGATGTTTTTCACTCTCTATATGAAATGATATATATTCTGGTTTTAAAGGTGCAAATAAATCAACAAAAAAAGTATTATTTTCAACCATAAGATGTACATCAAGTGGTTTTGTTGCAACTTTTGCAACTGGATTTACTACAACTGGACCAATTGTCATATTTGGAACAAAATGTCCATCCATAACGTCAACATGAACTAAATCACATCCACCATCACAAATTGCTTTTATCTCTTCGTTTAATTTGCCAAAATCTGCTGAAAGTATTGAGGGTGCTACAAGCATAAAGTATAACCTTTAATATTTAATTTTTGGGGATTATAGCATTTTTTCTTGAAAAGCTATTTTAAAAATAAAAAATAAGATAATTAAAGATATTTTGTGTTATAAATATTGCACTAAAAATATAGGAAAACTTTATGAAACTTTTACTTCTAATTGCTTTTATTTATAGTGGCTTTTTATATGCTGAAACTATAGATAATCAACTTTTAAAAAAAGCAAAAGCTTTTGAAAAAAATAGAAACTATAAAGAAGCGATGCAAATATATAAACAAATTGCATTAAAACAATATGAAAAAACAGAAATATCTAAATCACAAAAAACAACAAAAGTGCTCAAAGAAGCTGATAAATTTGAAAAAATTAGAAAAAAATTCTTTAAAAAACATATAAAGATACAAGACAAACAAACTTCAAATACTTTAGAGCAGATGATAATAAGAGATTTTGGTCTTTATCCATACAAAACTAACTATCTTCTTCCTATAACTTTTGATACAAAAGCAAAAAATGATAGAAAACAGTATGAAACAAAGTTTCAGTTTAGTTTCGAAAAACCTCTATTTTATAACTCTTTTGGTTTAAATGAAACCATTTCATTTGGTTATACTCAAAAATCATACTGGCAAACAACAGAAGACTCATCTCCATTTAGAGAATCAAATTACCAACCAGAAGTTTTTGTTACTTTTCCGTATGGAAATAAAGACTCAGCATTAAAAGCATACAAGATTTCACTCTTACACGAATCCAATGGACAAGGAGATGAAAAATCAAGATCTTGGAACAGAGTATACCTAGAGAGTTATTTTCAATTAACAAATTTAGTTTTTGTTCCAAGAATTTGGTATAGAATTCCAGAAGATGAAAATAGTGATGATAATAAAGATATAGAAAAATATTTAGGTTATGGTGATATTACGTTAATATATCCATATAAAAACCATACTTTTGAATTAAAATTAAGAAATAATTTAAGAACTTCTAATAATAAAGGTTCAGCTGAATTTAATTGGACATTTCCTCTTCCAAGTTTTCTTGATTTTGCTAATAGTTTTGGATATTTTCAAGTATTTACAGGCTATGGTGATAGCCTAATTGATTATGATAGACAGATAAATAAAATTGGATTTGGAATTGCTTTTTCTAGATAAAATCTAAATATCATATACAACTAAAAAATAATTCTTAAAATAGCAAGATAATTGTCACAATAAAATATAAAACTTTTATTTACAATTTTCTTGCTTTTTAGTATTAGACAGATATATTAAATTAAGAACTTTTTATTAATAAATTTTGTTTTACATATAAATTTATACTATTTAATATCAACATTAACAAGGAAGAATTATAGAAAATTTTGCTCCTTTATAAACTTTATTTTTAAACTCTATTTCCTCATTTTTAACAACAATTTCTCCTGCAAAATGTTCATAAACAATCTTTGAACTCATATATAAACCAATACCTGTTCCTTGACTTTTATGTTTTGTAGTAAAATATGGATCAAATATTTTATCAATAATTTTTTCATCAACGCCACCTGCATTATCTTGAATAGATATAACTATATTGTTATTCTCTTTGAAAATTTTTATTTCAATAAATCTTTCTTCTATTTTATTTTCAACTAATATATCTTTTGAATTATTTAATATATTTATAAAAACTTGTGTTAACTCATTTGATACACCAAAAATTTCTAATTTTTCATTTGAATCAATAATACTATGTGTTATATAATGATTATTTAAAGAAGCAGAGACAATATCAATTGCTTTATTTAATGAATCTCTTATTATAAAATCTTCTTTTTTACCATTATCATCTTTTATATAATCTCTAAAATCATCAATAGTATTACTTAAATAATTTGCATATTTTACTACACTATCAGAAATCTCTTCAATCTCATTGTCTCCTATAATATTCATCTCTTTTTTTAATTTAAGACTACTCATTTGTACAGTAATCGCATTTAATGGCTGTCTCCATTGATGAGCAATATTATTAAGCATTTCACCAATAATTGCCATTCTTGATTGTTGTTTAATCAAAATATCTTTTTCATGATTCTCATCTATTTGTTGTTTCAACTGTTTAACTAATTTTTGCTGTTTATTATTTAATGATTTTAAATCACTAACATTTTTTTCAATATTTGTAGCCATAAGATTAAAAGTTTTTTCTAATTCATATGTCTCTTTACTATCACTTAAATTGATTCTTTTAGAATAATCTCCATTTGCTATTGCATCTGCACTATGTGTTAAATTTACTAGATTTTTTATTATCCATTTACTAATTGTTATTAAAAATATTGCAGATAATAGTAATTCCATAAGTGCAATAAAAATACTTCTTGAAAGCATCTGTTCTTTTGCTTTAGTATAAAATTTTGTTGATAATCCTAAATAGACTTTACCTAAATATTCAGAATATAGTGTTATTGGTATGTTAGTATCAAATCTTTGATCTTTTAAAGATTCTTGACTAAAAGGATTAAACTCTTTTTTAGGAAGTTTACTACAATCACTCAAACCAATACTTGAAATACAATTATTTTGATTATCAACAACTGCTAAATAATCAACAGTTGCTATTTTTTTAGTCTCTTTTAAAATTGCATCAATTGTTGCATAATCCATTTGAACAAGTGGTGCAACTAATGCACTTTTTAAAAGTATTTTTTGCTCATGTAATCTTACAATTGTCTGAGTTGATAAGTTTGTTTTTAGTTGCTCTAAATTTTTAATAACCATCAAAGTAAGCATTAAACTCTCAATTAATAAACTTGCAATAACCCATTTCCACGATAAAGATACTCTCATTTTTTATATAACCTTCTCATTGTTTCATCTACAATAGAATCTAAATTATTTAAAGTTTCAGAGTCAACTTCTTTAAATCCTTTAAGTTTAGTAATTTTTAAGTGTCTTTTCCCCTCTTTTGATTTACTAAAAGCTTTTAGTGCTATTTTCCAATCTTTTACACTAATTCCATTTGCATCTTTTGCAAGATAAATTCTACTTGGTTTTGGTTTACTTTGATAAAGTACATGTACTAGCTTTTTAGTTTTTTTTGTCATTAATTTTATGTAATTTGGCAAAGACATAATTATCATATCAGCATTGTGATTTAAAAGTATAGATATAGAGCTGTCTGTTGCACTTGTATAGGTATATTCTATTTTTTCTCCTTGCTTAAATCCTTTTTTTGCTAACCAATCTTGAGCATCTAATGTAGGAAAAGATACAGGGTCTAACCCCACTACTCGTAAGGGAAAATGATTTGATTTTAATATATTTTTATTTGTTGATAATATAATAGTAGACAATCCTTTTGTATAAGTCATCAAAGGAGTATATCCAGCTATATTTTTAGCTATAACTGCAAGATTAGGTGAAGTTAATATCAAATTATAAAATGTTCCTTTATTAGAACGCTTAGTAAACTCTGTAAAATTCTTTGCAGTTAATATTTGAACAGGTCTTTTAAAATAGTTTTGTAAAAAAACTCTCAAATCTTGATGTGATTTTAAGATAACTCTTGTTGAAGAGTGTGGAGCAATACCTATTTTAATTGGAATTTTTTGAGCAAAACAAAAACTTGATAAGAAAACAACCGATAAAATCACTATTTTTAGTACCATAATAACTCTTTTTATAAAATTGTGACAATATTATAACAGATAATATTATTATATTTTATTAATATCTTATTAAAAGCTTATAATTTTTAAAATTTGTTTATCATAAGTTTTTATTAATTTTAAAATTATAATAATTTTTTTATCATCAATAATATTAAAAAAATAAATTCTATTTTTTATATAATATTTTGGTATTATAAAAGATTTAAATAATATAAACCATTAACTAAAAGGTACATTATGATTTTAAATAATGACGAAGAAATACAAGTAGAAGAAGCTATTTTAAAAGCTGACGAACTAATCTCATTTGAAAAAAACTATGAAGAAGCTATCAAATATTTAGAAATTGCTCTAATATCTCATCCTACAAACTATTTATTATATAGCAAAATTGGATATTCCTATATGCAATTAGAAGACTATGAAGATGCAGTTATATTTTTTAAAAAAGCAATATCTTTTTCACAAGAAGATTCAACAACTTATTACAACTTAGCTATTTGTTTAGAGGAACTTAATTTTGAAAACTATGATGAAATTGATGCATATTATGAAAAAAGTATCAAATGCGCATTAACTTCTTTTGAAAAAGATCCATCAAATCACATCTATATAAAATATATTGCCGATGCTTTTTTCAAATTAGAAAATTTTAAAAAAGCAATCAATTATTATGAAAGATTTTTAAAATATCAACTTGACGAAGAGGTATTAGAATTTCTTTCATACTCATACATATATCAAAGAGAAAACTTTAATAAAGCAGTTGAAACTTTAAAAAAAACAATTAAATATTCTGAAGAAAAAAGTAAAAAAATTCATTTATATAAAGTTTTGGTTACTGTTTACTATTTTGATTTAAAAGATTATAAAAAATCAATTGATACATATTTAAAAATCATAGAACTTGTTGATGAAGGTGAGTATGCTGTTACATATTTTAAAATTGCTGAAATCTACAGAAGAGATATAAAAGATTATGATACTGCAATAAAATACTATCATAAATCATTACAGTATGATGAAAACTATGAACCATCATATACTTGGCTTGCTTGCACGCATAATTATAAAAAAGAACATAGTTTAGCTTTAAAAAATTTTTTAATTGCAAAAGATTTAAATCCTAAAAGCGTAGAAGTGTATAATAACTTAGTATATATTTATAGCGATTTAGGAATGTATGAAAAAGTTGAAGAGAATTTAAAAAAAGCTTTAAAAATTGATCCCAAATATGATGCAAGTTTACTTGCTATGTTAGAAGTAAATCTAATTTCAAAAAAAGAGTTTGATAAGAAATGTGTAGATACTATTTTTGAAACATACTCAAATGTAAAATCTGTTATGGCTGAATATAATATGTTAAGAATATTAAAACTTGCAGTTGAAAATAAAGATATTTCTACAGAGTTAAAACAATGGGAAGAAAAGTATTCAACACTACGACAAGGATATAGTATAATTGCACTTCAAAACTGGGCAACTAACTTAGACCCAAAATTAAAACAAATTATTTTAGACGCTTTAAAAATATTCAAAAAAGAAAATTAAATATAACCTACTTCAAGTAGGTCATATTAGTTATTTATTTTCTTTATATTCTCTTCTATATTTATGTAAAAGAGGCTCTGTATAACCTGAAGGTTGAGCTTTTCCTTTAAAAATCAAATCACTTGCAGCTTTAAATGCATATCCATCATAATTTGGTGCCATGTTTTCATAACTTGCATCTTTTTCATTTTGTTTATCAACTACTTTTGCCATCTGTTTTAAAGACTCTAATACTTCATCTTCTGTACAAATTCCATGTTCTATCCAGTTTGCTAAATGTTGAGAAGAAATTCTAAGTGTTGCTCTATCTTCCATAAGTGCTACATTGTTTATATCTGGAACTTTTGAGCAACCAATACCTTCATCAATCCATCTAACAACATATCCTAAGATACTTTGGCAGTTATTATCTATCTCATTTTTGATAGTCTCTTTTGATAAAGACTCATTTAACAAAGGAATAGTTAAAAGCTCATCTAAAGTTGCTCTTCTTTTTCCTTTCAGCTCATTTTGAATACTAAATACATCTATTTTATGATAGTGCATAGAATGTAAAGTTGCAGCGGTAGGAGATGGTACCCAAGCAGTATTTGCTCCTGATTTTGGGTGAGATATTTTTTCATCCATCATTTTAGCCATCTCATCTGGCATAGCCCACATCCCTTTTCCAATTTGAGAGAAACCTTGAAGTCCACACTCCAAACCAATATCAACATTCCAAGTTTCATAAGCTTTTATCCAAGTTTCACTTTTCATTTTTGTTTTTGGTGTCATGGCACCAGCTAACATAGAGGTATGAATCTCATCACCTGTTCTATCTAAGAATCCTGTGTTGATGAATACAACTCTTTTAGTAGCTTGTCTAATACACTCTTTTAGGTTTATGGTTGTTCTTCTTTCTTCATCCATAATACCAATCTTGATAGTATTTTCAGGAAGGTTTAAAGCTTTTTCAACTTTCCCAAATAGTTTAACGGCAAAGGCAACCTCCTCTGGTCCGTGCATTTTTGGTTTTACTATATACATAGATTTTGTTCTACTATTTCTCTTCTCATTTTTATTAGTTAAATCTGGAATTGCAGCTAAAGTTGTAAGCATACAATCCATAATCCCTTCAAATACTTCATTTCCATCTTTATCCAAAATAGCTGGATTTGTCATAAGATGACCAACATTTCTAATGAAAAGTAGACTTCTTCCATGTAAAATTAATTCTTTGTCATCTAAAGTTTTATATTTTCTATCAGAGTTTAATTTTCTAGTAACTGTTTTTCCACCCTTTTCAAAACTATCTTCTAAATCACCTTTCATAAGACCAAACCAGTTTCTATAAACTTCAACTTTATCTTGGGCATCTACTGCTGCAATTGAGTCTTCACAATCCATAATTGTTGAAACTGCTGCTTCTACAACTACATCTTTGATACCAGCAAGATCAAGTTTTCCAATAAAGCTTTCTTTGTCAAACTCAACTATTACATGAAGATTGTTGTTTTTAAATACTAATGCTCTTGGGTTTTCTTTTTCACCTTCGTATGCAATTAGTTTTGATGTATTTTCTAAAGTTGTAGTAGTGTTTTGAAGTGTCACTTCTAATTTTCCATCTACAATTTTGTAAGAGATAGCATCTTTATGGCTTCCCTCTTTAAGTGGTGCAACTGTATCTAAATGCTCTTTTGCATAAGTTACAACTGCTTTTCCTCTTTTTTCATTGTACTCTTTTGTAATAAGTAGTTCACCATCTGTTGGAATTACATCAGTTCCATATAAAGCATTATATAAACTTCCCCATCTAGCATTTGCTGCATTTAAAGCAAATCTAGCATTTTTAACAGGAACTACTAATTGTGGTCCAGCTTGAAGTTTTATCTCTTCATCTACATTTTGTGTTTCTACTTTGAAGTTCTCTTTTTCTTCAATTAAATAACCAATCTGTTTTAAAAAGTTTTTATACTCTTCAAGATTATTTTGTTCATATTTATTTGTTTTATGCCAAGAATCAATTTGCTCTTGAATTTCATCTCTTTTTGATAAAAGTGCTCTATTTTGAGGAGTTAACTCCTCAATAATATTCTCAAAAGTTTTCCAAAATTCATCTTTATTTAAAGTTGTTTGAGGAAGAATTTCTTCATTTATTAAAGAAAAAAGTTTATCATCCACATTTAAATTGTTAATTTGTTTATACATCCCTATTCTCCTTTTTAATTATATACTAACTGTCTATTTATTGAAAATAATTTTGTTGAGTAGTAAATAAAGCCTCCCAAGATTGCACCAATAATCCATCCATAACCATTTAAACTACTTAATGCATCTACCCAAACTGTACAAATTGAAAAAACTGCACCTATAACAAATGCAATCATTGTATTTTTATTCCAACCATTTTCATAATAATATAAACTTTCATATGATTCATCATATAAAGAATCTATATCTAATTTTTGTTTTTTTATAATATAATAATCAACTACCAAGATTCCATATAATGGAGCTAATGTTGCACCTAATGTATTAACTATTGGACTAATTCCTACTTTTGAAATAAAACTTACCCAAAAACCACCAATAATAAGTGCAAATAAAGAAGTGATAAATCCTGATTTTTTAAATGAGAGTTTTTTAGGTGCAAGATTTGATATACCATTAACAGCTGGAATAAAATTAGCAACTAAATTAATTCCAACAGTTGCCATAAAAAATGTAATTGCAGCAATTAAACTTAAAACTGTACTATCTGCTTTTTCAACGATATCCATAGGATTTGTTAATTTTTCACCAAATACTACAACTGAACCTGCTGTAATTAAAAGTGCTAAAGCTGAAAAGAAAACCATATTAAAAGGAAGTCCCACAAGATTTCCAACTATCATTGACTTATTATCTTTTGAATACCTAGAAAAATCACTAAAATTAATCATAACAGCAGCAAAATAAGCAATCATAGTTCCTACAATTGCAAAAAAACCATGTATTTCAGTACTTAATGTTGATTTGCTACTTGAAAAAATATTATTTGCTTCACTAAATAGTTGTCCATCTGATTCATTCCATAGTACAATTAAAAGGCCTATCATTACAATATAAACAAATGGAGCAGCAAAATTTAAAAACTTCGATACCCAATCCATTCCTTTTGAGAAGATTACCATTTGAAGTATCCATACTACAAAAAATGATAACCAACCTATTGCATCAATTCCTAAAAATGTTGCTTTTAACTCTATGCCTGTAGAAGCTGTTATTAAAAGATGAAGGGCAGTTGAAGCAAAATATGTTTGAACACCAAACCAAAATACTGCCACAACTGCTCTTATTATCGCAGATAATTTTGCTCCATTAATTCCCATACTTGAACGTGCTAAAACAGGATATGGTATTCCATAATCAACTCCAGCTTTTCCAGATATATTTACAAAAAAAGTAACTAATAATCCAGCAAAAATCAATGCAATAAATGCTGTCCACCCAGACACACCATAACTAATAAAAAGTGAGGCAACTAATGTATACCCAAATAGACTTTGTATATCATTTGCCCAAATATTAGACACCTCAAACCAATTCCAATTTTTATCACTCTTTTTTGTAGGAGATAAAGAGTCCTTATTTACATCATTAATCATTATTTTTCTTCCCTAATGTTACGTACAGTAAATCCACTACAAAAAATTATTGGAAATAACTATTTTATAGTGAAAACTAAGCTTTAATATTCATAAAATTCCTCTTTTTAATATTTCTTTTTATATAATCACGTTGGCGTTTATGACTTTTTTATGGAAATATTAAAATATTGAAATAAAAAAGTCTTTATGGTGGCTTACTCTTAAGTTCTAACATATTATTCCTCCAATAAATATATAGATTCTTCTTCTATATTATATTCAATACATTCAACAATCTTTTGTTCTTCTGTTTTATTATCCGCTCTATCAATAACGATAAATTGTTCATTATTTTTTAGACTAATTAATGGAAAATGCCACACACCTCTATTATAAAAAACTCCTTGGTTTCCATTTGTATAAAAAGCTTCAATTGTTGATAAATCAGGTTTATCATCACCCAATGCAACTACAACTAAAAAAGGCTCTTTACTTCTTGGCATAAAAGTTTGAGAAAAACTTGGATGTTTTTCTAGCATATTTATATGTAGTGGAAACTCCCTATTTTTCGCTACATAAATATGTAAAGTTGAACTTCCACCTTTTTCATTTGCATCCATTACACAAAGTTCATAAAACTTCTGTGCATACCCGTCATTTATAATCTTTGAATCTCTATTTTCAGTACAAATAACTTCTCCGAATTTTTTAAAAGATTCATCAGTTAATAGTTTTGGTTTTAGTTCAACTCTCATTTTAAGCCTTAATATCTTCTTTTTTTACAAATTTTCCAAATAATTTAAGTCTTGAAATTCCACCATCTGGAAAAATATTTACTCTAATATGAGTTACTGGTTTTTGATGTTTCAAAAAGCTTTTATCATAATAATGTTTACTATGCATAGATAATTTTTGAGGTTCTACTAACTCTTCCCAAAACATACTTTGTGTTACAACTGAACTATCTGTTGTATCT
Organism: Arcobacter sp. CECT 8985; assembly: GCF_004116495.1. GTDB lineage: Bacteria > Campylobacterota > Campylobacteria > Campylobacterales > Arcobacteraceae > Malaciobacter. The sequence goes on along the minus strand of NZ_PDKC01000006.1, from coordinate 35,928 downwards.
TCTAAATATGCAGCACTCATTGAAAATTTATCTGCAAAATTTCCTTTGAAAAAGTTTGTATCAATCATTACATTATCAATAATTGCAGGCTTAGCTAATTCGATAATTCCCCAGTCAAATCCTGGTTCTCTTCTTCTTCTAGTCTCCCAACCATCACCCATATTAATAGCTTCATTATCTTTTAAGATATTTCTTAAAGGACCAAAGAATTCGTTGTTTGTATAAACCGCTCTTGCTCCATTTCTCATAGAAGCTACATTGATATTTTCTTGCTCATAAAGTTTTTCATCAAAACAGATTTCACCAAATGCTTTAAATCTTGCAATTCCACCATCTGGGTAAATATCAACTCTTAGATGAGTTAATTCAGTTTGAGAAAGTGAATCAAAGTCATGTTTAGTATTTCCTTGTAAATCACTTTGAGTTAATAACTCAACCCATTCAACACTATCAATCTCTTTTAAAAATGTTTTATCATCTTTATTTTTTCCACAATAACCTTTTATTGAAACAGCTAAAGGGTAGTTTCCTCTAAAGTGTGAAGTATCAACTAAAAATGAGTTGATTTTTGAAAGGTTTCCTAGTTTGATAATACAATAATCATTTCCACCATCTCTTCTTCTTCTAGTCTCCCAACCATCCATCCAGTGACCATTATCATCAAACTCATCTTTAAATACAGCTTCAGTTTCCACTAACATTCTATTTGCACTTGCAAAAAATTCATCTGTTGTATAAATTACTTCTGCACCTAATTCACAACTTGCTACATTTGTCATTATTTTCCTTTATTTCCAAAATTATTAATCCAATGATTTGCAATTTCACCTCTTGTTGCAAACCAAACATCATCAAATCCTTTTACATATTCTAAGAATCTTCTCATAGCCATGATTCGCCCAGGTTTCCCTAATATTCTACAGTGCATTCCAATATTCATCATTTTAGGAGACTTATTTCCTTCTAGGTATAAAGCATCAAAACTATCTTTTAGGTAATTATAAAACTGGTTACTATGAGTAAATCCTCCAAAAATAAATCTCATGTCATTGTTATCCATTGTATATGGAATTACTAAGTGTTCTGTTGTAGTAATTTCTGGTGCAAAATATGGTAAATCATCATTATATGCATCACTGTCATATAAAAAGCCACCCTCTTCAACAACTATCTTTCTGGTATTTTCACTATCACGTCCTGTGTACCAACCAAGTGGTCTAGTACCAAACATTTTTTCTAATATTTCAATACTTTTATAAAGGTGATCTCTTTCAATAGACTCTTCAATTGTTTGATAGTTTATCCATCTATAACCGTGTGAACATATATCATAGTTGTTAAGGGCAAGGTATTCAGCAAGTTTAGGATTTCTAGCAACTGCCATTGCTACAGCGAAGATTGTAACAGGGATATCAAAATCTTTGAAAAGTTCTAAGATTCTCCACACCCCAACTCTTGAGCCATATTCATATAATGACTCCATTGATTTGTGTCTTTGTCCTATAAAAGCTTGTGGGTTGTTCATTTCTGAAAGAAATACTTCTGAAGCTTCATCTCCATGTAGAATGCAGTTTTCTGCACCTTCTTCATAATTTAATACAAATTGAAGTGCAACTTTTGCATTGTTTGGCCATTTTGGATTTATTGGTTCATTTGAGTAACCGATTAAATCTCTAGGGTAGTTGTTATTATTCATTTTATCTCTCATAAAAAAGTAAAAATCACTTTTTAAATTTATTTATGAGATTATTTTATCAGATTGTCTACAATGATTGTCTACAATCTTTGTTTATTTTTTATACATTTGTTTTAAAGATAGGTAATAAAAATAATTAGTTAGCAAAAAGAAATTTATTCTTTTTATTAATTGTATCTAAATTAAAATCTAAAATATCAAGGCAATGGTCTAAATGTTCTAGCATAACATTTTTTGCATTACTAACATTATTGCTTTTAATTGTCTCAATTAAAACTCTATGTTCATCATATGAAGAGAAATCTGTATTTTCATCTTCATAAATTAAAGCAGCAAGGATACTTAAAGGGATTAAAGGTTTAAGTGCATTAATTAAAAACTCATTTTCACTTAATGCAGCTAAATTTAAATGAAAATCACAAGATGATTTAACATATTCCCCATTTCTATAAGATAATTTTAAGTATTCTTCTGTATCAATATTTTCTAAAAGTGCAGATAAGTCTAAATTTTCCTTTGAATGTCTTTTTGTAACAATTTCAACAATACCTGCTTCAATTATTTTTCTTGTTGCAAAAATATCTTTTGCATTCTCTTCACTAATCCAAACGACATTAAAACCTTGATTTTTTTTATAACTTAAAATGCCCATAGTTTGTAGTTTGCTGAATGCTTTCCTTACAACATCTCTACTTGTGTTTAATTCTTTTGCTAAAACACTTTCTGATAATTTAGTACCTGGTTGAAGATTTTTTGTAAAAATCGCATCAAATATAAAATTTACAATATTATCTTCTAAAGTAAATAAATCTTTTTTATTCATTAAAAGTTTCTCCTACTTTTTTTCCATTTTATATTAGTTTATTATATTATAATTTACATTCTAGTTTCTGTAAACAATAACCACAATGCAATTAATATAAACGGCACACCAAAATTTTACGTTAAAGTTATCTCATATAAAGCTAATGTTTTCTCACTTTTCAATAGGATAGGCATATGCATTTATTTTGCTTGTCATTAGTTTTGCTCCAACCATTGATTCAGCCATCTTAATTGCACATAAAACACCATCAATAACTGGAATATTACACCTTTTTGATAATTCAATCGTTAAATCAGCCATTCCAGCGCATCCTAAAATAATTGCTTCACAATTATCTTCTTTGACTGCTTTTAAAATTTCACTCTCTATTTTTTCCATTGCATTACAAGTGCCATCTTCTAAAGAAAGAACTGGAATATCAGCTGCTCTTACTTTTCTACAAAATTTATCCATACCATATTTGTAGGATAACTCTTCAATAATTGGAATAGCTCTATTTAAAGTTGTTACCACCGAAAAACTAGAAGAAACAATTGAAGTCATATGCATAGCTGCTTCACAAATACCTATAACAGGACCATCTACAAGCTCCCTTGCACCTTCCAATCCTGGGTCATCAAAGCAAGCAATCACATAAGCATCTGCTCCCCACTCTTTCGCTTTTTTGATTTCATTCATTAGTCCCATTAAACTTTTTACTTCATCAAAATGTCCTTCAATACTTTTTGGAGTATTTGTAGGATTTGAAGCCCAAACTTGGGTATTAGGATTTTTAAATTTCAAGGCAACTTCTTCACACTTTTTTGTCATAGATTCTGTAGAGTTTGGGTTTATAATTGCTAATTTCATTAGTGAGTTCCTCCTAAGTATAGTTCAATTATTCGTTCATCGTGCATTAAATCTTTTGAGTTTCCACTTAATAATACTTCTCCAAGTTGCATAGCATAAGCTCTATTTGAAACTTTAAGTGCCATTCTTGAGTTTTGTTCAACTAGGATAACAGAGACTTTATCCTCTTTATTGATTTGTACAATCGATCTTGCAATATCTTGAACTAGTTTTGGGGCAATACCAAGACTGGGTTCATCCATAAGTAAAACTTTGGGTCTAGACATAAGAGCACGCCCAATAACCATCATTTGTTGTTCTCCACCACTCATAGTGCTTGCCTGTTGTTTGAATCTTTCTTTAAGTCTTGGAAACTTTTCTAAAACTTTTTCTAAATCCTCTTTGATTCCATCTTTATCTTTTCTTGTAAATGCTCCCATTAGAAGGTTGTCTTTTACACTCATATATGGGAAAACTCTTCTTCCCTCAGGAGTCATTGCAATTCCCTTTTCAACTATTGTTGAAGGACTTACTCCATTTAGACTTTCACCATTGAAAATCACTTCACCTGAACTTGGTTTTTTAAGACCTGTTATTGCTTTTAGAATTGAAGATTTTCCAGCTCCATTTGCTCCAATTAAAGTGATAGTTTCACCCTCTTCAAGACTTAAATTTACTTTTTTTACTGCTCTTACTTGGTCGTAGTTTATCTCTAAATCTTTACACTCTAATAATGCCATGTTAAATTCCTAACTCTTCATCTTCTACACCTAAGTAAGCTTCTATTACTTTAGGGTTTTTTTGAATCTCAGCAGGTTTCCCTTCTGCTATTTTTTCACCAAAACTAATTACCACTATTCTGTCTGATATTTCCATAACTGCTGGCATATCGTGTTCAACTAAAAGTACAGTAACCCCTGAGTTTTTAATCTGCTTAACCATATCCATACATCTTCTTGTTTCATCGTGATTCATTCCAGCAAATGGCTCATCTAGAAGCAAGACTTTTGGTTTACAAGCAAGTGCATTTGCGATACCTAAACCTCTTAAAAGACCATGTGGAAGGTTTGATGCAAGTTCATCTTTTACATCAGTTAATCCAAGGAAATCAATAATCTCATCGGCAGATTTACCAAATCTTTCATTATCAGATTTTGCTAATCTTGTATTAAAGAAAAAACCCAAAAGATTTGATTTTGCTTGTAATTGGTGGGCTATAATAATATTATCTCTAACACTCATACTTTTAAAAACTGTTGTTTCTTGAAAGGTTCTAACTACACCTTTTCTTGCTACAATATGTGGTTTTAAACCAGATATCTTTTCTCTATTAAAAATCACTTCCCCAGAACTTGGTTTTAAAAAAGAAGAGATTAGTTTAAATGTTGTAGATTTTCCTGCTCCATTTGGACCAATTACAGATAAAATCTCCCCTTCATATACCTCAAATGTTACATCATTTACTGCATATAAAGAACCAAATTTTTTAGATAGGTTATTTATTTCTAAAATTCTTTTTCTCATTTTTTAAACCTTAAACTCAAAATTCCATTTGGTAAAAATACCATTATGATAATCATAATTCCTGAGTAAATTAATAATTGATACTCTTTGAAGATAAATAATAAATCCCAAGAGAAATACAATACAAAAGAACCTAATATTGGTCCAAATACATATGCTAAACCACCAAGAAATGTATAAAGCATATAATTAATAGAATCTGCTACTTGGAAAGTAGTTGGATAAACAGATTGAGTTAAGTTAATAAAAATTGCTCCTCCAACTCCACCAAAAAATGAAGCAATAGCATAAGATATAACTCTTAAGTAAGCAATATTTACCCCAAAAGATGAAGCTAACTCTTCATTTTGTTGTAAAGACCTAAGTAAAATTCCCATTCTTGATTTTGTAAGTCTATACATTATTGCAAAAGTGATAATCATAGAAACAACTGCAAGATAATAAAATCCAATTTTACTGTTTTCCATAGTGGCAAAATCTGGAATAAGTGTTAGTCCAAAAATACTTAATTCTCCTGGAAGTGGAATATTTGTAATACCTCTTGGACCATTTGTAATTGGAACCAATGCAATAGCTAATAGTTTTACAACTTCAGTTAAAGTTAGTGTAATCATTGAAAAATACACACCTTTTAATCTTAAAATTGGTAAACCAATTAAGATACTAAAAAAAGCAGCCACAAATCCAGCTAAAAAAATAGATATCCAAAATGATAACTCTAATTGTGTAACTAAAACAGCTGTAGTATACGCTCCAATTAAAGCATAAGCTCCTTGTCCAATATTGATTCTTCCCATATAGAAAGTTAACCAAACCCCTGCACTAATCATAGAAAGTATAGCAACAGAGGTGATACCATAAATGTAATCATTTCTTTGTGTTAAAACTAAAACACTAGGTATAACAATTAATAAAACTATTAATGCAATTATTACTTTTAATATAAAACTTTTATTTTCCATAAATCACCCCCAAGGTTTACCCATAAGTCCTTGTGGACGAAGAGTAAGGAATATCATTAAACATACAAATATAGTAAGGTAAGTTACATCTCCCGGAAGATAATATAGACCAAAAGCCTCAACTAAACCTAAAATAAATCCACCTAAAATAGCACCTGAAATAACTCCAGCACCACCAATCATAATCATTGTAAAGGCTTGTATAGAGATACCTCCACCAATACCAGAATTTACGCCAGTAATAGTTACAAGTAAACTTCCTGCAACACCAGCAAGCATTGCTCCAAGGGCAAAACCAATAAGACTATATTTATCTAAATCAACTCCCATTAGCTGAGCAGCTGTTTTATCTTGTGCTAAAGCTCTCATAGCTCGACCTGGTTTTGAATATTGCATAAATAGAATAAATGAAACAATTAAAACTATTGCAATCAAACCAATTACAACTCTGTTATAAGGGATGATTAAATCTATTCCATAATCTTCACCAAAAAATACTCCATCAACAAGTGCTGGAACACTTCTTTGTTTCTCTCCAAATACAATTAGTATTAATGAATCTAAGAAAAAAGCAGTACCAGCAGCAAGAAGCATTGAACTCTCTTCTCTAACAGATCTTTTTAAGACGGTATTGAAAAGATATTTTTCAAATATGGCACCTATTAGTGCTAATGTTAAACCCGAAGCAATAATAGCTACAATAAAAGGAAATCCTAGTTTCCCATAAACATAGTAAGTTACAAATGCACCTAAAACATACATTTGTCCATGTGCAAAGTTTAATATACTCATAAGTGAGAATATTAGTGTTAAACCTAATGCAATAAGGGCATATTGAGCACCTGTAATTAAACCATTGAGTAGTATTTGTTCCATAAAATTAATTCCCTATTTTTCATAATAGAGGTATCAAAAGATACCTCTTCTAAATTAATCTGCTTGACCTACGAATAGTGTTTCAAACTTTCCATTTTTGTAAATTTTTGGAGTTAAAGGAACCCCTAACTGTCTATTTTGACCAAATGTAGTTTTTCCTACAAATTTAAGTTTTGCATCTTTGTCTTTAAAGAAAAGGTTTGGTGCTGACCAACCTGAATCTACAGTCTTTAAAAACTCATCGGCATCATTGATAGCTTTTGGATTTGATTTCATCACAGCTAAAATATATTCTAAAGCAAATACTTTTGTATTTGACTCATCGTTGTATTCACCATATTTATTAGTATAGTGCTCAACCCATTTTTCCATTTTCTCTGATTGAATTGAAGCATCTGCTCCACCTTGACAAATAAATCCATTTGCTGCATCTCCAGCACCCTCTTTTAAAATACTTGCATCAAGAGCAGTTCCTGCTGCCATATAACCTTTAAAACCTAATTGTCTGGCTGTTTTAATAATAAGTGGCGCAGTAGCAGGAGATACTCCTGATAGAACTAAAAGGTCAGGTTTTTTCTTAATAATTGGAGTAATTACTGAAAAGAAATCTCTAGTGTCAGCTTTATATGTAGCTTTTGCTTCAACAACTTTTAAACCTAAGTCTTGGGCAATTTTAATACCATTATCTCTTTGGTTTAATGGATCAGCTGCATTTGCTGCAATAAATGCTACAGATTTAACATCTTTATTATCTTTTAACCATTTATAAACTGATGGTTCCCATTGATATGAAGCAATCATTCCAAATACAGCATAGTTTGCTGGTTTTACATATAAACTTTTATCAAAGGCATATGGAAAATATACAATTTTATTTCTCTCTGCTATTGGTTTTACTGCAATTGCTTGGGCATCATCATTTGGACCAACAACATATTTAATACCTTCTTGTGCCATTTTTTCCATACCAGCAACTGCAATCTTTGGATCGAAAGCATCATCAAAAGGTACAATCTCTACTTTGTATTTTTTGCCACCAATTTCTACACCACCATTTTTATTATATATGTCTGCTGATGTTTCCATTGATCTTACATTTGAAGTACCCCATGCAGCATTTGCTCCAGAAAGCGTACCTACAAAGCCGATTTTAATTGTATCTTGAGCTAGCAAACTTCCACAAATCAAACTAACTAAAAATCCTAACCTTACAAACTTTTTCATATTATCTCCTTCATATATTTAAATTGTTAAAAATATAGTATCATTTTGTATTTATTTATTGTCTACAATAATTGTCTACAATTTATACAAAAATATTTTTAAAGTTACTAAATTTAAATTTTATTCTTTTTAATTGTGTTATAATAGGCATTCAAAGAAATTTTATAGATATAATAATTTTTAACAAAAATTTTGAAAGAGAAAAATGAATAATACAAAAAGAAACAGAACTATGCTAATTGACTTTTATGAATTTACAATGGCAAATGGCTATTTTAATTCAAAATTAAAAGATAAGACAGTCTATTTTGACATGTCTTTTAGAAAGATTCCTGATGAAGGTGGCTATGCAATTTTTGCTGGACTAGGTAGTATAATTAAATATATTGAAAATTTTGAATTTACACAAGAAGATTTACAATACTTAAAAAATCAAAATTTATTTAGTGATGATTTTATTGAATATCTAAAAAATTTTAAGTTTTCAGGAGATATTTATTGTGTAAAAGAAGGTACTGTAATATTCCCAAATGAACCGGTTCTCACAATAAAAGCAAATTTAGTAGAAGCTCAGCTTTTAGAAACTTATCTCTTATTATGCTTCAATCATCAATCATTAATTGCTACAAAATCAAGTAGAATTAAAAGAGCAGCAAAAGGTAGAACTGTATTAGAAATGGGTGCAAGAAGAGCTCATGGAGTTAGTAGTGCAAACAATGGTTCAAGGGCTGCATATATTGCAGGAATTGATGCAACAAGCAATACTTTAGCAGATTGTTTATATGGAATTCCTTGTAGTGGAACTATGGCTCATTCTTGGGTTCAAATGTTTGATACAGAAGAAGAAGCTTTTAGAGAATATGTTAAAACATATCCTAATAATGCTACTTTACTTGTTGATACATATAATACATTAAAATCAGGGATTCCAAATGCAATAAAAGTTATAAAAGAGGAGTTATTACCCAAAAACATAAATAATTTTGCCATTAGAATCGATTCTGGAGACTTAACATATTTATCAAAACAATCTAGAAAAATGCTTGATGATGCAGGTTTATCTATGTGTAAAATTGTAGTTAGTAATGCATTAGATGAATACTTGATTGAAGCTTTATTAAACCAAGGGGCTCCAATTGATATTTTTGGAGTAGGAGAAAGACTTGTCACTGCAAAAAGTAATCCTGTATTTGGGGGGATTTATAAATTATGTGCAATAGAATCAGAAGAGAATGTAATTACTCCAAAGATAAAAATAAGTGATAATCCAGTAAAAATAACAACACCTCACTTTAAAAAATTATATAGAATATATGACAAAGATACAAAAAAAGCAAAAGCTGATTTAATAACTGTATATGACGAAAAAATAGATGAAAATAAACCATTAACTATATTTGATCCAGAACATACATGGAAAACAAAAACTTTTGAAGAATTTACAATTAAAGATATCAAAGAGACAATATATAAAAATGGTAAATTAGTATATAAAGTACCAACTCTTAAGCAAATAAGAGAACATGCAAAACAAGAACAAGAGTCACTATGGGATGAAGTTTTAAGGTTTGATAATCCTCATAAATATTATGTAGATTTATCTGAAAAACTTTGGCAAATAAAACTTGATTTAATTAAAAAAAGTAAAAAGAGTATTTAATACTCTTTTCTTTGTAAAATATTTTCTAAATCTTCATATCCATCTAGTCTATTTTCAATAATATTTTGCCATTTTTCATTAAAATTAAAAACTGCTTTTCCTTTAAAATGAGAAGTATAAAATTCTTTATCACCATAAATATTAATTAATAAATCATTTAATTTTTTCACTCCCATTCTTTTTGAAACATTAATTTTATTTTTGTTTTTTTCAATTCCTTCTAATACTTTTTGCTTTCTTTGTTCATCTTCTTTTACAATAATTTTTTTTACACCATTTACAACAATTAATTTTGGTAAAATCCCTTCTAGCAAAGAAGCTTTATATCTACAATGACCATCTAATATAATAAAAGCATCTAATGTAGGAATAAATTGTAATAAGATAGGAGGTAAAGAACCATCAAGAACTTTCTTTCTATAGAATTTCACTCTAGATGAATTATCATCTTGCTGCTCTTTTATATTTAAAATCATTCCATTATCTTCACCATACCAATCCAAATATCGGTAATCATTAAAATCAAAAGTTTTTTCAAAATCAAAAATAGGAGAAGAGGAACTAATACATATGAACTTTTTTTCTTTTTGGCTTGGAAGATAAAAATCCATATGCCAAAGTCCTGAATAAAAAAAATTGATTTTTTCTAATTGGTGAATAAAATATTTTCCCCAACTATAAAGCCCTTGTATATTTTCAAGACTTCTTCTTTTTTCTATTTCATTGCTATTAATATATGGAAAAAAGTTTTGTGGATTTGCCGTTATATACCAAATACCACCATAAAATTTACATATTGTTGCATATAAAATATCATCATCTTTATATTTATATCGTACTCTAAAATTATGCCCTGTTTCAAATGTAAAATCACTTTTTGCATCTTTTACAACTATTTCAAGACCTTCAATTTCTTTTTTTACATAATAAAGACTCATATAAACTCTTTTTATTATATATATACAATAAATAAAATGAATTTTATCTTTGATTTCTATTTTTTCTTACAGTCTTAATCCAATAAAAATTAGTTAAATAAAAGCAAATAAAAGCAGCAATTATACCTAAAACTAAAGCCCCAGAATATAGGCTAAGTGCAATTTGATCTAAGTTATCATACATAGATTTAAAATCAAATGTTATTGGATTTTTTACTTGAAATATAAAGTTTCCTATTTCATATTCAAAATAAAAAAGAGGAGGCATTGTAAGTGGGTTACTTACGAATATAAGTGCAAAACTAATAGGAAAATTTGCATTAAACACTATTGCCAAAAACGTAGCTAAAACCATTTGAAAAGGCATTGGTATACAAGCAACAAAAATACCTATAAATACACCTAATGCTACTTTTCTTCTTGAAAGACTCCAAATTTCTCTTTTTTGTAAAAGTTTTCCAAATATTTTTAAAAATTTCTGTTTTTCTATTTTTTCATGAGTTGGAAGTATTTTTTTTAACTTTTTTCTTGGCAAAGTTACCCTTTTATTCAGATGTAATATATTACCAAAAAAAAGGGTTTTTTTTAATTACAAAACTAATATAATTAATATTTTAATATTTAATTTATAATAAAATAATAAATTAAAATCCAATCATTTATTTTAAAATTAAACTAAAAAGAACAGCAAATTAAAATTATGCTATTCCCCAAGCTTTAGATATTAATTCATAAGATTTAACTCTTTTTTTATTATCATAAATCCAACTATTAATCATAATTTCATTGGCATCTGTTTTTTCTACAAGACTTTCAAGTCTTCTTTTTACAGTATTTGGTGATCCCCAAATTGATTCTCTTAATTTATGTTTAATACTATTTTCTTCCCAATCTTCCCATAAACTATTCATATTTTCAGTTGGTTTTTGTACAAGTTTATCATCACCTCTATGTAAATAAAGAAACTGTTGATATTCAGTTGTTGCTAAAAATTTAGCTTCATCATCACTATTTGCACAAACTGCATTTATACAAATAATAATATAAGGTTTATTCAATTGAGAAGATGGTTTAAAACTTGCTTTATATGTATTTATTGCATCATACATTGAATCTGGTGCAAAATGTGATGCAAAGGCAAAAGGCAATCCTTTTTCTCCCGCAAGTTTTGCACTAAAAGTACTTGAACCTAACAACCATATAGGAATATTAAGACCATAACCAGGAATAGCTTTTATTGTGTGTTTTCCTGCTTTATTCGATAAATAGAATTGTAAATCTTCAAGCATCATAGGAAAATCAAAACCACTATTTGCATCTCTTCTTAATGCTAACATAGTTTGTCTATCTGTTCCAGGAGCTCTTCCTAAACCTAAATCAATTCTATTTGGATATAAAGACTCCAATGTACCAAACTGTTCTGCAATTACTAAGGGAGCATGATTTGGTAACATAATCCCACCAGAACCAATTCTTATTTTACTTGTCTTTGCTCCAATATGACTTAATAAAACAGAAGTAGCAGCACTTGCTATTGAACTGAAATTATGGTGTTCTGCTATCCAATATCTACTATATCCAAACTCTTCAACTGATTTTGCTAAATTTGTACTATCTTTCATAGCTTGACTAATACTATTTCCTTCATTAATAGGAACCAAATCTAAAACAGACAAAGGTATTGTTTTATTATTCATATATACCTCCATAAAATATATAATTTTTTCATACTATAATATAAGAAGATTAAAATAACTTTGTTTAAAAATATAAATATAAAATTTTATAAAATAACATACTTAATATGCAGTATTATTCCATGTGATATAATACAAATTATAAATATTATTAAAAATTTAAAAGGAAAATTAATGAAAAATTTTACATACTGTAATCCTACAAAAATTGAGTTTGGTAAAGATAAAGAGAATAAAATTGGTGATTATATAGCTGAATTTAAAGTAAAAAAAATTTTAATAACTTATGGAAGTGATAGAATAAAAAAAGATGGTCTTTTTAAAAAAGTTGTTAAGAGTTTAAAATCTCAAAATATTGAATATATTGAATTAAGTGGAATTCAAAGTAATCCTTTATTATCAAAAGTATATGAAGGTATAAAAGTAGCAAAAGAAGAAAAAGTTGAAGGAATTCTAGCTATTGGTGGCGGTTCTGTTTTAGATACTAGTAAAGCAATTGCAGCTGGTAGTTTATATCAAGATGACGTTTGGGATTTTTTTAGTTTTAAAGCAACTATTACAGAAGCTTTACCTATTTTTGATATTATGACTCTTGCTGCAACAGGTAGTGAAATGAATGGAAGTGCAGTAATAACAAATGAAGAAATTCAACAAAAATATTTTATTAATGCAGCTGCTATTTATCCAAAAGTTTCAGTTATAAATCCAGATTTACAAAAAAGTGTTTCAAATGAATATTTAGTATATTCTGCAGTTGATATCATTGCACATTCAATTGAAGGATATTTTACTGCAACTTATCATCCAAATATTACAGCATCATATGTAGAGACAAATATCAAAACTGTAATAAGTACAACAGAAAAATTACTTAAAAATAAAGAAGATTATGAAGCAAGATCAGAGTTTGCTTGGGCTGCTACTCAAGCTTTAAATGGCACTTCAACAGTAGGTGCTGAAGGTGTTGAGTTTCCAAACCATATGATAGAACATGCAGTCTCTGCACTTTATAATGTACCACATGGAGCAGGATTATCTGTAGTTATGCCTGCATGGATGAAATGGTACTACAAAAATAATAAAACACAATTTGAAAGATTTGCAAAGGAAATTTTTGGATTAAATTCAGCACTTGAAGGAATTGAAGCATTAGAAAAATGGTTCAATAAAATTGGTTCTCCTACTAAATTTTCTCAATTTTCAATAGATGAATCTTCATTAAGTGCAATTGCAAAAAATGCACATAGTAATTCTAACTTTTTTGGATTAGATGAAAAATATACTGAAGATAAAATATTAGAAATATTGAAACTAGCACTTTAAACAATTTTACCTCATTTTAATGAGGTAAAATATCTAAGCTATTTACTTTTATTTTCTAAGAACCAATAATAAGAAAACATTAACCCAGGTGTTTTTGCTTTAGATTCATCATAAATAAAATCTTTAAAATCATCAAATGGAATATAAATTAACTCTATTTGCTCATCATTAATTCCTCCACCACTATGTATTTTCATTGTTTCATTTATAGTTGCAAAAAATAGATTTTGTTGTCCACCACTTACTCCTACATTTGTATAAAAAGAAGTAATTTTTTCTATTTTTTCTAAAGGAACATCATAACCACACTCTTCGTCAATCTCTTCTTTTGCAATTTCAATTAAACTTTTATTTTTATCTACAATTCCAGCACATAATTCAAAAGTAAACCCTTTTGTTTTATCGTTTAAGTAAACAGGTGGTCTAAATTGTTTGACTAATAAAAATGCATCTTTTTGTTCATGATATAATAAAATTGCAACAGAATCAAAACTTTTTACAGCTTCCCATGATTTTGCTACTCCATCTTGTTCAAATGTTATTTTTACTGGATGTACAAACTTTGTATCTTCTAGTTTTTCAATTTTTAAATTAGTAATTTTTGTGTTCATTTTTCTTCTTTTTTTCTATTTTAATTATATTTTTCTAAAAAACTTTAAAAAATTTTTTACTTATGTTACAATAAAATTATACAAAAAAAGGATAATTGTGATATTAAAATATGCAGGTTTTAAACCATTTATTGATCAACATGGAATTCATTTTAGAGATGGTAAAGAAGACAAATTTTCTTATTTAATATATGCAATTGATATATTAAAAGCGATTGATCATCCCTATAAAAAAAATACAAAATATTCTCATAGTGTAATAAATGACAATTTAAAACCTGAAGAAATTGTTAATGTTTTATTATCATACCATCCAAAATTAGAAAAAATTATGACTGAAGAAATTGTTAATTATAAGGCACATTTGGATGAAGAAGAAAAACACGTTAAAACACTCGTGTCATTAAGTGATTTGGAAAAAGAGACTTTTATAAATAACTTAAGAATTATGAGAGATTATAAGATTCAAAGAGCAAAAAATAAAATCTTCTATTTTCATTGTATAGAAACAATTGTAGAATTTATTTTAAAAAATAGTATAAAAGAAATTGATACTCCCTTTAATGAAAGGTTTTGGCATATTTTACAAACAATTGAAGGTTTTTTATCTAAACATAATATTAGCAGTACATTAAAAGTAGATAGAAGCAATGAACAATTAAAAGCAATGCTTTTAATTAACATCTACTAAAATATTTTGTAAATAAATATAAAAAGTAGAACCTTGATTTATCTTTGATTTTAACTCAATATTTATTCATAAAATTTAAAAATCCAATGGTGATTTAATATCACCTTTATTTAATTCTTTTACCACATGAGTATATATCATTGTTGTTTCTATTGATTTATGTCCTAAAAGTTCTTGAATACTTCGTATATCTGTACCATTTTGAAGTAAATGAGTGGCATAAGAGTGTCTAAAAATATGAGAGGTTACTCTTTTATCTATATTGGATTTTTCAACTGCATTTTTTATATTTCTACTTAAAGTCACATCTAAAATATGATGTCGTCTTTGTTCACCACTTCTTGGGTCTTTCGAGATTTTATTCATAGGAAAAATATATTGCCATTTGGTTTCAAATTTTGCTTTTTGCAAGTGTGGATTCCGTTCCACTCCATGGAAATTTTCGTTCAAGTGCATAAGGTATATATACACTTCCATATCCATTTTCTAAATCTTTTTGGTGTATTTCTTTTACTTTCTCAACTTGAATTTTAAGTTCATCTTTTATTTTTAGTGGAAGTGGTAAAGTTCTATCTTTAAGTGACTTACTATCCCAAATATAGATTTTATCGTATCCGAAATCAATATCTTTTATACGTATATTTTGTGATTCTTTCATTCTTAATCCACACCCATACATAAGTTTAACTATGAGTTGATAAATACCTGTCATATTTAATATAATACTTCTTACTTCATTTATAGTTAAAACTACAGGAATATGCTTTCTCTCTTTTGCTCTTAAAGCTTGAATATTCTCATCTTTTAATGATATATTCAAAACTTGTTCATATAAAAATAATATTGCATTAAAGGCTTGATTCTGAGTTGTAGGAGAGACATTAAACTCAGTGGCAAGATGGGTTAGGAATTGTTCAATTTCAACTTTACCCATATATTTAGGATGCTTTTTGTTATGGTATAGTATATATTTTTTAGCCCAATAGATATAGACTCTTTCTGTGCTCATACTATAATGTTTAAACCTTATCTTATCTCTCATAATATCAAGTAATTTTTTAGCCATATGTGTCTCCTAAAATGTAGTATTATTATATTTTTTTCTAATTAACATACATAATGTATTTTTATTACCTTCATCTAGACAAAAAATATATATTTAAATTATAATTAAAAATAAAAAATCAATTCAAAATATTACATTTTGTAATATTTTTTCATTAAATACCTATTTTAAGGATATTTTATATGAATGTTTAGTTATTGAGATAATTAAGTAATAAATATATATAATGTATTGTTATTAAATAGTTATGTATAAAACAATAAGGAATAAATTTGAAAGCAATAATACAAGTCATAAATCGTAACAGAGGAATGTATGCTGCCGAAATTGAAGGCCAAGGAGAATATGTAATCTTTGAACTACTGGATACAGATGAACCAGAGATTGATGATGTCATTAGCCATCCAGATTTCTATAGTATGGGTGGTGAAACATTTAAGAATATCACTCAACAATGTGAGATTGAAGCTTATGTACAAAATGTGTGTGGTCCCAATTTAGTACGCCAACAATGTATGCTTTAAATTAAAACAAGGAATTAAAATGTCAAGTAGCTATACAGGTTTATACGTTCAACGTTTAAGTGATGGAAAAATTCATAGTGTTCAAGTTGTTGATACTGCTGGAAATTCAATTCCATTAGACCCACATATTTATATAGAGCGGGATATTAAACCTCCAATGGAACAACTTCCTGATGAAGAAGATTACCACTCAAAAAAATAAATATACATAACAAATCAGTGGAGCCAATAAATTACCCTGCGGGCAATTCATCGGCTCATTTCAAACGTTATCTAAAGGAATTTTTGTGAATGAACTACTTAAAGAAAATGCTGCTGTTGTCAGTTTGCTTACTTTTTTTCTTGGATTAATTATAGGAAATCGTCTTGCCCTAAATCGTGATCGTCGTAAAGAATATAATAATTTTGTCCAGCCTATTCGTTCATGGTTACTATTAGAACTTGAAGATCCTTCTCCATACAGAGCAGAACCCTCTAGAATGGAAATGGATAATTTTATTCATTACTTGCCCATGTGGAAAAGAAAAAAATTTCAAGATTATTTGAATGATCTTAAAAAAATCCAAGAGCAAAATTCCTATGTAAACGATGTTGGACAAGTATTCTATGAAAATGAAGAAGATATAAAGACAATCATAAAAAAATGCCTTTCTTATACTAAGAAGAAATAAGTGTTTGAATCCCTAGAAATTATCATCAAAAAAATCATTTGATAGCAGATAACAAGTCAGAGGAGCCAATAAATTACCCTACGGGCAATTTATTGGCTCATTTTAAACGTTAGTCTAGATAATACAATAAGGAAAATATAATATGTTAGAACAAACAGCAAGAATACTTGGAGGTTCAATTATTGGACTTGTTATAGATGGTGTTAAAGCATCTTCAAAAGATATGGAAAAAGCTAAAAATTTAGATGTACTAAGAGAAGAATCTTTAAAACAAGAAATAAAAATGGAATTTTCAAAACATCAAGCAAGAGTTGCACAAGAACTTGCTATTGCAAAACGCATTGAAAATGCATTAGAGGTTGAAATAGAAGAATATTATGATAATAGCGGTAAGGGAGAAGGTGGAGTTAAGGTAGATCTTGCAACTCAAAGTGGAGGACTTGGAATGTCAACTGAAAATAGAAAAGTCTCAAAAAGAGTTTATAGATTCAAAGGAAAATCAGATACAGAAGATTTTGAAGAAATCGTAGATAATCAAGACTAACAAAACATTGGAGAGAAATAAATTACCCTGAGGCTAATTTATTTCTCAACTCAAACGTTATGAGTGAAAAGGAGTAAGAGTAGTGATAAATATGAAATCATCATCATATACTTTATATGAAGAGTTAAAAACCAACAGTCCAGAAGGTGTAAATATAGAGTTGCAACCAATAAGTATGGCTTTTAAGGATTCAGTGCCATCACCAGATCAAATAACAACAGCTCTTAATATAGATATAAATATTACAATAGACTTAACAAAAATTGCATATGTTACGGCGGCAGCGTGGATTGCAAATAAATATATTTCTGTTCGCTCAAAAGAAAACAACTTAAAAGCCATTATAAATGATCGTGAAATTCCGATAGCTAGGGATGAGTCTCAAAAACTTATTGATTGTGAAGTCAGAAAAGAAGTAAAAAATAACCAGTCAACTCATAAAGTCACACATAATAAATCAAATACATAACAAAACATTGGAGAGAAATATTTGATCCTGCGGCTCAAATATTTCTCAACTCAACCGTTAGGTTCTAAGGTTACAGATGTTTAATAAAACAATTGAATTAGTTCCTTTTGGAACGTTAAAAGCTAAAGGTCGGTCTAAAGTATGGCAAACATCAGTAACTATACCCTATTTGGGTGGGGATTTTGATGTTGTGATTAGGGGAACTGCCGATGGGCCTCAGATGAGTCAAGTAGTAGCATTTTCTAAACTACTAATCCCCAATAAAATTTTGCACAATAACATTACAAATAGGGTGACCGAATTTATTAATTCATGCGGTATTGTTCCAACTGCCACAACAGTAGATTGTTCAAATATATGGTCGCTATTGAAGCCGGAGCTAATAGAAGTTCACGAAAGTAATATATACAGCTTTGGTGAGAGTGAACTAGGTACCAATGTAATATCAATCGGATATTTAACACCTTGGAGTGAAGATCAATTAGTACAGGTTCCATTCTTTAA
Source organism: Arcobacter sp. CECT 8985 (assembly GCF_004116495.1). GTDB lineage: Bacteria > Campylobacterota > Campylobacteria > Campylobacterales > Arcobacteraceae > Malaciobacter. Next base: position 17,294 of record NZ_PDKC01000006.1, on the reverse strand, counting down.
TGGTGAAATAGGCATTATTTATAGTGAATAAAGTAGAAAAAACCTAACAAATCGCTGCAATGGACGCATTTAATGTCCGGCATTTTTGGTATGAAGTAATGAATTTTTTATTAGTTCAGTGTGTGCGCCACTGAGCTCAGCGTTAATTCAAATACTCCTAATTTTTGGAACAAAATTAGAAAATCTTGTTTATTGGTTTTTCTAACCTCTATTTAGAGATAGACTTTGTTCCCAAAAGTGTTCAAGAGGTAGAATTTATAGATTTTTCAAACTCTAAGACTTTTTGAACAACAAAAATTGTTTTAAACTTATACGCTTAAAGAGGCATTTTGAATCCCAATATACAAAAGTGTGAGCTCAAAACAGACACAAAATTTCTAAAATTCCCTTTTATCAACATCTACTAAAATATTTTGTAAATAAATATAAAAAGTCGAACCTTGATTTATCTTTGATTTTAACTCAATATTTAAATCATAATCTTTTGCTACTCTTTTTACGATATCAAGACCTATTCCAAAGCCACCTTCACTATTTTCACCTCTTTTATATCTTTTAAAAATATCTTCTTGTTGCTTTTTATCAATACCTATTCCAAAATCTTCAACACTAAATACGGCATCTTTTAAACGTACAATAATTTCTGAGTCATTATGGCTATATTTAATTGCATTTGAAATAAGATTATTTACTATTTTTTGAATTTTATTTTTATCTGCTTTTACTTTTGTTGGTTCAAGTTCTGATTTTATAGATATATTTTTTGTAATTGAGATATCATTAAAGTACTCTACACTATTACTTACTAATTGTTTTAAACAAAAACTCTCTTCAACACTTTCATCTAAATTTGAAAAAGTAGAAAAATGTATATCATTATAAAGTTGAGAAATTTGCTTTGAACTACTTACAATATATTTCATCATTTTTTCTGGATTTTTACCTTTTTTAAGCATAGAAACAGAAGTCATAAGCACAGATATTGGTGTATTTAACTCATGCGCAGTATCTTTTATAAAATTGTCCATTGATTCAACTTTTTCACGCACAGGCTTTAAGAGTAATTTTGCCAATAAACATGCAATAATGGCTACAAAAATAGATGTTAAAATTAATATTGTGATCATTATTACTTTTAATTTATCTTTATTTTGAACTCCACTACAAGTTTGTATTGCAATATATTTAACTAAAATATTATCATCTTCTATTTCAGTTACATAATAAGTATATTCTGAAGTTTCATAATTTTTTTGATTTAAAATAACCTCATCTTTATTTCCCATATTTGAAAAAATTAACTTTTTATTTTTATCAAATAGTGCATACTTTATATCTTTATTTTTAAAATCAAGTGGTTTTAATTTTTCTTTTTTCATATATGAATTTAAGATATGTGCTTTAATTTCATTTGAAGCATTTTTCATAAGCATTGTACACTGTTGTGAAACAGAATTTAATTCATTTTTATAATATAAAGATAAAAGAAGCCCAACAAGTAAAACAATTGAACCTACATAAATAGAAAGAAAACTTATTAATGCTTTTTTTTCATTTTTATTCAAATTTATATCCTACTGCTCTTATTGTTGTAATTTTATCTTTACCTATTAATTCTCTTAAGTTTTTAATATATACCCTTATTGTTGCATCTGTTGGCATTTCTTCATATGTCCAAACATTTTGTAATAACTCTTCACTAGATATAACTCTATTTTTATGTGCATAAAAATATTTTAAAATATCTCTTTCTTTTAGTGCTAATTTTTTAATTTCATTATCTATTTTTAATTCACACAATGAAGGAGTAAAAATAATATTTTCACTAATTAGTATTTCATCTTTTTGCTCAATATAAAATATTTTGCATAGTTTCATTATTCTTTGGTCCAACTCTTCTAAATCAAAAGGCTTTTTAATATAATCATCAACACCACTTTCAAATGACTCTTTTAAGTGTTTTGTATCTTGATATGCTGTTAAAACTATGACAGGAGTATTATCTTTATAAACTTCTCTTAATGATTTTAATACATCTAATCCAGATATTATTGGAGTATTTATATCTAAAAGTGCAAAATCTACTTTATTATCTATTAAGTATTCTAATGCAGCTTGCCCATTATTTTTTGCAACTACCTCATAACCTTTATCTTCTAAATGAAAACTTAATAAATCACAAAGCGCACTATCATCTTCAAGTAACAAAACTTTCATAATACTCCTTTTTTATATTATATATTATATTTGTTTATTAAATGTGTAATATGTTTTGGTAAAATTCATTTTACTTTTTTATCCTACTTTTATATTATTTTTATTAAAATTATAAATTAGACTTGCGTTGCAAGTAGTGTTTAAGAATTGCATTTTTTTATTATCTTTTACACATCTTCCCTAACTCTCTTCAAAATGGAGAAACTCAATCAATGAAAAAAAATTACAAAATGATAATTAACGCACAAAAATGTGTAGGTTGTCATGCATGTGAAGTTGCATGTAAACAAGAGTATAAATCACCACTTGGATTCTTTAGAACTATGACTCTTTACTTGGATGAAGGAACGTATCCAAAGGTTAAAAGAGACTTTTTACCATTAATGTGCAGACAGTGTGATGATGCCTTATGTCAAAAAGCCTGTACAAAAGGTGCAATAACAAAAGAAAATGGAATAGTAAAAATTGATTCTAGCAAATGTGATGGTTGTCAAGATTGTGTATCTGCATGTTCTATTGGTGCTGTTTATATAAATCCATATACAAATATTGCAGAAAAATGTAATCTATGTGAACATAGATTAGAAATTGGTTTACAAGCTGCTTGTGAAGCAACATGTGTTGCAAATGCAATAACTATAATTACAGATGAAAAAGATATACCTTCTAATGCTGTTGGATTTAAAAATCACAAACTTGATAAACCTTCAACATTACATATTGGTGCAAATGAAAAAATGAAAAATAAAATAAAACATGGAAGAATTTTTTCTGCAACAAATTACGAAATTTACACATGGGCGGAATAATATGAATAGAAGAGATTTTATAAAAAATGGTGCTTTATCACTTGCAGCGTTAAAATTAGGTGAGGTAATATCACTATCTCCTAACAAACTAGAAGCAAAAGAGATTAAAACTTTTCAAGATTTTAATACTTTGGCAAAAAATATAAAAGGAATCCAAAGAGTTCCTAGCGTTTGTTTAAACTGTTCTACTATTTGTGGTATGACTGTTTTAGTTAAAAATGGTGAAATTCTAGGTGTAGAAGGAAATCCTTTAGATCCAAATAGTGAAGGAAAACTTTGTGCAAAAGCTCATGGTGGGGTAAATGCTGTTGATTATCCAGAAAGAATTGTATATCCTTTAAAAAGAGTAGGAAAAAGAGGTGATGGATTATGGAAAAGAATCACTATGGAAGAAGCCTATGAAATAATGAGTTCAAAAATAAAAAAATGTATTGATGATAAAAAACCTGAAGGTATTGTATTTCATGGTGGAAGAAATAAAATGGGCGATATTACAGGAAGATTTATGGATGCAGTTGGTTCACCAGTAATATTAAACCATAGAGCCTTATGTTCATCAAATAAAAGAGCAGCAAATTATACAACTATTGGTGATACGAGTTGGGAAACAATTGATGCAAGAGAATGTAAATATTTTTTAAATTTTGGTTCAAACTTTTTAGAAAACCACCAAGGTGGTTTTGCTTTAATGAAAAGATTTATTGAAGCAAAACAAAATGGAGCTAAATTAATTACATTTGATACAAGATTATCAAACACTGCTGGAAAAAGTGATGAATGGTATGCTCCTTATCCTTCAAGTGAAGGGGCAATTGCACTTGCAATGGCAAATGTAATTATGGAAAATAAACTTTATAATGAAAAATTCATAAATGAATGGTGCAATGTAAGTGTAGATGAATTTAAAGATTTTATAAAACCATATACTGTTGAATTTGCACAAGAACAAAGTGGAATAGATGCAAAAGAGATAAAAAGAATAGCAATTGAATTTGCTAAAGCTGCTCCAAACTGTTCTGCTTTTACAAATAGAGGTTCTCAAGCACACTACAATGGACTTCACAATGATAGAGCAGTTGTAATTTTAAATGCCCTTGTTGGAAGTATTGGACAAAAAGGAGGATATGCTTATGGAGGATCGAAAAGTAAAAAAGATTTTCCAATGCCAAAACCAATTCCACCAAAACCCTCTTTTACAACAGATTTAGAAGATCCAAAACTTTATCCTTTTGCAAATAAATGGCAAAAAATGAGAGTAAGTGAACTTTGCTATGATAAGATTAAAAGCAAAAAGCACAATATTCAAGTATACATGTCTTACACTATTTCTTCACCACAAACATGGCCAGAAGGTCCTCAAACTGCAGTTGAAGTTTTAAAAGATGAAAAGCTTATTCCATTTCATGTATGTTCAGATGTAGTGTATTCAGAAATGGCACACTATTCTGATTTAATTTTACCAGATGCAACTTATTTTGAAAGATACACAATTGAAGGAAGAAATGCTTATGAGTTAATTCCTTATTTTGTATTAAGACAACCAGCAGTGAATCCGCCTTATGATTGTGAAAACTTTGCTGATACTTTAATAAAAGTTGCCAAAAGATTAGGAAAGCCAGTTGCAAAATATTTCACTTTTGATTCATATGAAGAGTTTATTAAATTAAGATTTAAAAACTTACCTAAAAAAGAAGGATTAAGTGGATTTGAATATATGAAAAAATATGGAGCATGGGTTGAAGATAAACCAAAAAATTATGAACCTTTTAATAAACTATTAACTAAAAAAGATCTTGAAAATAGCTATATAAAAGATAATATTATTTATAAAACAAAAAAAGGTAAGAAAAAAGCAATTGGTATTGTAAAAGATGGGTTAAAAGTTAAAGGATTTAAAACACCATCAAGAAAGTTTGAAATAGTTTCAAATGATATTATAAAATATTCTAAAAAATTAGGACTAAATGAGACAGGTTTTCCTCACTTTAAAATGCCAAAATCGCTAAAAGAGAAAAAAGATGATGAACTTATTCTTACTACTTTTAAATGGAATGTTCATACACAAGCAAGAACAGCTCCACAAAAGTATTTAACAGAAATTGTTCATGATAATCCAATGTGGATAAATACAAAAACTGCAAAAAAATATAATATTAAAAATGGGGATATGGTAAAAATAACAACTTATAGACCTAAAGAAGGTTATAAATCAAAAGAAAAAAATTCAGTGGTAGGAACAATGGATGTTAAAGCTTTTGTTACAGAAGGGATACACCCAGAAGTTTTAGCAATCAGTAATTCTTTAGGGATGAATTACGCAGGAAGAGTTCCCAAAGCAAGAAATGGGAAAAAAGAGAATCTTAAAGGATATTCAGATTATAAAGATTTAGATTTAAATGGACATATTTGGTGGGATAAAAGATTAGGAGGTTCAGGAAATGGCTTTAATCCAAATAATGTAATTCCTGTAAATCCTGCACCTCTTGCTGGTATGCAAGCATGGAATGATACAATTTGTAAAATCGAAAAAATATAAAAATTATAAAAGTGGATTTTCCACTTTTATAAAATTATGCTTTAATTCTTTTTTTTTACTTTTGCATTTACATTTATTCCAAAATAATCTAACAATTTCAATTGAATAATTATATAAATTACACAAGTTATAAAAGATACAATTGTTCCTAAAAATACGCCTATTAATGGATATGTAAAATGCACTCCAACACAAAAAATAACAATACTGCTAAGTCCAGAAGGAGTATTTTTTAATATAGTTCTTGCTTGATTCCCACTATGATTAAAATGAACGATTAATAATAAAGGAAACATCATACTTGGAAATGCAGAAAAAATTCCTGCAATATTAACAGGTGCAATTTTAGGAATAGATGTAATTAATAAAAAAATAACTACTGTTAAAATTGTTCTATAAAATATATCTTTAAAAGTAATTTTTGTATTTATAACTTTTGCATTATCAGGTTTTTTAGCAAAATATATAGTTGCTAGAGTAATTATAAAAATTACAATAATTGGTGTAAAAATTATATTTACTGGTACTTTTGAGAGAATAAAAGCAGCGACTAAATAAAAAACAAAAGATATAATAATACTTACAAAAATTTCAAATCTTTTTTTATAAAAAGTACTAATATAGTAGCCTATTATAAAAGATAATAAAGCCAATAATCCATGCATATTATAAAGTGATGCCTTAACAGCATAATCTACTCCATGCTCAATAGAAAAAAAGATTAATACAACTAAAGTACCTAAAGGAAGTCCAGATAAAATACCAGAAAGTTTTGCACTAACTCTTTCAGCAATAATTGAAAGTGTAATTACAATAAATACAGCTGTTACTGCTTTGATTATTAAAAGTTCCATATACTCTTCTTATACAAAATAAGCAAGAAGCATAGCACTAATTGATTAATTTTATTATTAATCAATTAGGTTAATTAAATTTATTATCTAAAATTATCAAAAACAAGTGGAGCTTTAAGTTCTAAAGATTTTAAATGTCTCATCACTACTTGTAAATCATCAATATTTTTTCCAGTAACTCTAATCTCTTCTCCTTGATTAACAGCAGTTACTTTTAACTTTAATTTTTTAATTTCAGCTTGAATAGTTTTTGCTTCATCTTTTTCAATTGTATCAATTATTTTATACGAAACTTTTCTATTTCCTCCACTTGCATCCTCTACTTTTAACTCTTCTAATGAATTTAAAGATATCCCTCTTTTATTCATTTTAGATAATAAGATATCTTTCATTGCATCAATTTTATTATCAGTGGCTGTTAAAACTGTTAATGTTTTTGCAGTAGGATTAAAATCAATCTCTTTTTTTATTCCTTTAAAATCATATCTATTATCAACTTCTTTTTGAGCTTGAATAACTGCATTTTTCATCTCTTGCAAATCTAATTTAGCTGATATATCAAAATGATGTTCTTTTGCTTTTGCCATAAATATCCTTTTTATTGTCTAGGTTGAGGAAGAATATAGTTTAAAATAATTCCTGTAATTGCACCTAATCCAATTCCAGAGAATTCAAATCCTCCAAATTTAAATACCATTCCACCAATTGAAAAAACTAAAATCATAGCAACAATTGTCATATTTCTTGAACAAGACATATCAACATTTGCTTTTACTAATGTAGATATCCCAATTGATGCAATAATACCAAATAAAAGCAACATAATTCCACCCATAACTGGCACTGGAATAGTAGCTAATATTCCTCCTAACTTCCCACAAAAAGCTAAAATAATTGCAGTTATTGCAGTCCATGTCATAATTGCAGGATTATATGCTTTTGTAATTGTAACTGCACCTGTTACTTCTGAATATGTTGTATTTGGTGGTCCACCAAATAGTGCTGCAACTGATGTTGCTAAACCATCACCTAAAAGTGTATTTTTCAAACCTGGTTTTTTTAAATAATCTTCTTTTGTTACTTTTGAAATAGCAAGCATATCACCTATATGTTCAACTGTAGGAGCTATTGCTACTGGTAAAATAAAAATAATTGCTTGCCAATTAAACTCAGGAGTAGTGAAATTTGGTATAGAAAACCATTTTGCATTTGAAACTGAAGAGAAATCAATTATTCCATAATACAATGATACTAAATAACCAATCACAATTCCACCTAAAATTGGTATAAGTTTAAATACACCTTTTCCAAGTAATGATATTAAAACTGTAGCTGCCAAAGAGATTAAAGAAATAACAATAGCTATGTCATAGTCAACTAAAATAGCATCTCCTGTACCAGTTTTACCCATAGCCATATTAACTGCAGCTGAAGACAAACTAAGACCAATAGACATGATAACTGGACCAACTACAACAGGAGGTAAAAATCTATGTATAAATTGATCTCCTTTTGCTCTAATAACAAAACTAATTATTACATATAAAAGACCAGCTGCTATTAAACCAGACATTGTAGCTGCAATTCCCCATTGTTTAACACCAATTGAAATAGGTGCTATAAAAGCAAAAGAGGAAGCAAGAAAAATAGGAGGAGTTTTTTCTCTTGTAATAAATTGAAAGATTAAAGTACCAATACCAGCAGTAAATAGTGCTACATTTGCATCAAGTCCAGTTAAAATAGGAACTAAAACTAATGCACCAAATGCAACAAACAAAAACTGTACACCTAAAACAGAATCTTTGACTCTAAAATTATAATCTGTGGCTTTTTTCATATGTCCTCTTGTGTGTATAAAATTTGAGTATAATAGCTAAAAATCGATTAATAACGAGTAAACTATATAAGCTCTTTTTTGATACAATTAAAAGTTTAAATAAATTTTTAGGATAATGATATGTATAAAGAGAGTACTAATGTAGTTGTAAAACATTTAGTAAATAGATTAAGAGATGTAAGAACTGCATCAAATGAATTCAGATTAACAATTGAAGAGATATCAAGAATGATAGCAGCTGAAGCACTTGCAGATTTCCCTACAATTACAACAAATATAAATACATGGCAAGGTCCATTAGACGTTAAAATGCTTGAAGTTCAAAAAATAGTATTAGTTCCTATTTTAAGAGCTGGTGAACCAATGCTTACTGGAATTTTAAAAACTTTACCATATGCAAGAAGTGGATTTATTGCTATGAAAAGAGATGAACAAACAGCACAAAGTAAACTATTTTATGAAAATATTCCAGAAGTAAAAGATAAAACAATTTTATTATTAGATCCAATGGTTGCAACTGGAGGTTCACTAATAGATTCTATAACACACTTAAAAGAAAAAGGTGCAACAAATATATTATCACTTAATATTTTAGGAGCTCCAGAAGGTATAAAAGCTGTTCAAGAAGCGCACCCTGATGTAAATATCTATATTGCACAGATTGATGAAAGATTAGATGATAATAAATATATTAGACCTGGATTAGGTGATGCAGGAGATAGAGCATTTAATACTCATGGTTAAATAATAAGGATTAATCCTTATTATTCTTTATATGTTTAATTTCTTCTCTTAGACTTTTCACTTCATTTAATAAAATATCTAATTTTTTACTATCTTCATGTATTTCATCTTTCATTTCAGACTCTTGAAGTTTTTGCATTTCACCAATAATAACTGCAACAAATAGATTAAAAAATACAAATGCTGCAATTATTATAAATGATACAAAATATACCCAAGCCCAAGGATAAACATCCATTGCTTCATACATTACATCTGTCCAATCTTCAAAAGTAAGAATTCTAAATAACGTAAGCATTGAAACTAAGAAGTTTTTCCATAATCCAGATGGTAAATCAACAAAAAAGAAACTTCCAATAATTGCATAAATATAAAATATTATAAACATTAATATTACAATATCAATTATTGAAGGTATTGCTTTAATAAGCATATCAATTATAGCTTTTAACTCAGGCCTTGCTGTAAATAACCTTAATACTCTAAATACTCTTAAAAGTCTTGCAATTGCTGCAAATCCTGTAGATTCTAAAGGAAGTAAAGTAATTACAACAATTGTAAAATCAAAAAGATTCCACCCATTTTTAAAAAAATTGAAAAACTTTTTCTCTGCTGCCATTTTTATAGCAATTTCAAAGATAAAATATATAGTTACAAAAGTATCAGCAAATTGCAATAATAGTGAATATTTTGTTTCTACATCTCCTAATGTTTTAAATCCTAAAACACTTGCATATGCAATAATAATAAGAGTTGTTAAATTTGAAAACCACCTAGCATCTCTTATTGATTCAATTTTCTCAATCAATCAATTTCTCCTTATTTTTTATAAATTGATAAAGCTACTAAAATCCATGCAATTATTAATAATGTCCCTCCAATTGGAGTAATTGCACCTAAAATTGGCATGTTTAAAATTACTAAAAGATATAATGAAAAACTAAAAATAATCATTCCAATTAATATAAGCCAAGAAGCTACAACTAATCTTTTTAAATTTGGTTTTAAATACATTATAAACGAAGTTGCAAAAAGTCCTAAGGTATTGTAAAATTGATATTCTACACCTGTATGATAAACTTTTAGCATTGATGGTTCTACTATTGATTTTAACCCGTGGGCACCAAAAGCTCCAAGTGCGATAGCAAGTGCCATCATAAATGAAGCAATAGCCAAAAATTTTGTTACATTTTTATTTTCAATCATATTAAACTTCCTATGTTTTTTGGAAGTTTATCTAATTTATATTAATAAATATTTAATATTTATTTTACTGTTATTCTTTTGATTCTTTCTTTTTAGAAAAACCAGCACCTTTTTTCTCTTTTTTCTTTAAATCTAAATCATTTATTAAAGTTTTATAATCCATACCTTCTTGATTCATTTTAGCAAAACAAGCTGCAACAGTAGCTATTGCGTTTGGAACTTCTTTTTTCTTTTTATATGCTTGTATATTTTTTTCACTTACTTTTATAAGTGCTGTAAATTTTGGAATAGTTAATTCTGCATCAAGAAGTAATTTTTTGAATTCAATAAAAGTCATTGTCATTCCCTATTTTAATTTAAAAGTATTATACTAAGAAAATATTAAAATAAAAGTAAAAAAATAGTTTTAATATATATAAAATCTATAAAATATAGATATAAGCAGTTTTTTGTAATTTTTATTATAAATATTTGGAGTAAAACTACTCCAAAATATCTATTTTACATCAACTTCCCAAAAGAAGTCAATCCACTCAGTAGCTTCTCTAACTGTATAATCAGGTTGTAATACAGCAGATTTTTTATAAAAAATTGTCGCAAGTTTAAATTCAACTTCTGGAAATTTTTCTCTTAATACTTTTAAAATTTCTCTCATTGTTTCACCTGAATCAACAATATCATCAACAACTAAAACTCTTTTTGCATGAGATACATCTGGAATATTAAAAATATTAAATGTATCTAGTTTCAATTCACCTTCATAATGAATTGAATTTAAAGAGTATAAATTTCTCATATCCATTGCTTGAGCCATAAGATGAGACAATGTTAAACCACCTCTTGCAACTGCTAATAAAATATCAGGATTATAGTCTCTACAACTATCAACTAACTTTTGAGTATCATTTTTGAATTCTTCATAACTATAATAAAATTTTTCCACTTTTTTAACCTCTTAAAATAAATACTAATAAACTTATTAGTGTAATTGTAATTATTCCTACATTTAAATCACTAAATTCTCTTTTTGTTAATTTTATAAGTGTATATATAAGAAAACCTGCAGATATTCCATTTGTAATAGAATATGTAAGAGGCATTAAAATTACCATAAAAAATGCTGCAGCACTTGTAGCTAAATCTGTTTGTTCAAAATTGATTTTTCCAAGCTCTGTAAACATCAAAACTCCAACTACAACTAATACAGGATAAATTGCATTTGAAGGTATTGATTTAAATATTGGCAACATAAATAATGTTGTAACAAAAAACATTGCTGTAAATACAGCAGTTAATCCTGTTCTACCACCCTCTTCAACACCACTTGCACTTTCAACAAATGCAGTTGTTGTTGATACTCCAAGTAAACTTCCTGCAGCTGTAGCAATTGCATCAGCTTCAAGTGTTTTTTGTAATGACTTATCATTTTTATTTCCATCTTGAAACATATTTGCTCTTGCACCAATTCCAGTTAATGTACCAACTGTATCAAACATATCTGTGATTAAAAATGTAATAACAACAGGAAGTAAAGATAAAGAAAGTGCACTAATGATATCAAGCTTAAAGAAAATTGGAGAAATAGAAGAAGGAGCAGATACAAATTCATGAGGAATAGGACTAATACCAAGAATCCAAGCGACAATAGATGTTATCACAATTGCGAAAACAAAAGCACCTTTTAACCTGTAAGCATAAAAAACGAAACATAATACTAAACCAAGTGCTCCTAATAATACATTTGGTTCTGAAAAATCACCAAGCTTAACAAATGTAACTTTATCAGGTGAAATCATTCCCATTTGTTTAAGACCAATAAATGCAATAAAAGTACCAATACCTGCACTAATTGCTCTTCTTAAATTCATGGGAATAGAAGTTATAATCCAGACTCTAAAATTTGTAAATGATAATAATATAAAAAGAAGACCAGATAAAAATACAATTCCAAGTGCTGTTTGCCATGGTATTTTCATACCTAAAACAAGTCCATATGAGAAATAAGCATTTAACCCCATACCAACACTCATTGCAATAGGTGTATTAGCCCAAAGTCCAGAAAATAATGTTGCTAAAATTGTAATAAGAGCAGTCGCTGTTATTACGGCATCCATTGGTAATCCTGCATCTCTTAAAATAAAGCCATTTACAGGAACAATGTACATCATTGTTAAAAAAGTAGTAAAACCAGCGGTAAACTCAGTCTTTACATCTGAGTTATGCTCTTTTAGTTTGAAGAGGTTCATACCCATATCCTTAAATTTTTAAATAAAGGCGGAATTATACTATAACTTACGTAAATAATTTATAAACGATTTTTAAATTAAGCTAAAAATAAAAGAAAAAATAGTAAAAACTAATATAAAAAAAACTAATAATAGAGAAAAAATGAATATAACAAATACTTGTGTTGAGTGTATAAAAGCTCAAATATACAAGGCTACAAAACTTTTAAATCTAAATGAAACATTATCTAATGAAATAATGAATGAAGTAAATATAAAATCTTCAAATTTTGATTTTTCAAGAACTCCTCCTTTTGTTGCAAAAGAAGTTTATGAGTTATTAGCTAAAAAAACATCGCTAAGTGATCCTTTAGAAAAATTAAAACAAGAATCAATTAAAAATGCAATTTCATACTTACCTATAGTAAAAGAAGAGATAAAAAATGCAAAAGATAAACTTTTTACTGCAATAAAAGCAGCAGTTGCAGGAAATGTAATTGACTTTGCAGTTTCAAGAGAATTTAGCTTAAAAGATGAAATAAAAACAATCTTTCATACTGATTTTTCAATAAATGATTATGAAACTTTTAAATCAAAACTAGAATCTACAAATAAACTTTTAATACTTTCAGACAATGCAGGAGAAAATGTATTTGATAAAGAATTAATAAAAACTATAAAAAGCTTATATCCAACTATTCAAATTACCTATGCAACAAGGGGAAAAGCTATAATTAATGATATTACAATAAAAGAAGCCTATCAAATTAATATGCAAGATTATTGCAAAGTAATAAGCACTGGAGTTGATACACCAGGGATGGAAAAAACACAAGCTTCAAAACAGTTTATTAAAACTTTCGATGATGCATCATTGATTTTATCTAAAGGAATGGGTAATTTTGAATGTTTAGAAAGTTATAAAGATGATAGAATATTTTTCTTATTTAAAGTAAAGTGTGAAGTTGTAGCAAATAAAATATCTAGAAATGTTTCAGAAATAATATTAAAAAGAGGATAAAGTAACACCACCTAAATTGAAGTTGTTTTTGCAATATTTTTTACAAAAACAACTTCAAATGCATTTAATATAAATGTAATATGTTGTTATAAATATCTTATTAATTAGTTATTTTTGACAATAACTTAATTCCTTTTTTTGTCTTTTTAAAATCACAATTTGTAAAATTAAATCTTGCTTCATTACTTTTTTGTCCATCAAAATAAAAAACCTCAGCAGGAACAAAAGCTACATTTTCTTTTAATGCTTGTCTTGCTAATTTCATAGTGTCATCTATATTATTAAATTTTCCATATATAAACATTCCACCTTTTGGTCTTTTAAATTCAAAATCTGGTAAATATTTTTCCATACAATCTGCCATAAAATTCATTCTTTTCTTGTAATTTTTTGCATTCTTTTTAATATGTTTAAAAATATCATTTTCTTCTAAATATGTATCAATTAACATTTGGTTAAAAGTTGAAGTATGTAAATCTAAAGACTCCTTTACAGCTAATATTTTTTCAATTAACTGTTTATTCGCCCTAATCCAACCTACTCTAAGACCTGGAGCAACAATTTTAGAAAATGTTCCTAAATGATAAGATTTATCTTTGTAAAGTTTTGAAATTGGCTTTCTAATCTTACTGTTAAAGCTTAATTGACTATATGCTGAATCTTCTATAAAGTAAACATCTTTATTGTGTAAAATCTGGGCAAATTCAACTCTTTGTTTTTTTGTATATGTATTTGTTGAAGGATTTTGATAATCACTAATACTATAAACTACATCATCTTTTTTTAATATATTTTGTAGTTGATTAAATGTTTTAAAATCCTTTATATTAGTTTTTAAAATTTTAAAAGCTGATAATGCTCCAATATAAGAAGGACTTTCTACTACTATATTTTTGGCATCTAAACTTTTCAAAATAATATCAAATGCTTGTTGACTTCCTGTTGTGATTAATATCTCATCTTTTGTTGTATTAAATCCATAATATTCAGTATAAAAAGCTGCTACTTTTTCCCTTAAAGAATCAATACCTTGAGATTTACTATACTGCAATGAATTTTTATCTTTAAATACTTTTTTTGATGCTTTTTTTAATTGTTTAGATGGAAATAAATCTTCATTGGGCAAACCACCCGCAAAAGATATAGTATTTTCATCTATTGCATCAAGTATCTCCCTTATATATGATCGTTTCATATTTTCTCCCTAATTTTATTACATAGATTATATATTAATAATTTTTTTATATCTTTATCTTAAATTTCATTTTATTTGTCTTATATTGCTATTTTGATACAATAGATTATGAAAAAGCAGACTAAACAACAAAGAAGTAATATAGTAAATAGAAGTATGTTTTATATATATAAACATATAAATACAAATATAACATTAGATGAATTGGCAAAATTAAATAGTGTATCTAAATTCCATTTTCATAGAATCTTCAAAGAAGAAACTAATCAAAATATATTTGATTTCATCACATCAACAAGATTACAAAAAGCTGCAAATTTACTTATTACGAATAGCCATTCTACAATTAGTGAGATTGCAAATACATGTGGATATTCTTCTCACTCTTCTTTTATAAAAGCTTTTAAATCAAGATTTTCTCATACTCCTACAGATTGGAGAAATTTTGGACACAAAGAGTACTCAAAATTTTTATTAAATGAAGATAAAGAATTTAAAAACTTAAACTTTAAAATTGAGATTATTCCAAAAAGAAAGTGTGCATATATTAGGCACAAAGGTTATAATAAAAGTATAAAAAATAGTTGGCAAAAACTAAAAGCATTAGCATACAAATATGAAATAAAAGATTTTAAACAAATTGCGTTACTTCATGACAACCCAACTATCACACCACTAGATAACTGTAACTATGTTGCAGCAATTGAAATACCAACAAATTTGAAACTTGATATTTCTACTTTAGAAATTCCTCAAACTTTATGTGCAGTTTTTGACTTACAAGGAAATTATGGAGATGTATTAGCTTTTTTAAGATATGTTTATCACTTTTGGTTACCGCAATCTGGATATGAAGCAACAACACTTCCCTCATTTGTTGTTTATAAAAAAAATCTATTTTTAGATGAAAGAAAAGACTTTGATCTTACTTTTTATTTACCAATAAATGTAATTTATTAATCTTCATGTTTTTGTTTTATTGTTAAAAAATCATCAATATTCTTTAGAAACAAGTCGACTAAGACAGGATCAAACTGTTTTGCTTTCTCTTCTTTTATTAATTTTAAGATTTCATCTAATTGCCATGGTTCTTTATAACATCTTTTACTTGCTAATGCATCAAAAACATCACAAAGTGCAGTAATTCTTCCAAATATATGAATATTTTGTTTTTTTAACCCATTTGGATAACCAGTTCCATCCCATCGTTCATGATGTTCATGTGCAATTGTTGCAGCTGCTTTTAGAATATCTCTGTTAGAGTTTTTCAACATATTATAACCTATGGATGCATGTTCTTTCATTTTCTCAAACTCTTCAGCTGTCAACTTTCCTGGCTTTTGCAAAATATTATCTGCAATTGCTATTTTACCTATATCATGTACAGGGGAAGCATACTTTAATAATTCACAATCTCTTTGAGGTAATCCATATAATGTTGCAAGAAGATATGAATAATTTGCAACTCTTTGAACATGACTACCTGTCTCATTCGAGCGACTTTCACAAATAGAGCCCATGGTAAAAATAACCTCTTTTTGAGTATTTATTATCTCTTCATTCAAATTTACAACTTCAGAAATATTATGTTTTATACTAATATACTCAACAATTTCATTATTAGTATTTAAAATAGGAATAATAGTTGTATCCATAAAGTAATTTTCATTATTTTTTGTTTTATTTTTTAAGATACCACGCCATGTTTTTTTATTTTTTAGGTCTTTCCACATTCTTTCATATATTATTGAAGGAACTTCTTCATTTCTTACACATTTAAATGTATTACCAACAAGTTCCTCTTTTGTAAAACCTGAAGTATCACAAAAAGTACCATTTACATATGTAATAATTCCTTTTGTATCTGTTCTAGTAAAGGAAGTACTTATATCAAATGCTTTTTCAAACTCTTTTATTAAATGAACTTTTTCTTTTAAACCTTTTGCAGTAGAAGTTAATTCATCTTCTAAAAGTTTTTTATACTCTTCTAACTCAGTAATATCATGCCTTATAGCTAAGTATTCAACTACTTGATTATCTTCATCTAAAATAGGAATAATAGTAGCATTTACTACATATGAGCTACCATCTTTAGCTCTATTTTTAATAATTCCTTTCCATATTTTCTTTTCAATTTTAATTCTTTGCCACATGTTTTTAAATAAAGATTTAGGCATATCAGGATGTCTTAAAATATTATGTTGTTTTCCAATAAGTTCATTTAAATTATATTTTGAAATTTTACAAAACTGTTCATTTGCATAAGTTATAATCCCACTTTTATTTGTTTTTGAAAGTATTGTTGAATTATCTACTGCAAGTTTATATTGCTCTAAAATTGAATTTACATATTTTATTTCATTTTTATTTTCTATTCTTTGTAAACATGAATCAAAAGTTTTTAGAATTTCTTCTTTTTTTAATGGTAGCCAAATAAAATATCTAATTCTTAATTTTATTGCTTTAATTAAATCTTTTTTATTTTTAAGATCACAAAATAACATAAAAATTTGTTGTTTATCTATTTTTCTTATGTTTTTTACAATTTTAAAAAAATTAGAAGATGAAGAAAAAGAGCTTATAAGTACAATATTAAATTTAATTTTTTTATATAGTTTTAATGCTTTTTTATTTGAGTTTGCAATAATGA
>NZ_PDKC01000069.1 GCF_004116495.1 Arcobacter sp. CECT 8985 | reverse complement strand
TCAAATAATCTTTATAAACTGAATATCCTAGATTTCTTTGTTCAATAAGAATCGAATCTTATTGAACTTTCTCTGAAAGGAGGTGATCCAACCGCAGGTTCTCCTACGGTTACCTTGTTACGACTTCACCCCAGTCGCTAATTCCACTGTGGAAGGTAGTTATTTTAACATCCCTGCTTCGAGTGAAATCAACTCCCATGGTGTGACGGGCGGTGAGTACAAGACCCGGGAACGTATTCACCGTAGCATTGCTGATCTACGATTACTAGCGATTCCAACTTCAAGTAGTCGAGTTGCAGACTACTATCCGAACTGGGAGATATTTTTTAGATTTGCTCCACGTCACCGTATCGCTGCTCTTTGTATACCCCATTGTAGCACGTGTGTAGCCCTGGTCGTAAGGGCCATGATGACTTGACGTCGTCCTCACCTTCCTCCTACTTGCGTAGGCAGTCTCATTAGAGTTCTCAGCCGAACTGTTAGCAACTAATGACGAGGGTTGCGCTCGTTGCGGGACTTAACCCAACATCTCACGACACGAGCTGACGACAGCCGTGCAGCACCTGTATATAAGCTTCTGCAAGCAGACACATCTTTATCTCTAAAGACTTCTTACTATGTCAAGACCAGGTAAGGTTCTTCGCGTATCGTCGAATTAAACCACATGCTCCACCGCTTGTGCGGGTCCCCGTCTATTCCTTTGAGTTTTAATCTTGCGACCGTACTCCCCAGGCGGTACACTTAATGTGTTAACTGCATTACTGCTATGTCGAGCATAGCAACAACTAGTGTACATCGTTTAGGGCGTGGACTACCAGGGTATCTAATCCTGTTTGCTCCCCACGCTTTCGCGTCTCAGCGTCAGTTATGTTCCAGTAGATCGCCTTCGCAATCGGTATTCCTTCTGATCTCTACGGATTTTACCCCTACACCAGAAATTCCATCTACCTCTCCCATACTCTAGATAAACAGTTTCAAAAGCAGTTCAATAGTTGAGCTATTGGATTTCACTTCTGACTTATTTATCCGCCTACACGCTCTTTACGCCCAGTGATTCCGAGTAACGCTTGCGCCCTCCGTATTACCGCGGCTGCTGGCACGGAGTTAGCCGGCGCTTATTCATATAGTACCGTCATTATCTTCCTATATAAAAGGAGTTTACGCACCGAAATGTGTCATCCTCCACGCGGCGTTGCTGCATCAGGGTTTCCCCCATTGTGCAATATTCCCCACTGCTGCCTCCCGTAGGAGTCTGGACCGTGTCTCAGTTCCAGTGTGACTGATCATCCTCTCAAACCAGTTAAGCGTCATTGACTTGGTGAGCCATTACCTCACCAACTATCTGATACTGTACAGGCCGATCTTCAAGCTATAAATATTTCCCTTGCATACTTCTGTATTAAAGGCATATGGGGTCTTAGCAGACGTTTCCATCTGTTATCCCCCTCTTGAAGGCACATTACCTATATATTACTCACCCGTGCGCCACTTAGCTGACAATTATAGCAAGCTATAATCCGTTCTCGTTCGACTTGCATGTGTTAAGCACGCCGCCAGCGTTCACTCTGAGCCAGGATCAAACTCTCCAAAAAATTTTTGAATGTTTAATTCTCTGACTAATTCTTTTATAACTCTTTTTAGTTACAAAATTAATTACTCGTGTTATAGACGAAGAATTTTATTTCTTCTTGTTTTTCTATCTAGTATATTCAGTTTATAAAGATTACTTATCTTTACCAAACTTCTTTGTTAAAGAACTCTCACTTATTCCTTTCGGCCTCAGCGAATTTGGACGGGAATTATAGTATCTTTTTTTACTTTTGTCAACACTTACACCTTAATATTAACTTAAATTTTTTAATTCTTTATACTCTCCCTCTTT
>NZ_PDKC01000068.1 GCF_004116495.1 Arcobacter sp. CECT 8985 | reverse complement strand
GTTATATATTATAGAGTGGGCTTTTAATTGACTTTTTAATGTTATAAAAGCATTTTTGTAAGCAACTGATACTTGGTCTTTTTGATTTATAACTTTTGAATACTCTTTTGCAAAAGGTTTAATATCTATTCTTTTAATTCTTTTTATTTGATCTTTTAATAAAGAAATATAATATTTTTTATCTTTAAAAGAATTTTTCCCATCAATAATAGAATTAATAGTCTGTGCAAAGTTTTTTCTATTTTCTAATATAGTTAATTTTAACATATCTCTTGATACTGCAAGATCATTATCATATTTTGAGTTTATATTTATTTTACTGTTTAAATATCGTAATTCACTTTGATATTGAGATGTATTAAATGGATAAAAATGTTCTTCATTTATATTTGTTGTAATCTTTTTTATCTCATCTTCTAATTTATCAACTTGTTTTGCATCTTGTTTATTAAAATTGTTATTTTGTACAAGTTTTAAAATAATACCTAAATCATAGTAGTTGATTTCATGGTTATTTGTTGTTTGCATTGAATCTACATCATTGACTGCATCTGCTGTTTGCACTTGGTTAGTTTGTGTTGCTTCATTTGAAGAACTACTAGTTTGTGTTGTTACTGCATTGTATAATTGCATGTTATTTGCAGATAAATTAAGAGTTAAAGCTGAAAATAGTATGATTTTGAGAATTTTAGTTTTTATAACATATCCTTTTGATAATTATATTTATGAAATTATACAAAAATTAGTTTTATTGAATATTATATTAGACAAAAAAAAAGCAGATTATTAAATCTGCTTTTTTAGGAGAACAATGAAAATAATAAATAAAGCTTCGCGTTTCTTTATTTATGTATGATAAAATTATAAACTATTCTAATTAACTGATAGAAAATAGAAAGTTAATCAAGAGTTAACGTAAACTAAAACAAGGAAAAATTATGCAAATAATTCTTTTTATGCTAGTAATAATTATTTTATTGTTAGTTATTTATCAAAAATTGAGAAGAAAATATTCTGCTAAAAAAATAGCAATGGGAACTTTACTTTTGATTATAATACTATCTTTAGGAGTGTATATAAGTTCGACATCAGAAAGTGGAATAAAAAAAGCATTTATTCAAAAGTATAAAAAAGAGTTTGGATATAAAATCGCAAAATTAACAGCAACAATGTTAACAAATAATGAAACTAGAAATTCAAATGAGTACTATTATAAGTTTGTTTATATAGTAAATAAAAATAAAAAAGAGTATGTTTGTGAAGCAAATAATATATTTGTTCAATTAATAGAAGATGAATATGTTTTCAAAACAATTAAAGAAGAATGTAGAGAAAAATAATTTATAAGTTATAATTATAATATTTTAGTGACAAAAGTGTAAAATAACTATAAAAAATATACAAAATAGGCTCTTAAATTGTAAATAATAAGTATATTTTATGTCTTTTTGCTATAAAATTTGCATAAACTTTTATATTAGGGAGGCTTATGTTAAGTAATTTTAGCACTGGTAAAAAGTTGATGTCTTTTTCTATATTATTTATATTAAATATAATCATTGCTGGTTTTTTATATAACTATTATAATTCAAAAGTTAATTTTGCAGTAAAAGAAGAAATGTCAACTGGTATTTTTGTACAAAATATATTAAAAGGAAGAATTGCAGTTTATCAATTTTTAAGAAGTCCTAATGAGAATACTGCAAATAAAGTTAAACAGAAATTTACATCTTTAGAAAAAAATGTAGAAGAATTTAAAAATAATCTTAAATTAGAGGAAGATATAAAGTTAGCTGAAAATATAATTGATTTATCAAATCAATATATAGATTTTTTTAATTTATTTGCAAATAAAAGAATAGATGAATATGCAAATGGTAAAAAAGAAGAATCTCAAAATGTATCTTCAAATATATCTAAGATGGCAAATGTTGGTTCTATTCTTGAAAAAAAATTAGTGAAAATTAATGAAAATGCAAAAATCTTAAAAGACAAAGCACAAAATTCATTAAATACAGCGTTGATAGTTCTTGTAGTTTTATCATTAATAGTTTTTATTACTTTCTCTTCATTAATTGCTTCATCAATTGTTAAGATACTTGAAGAATTTGAAAAAGGGTTGTTAACATTTTTCAAATATATAAATAGAGAAGTTTCAAGTGTTGAACCATTGAGCATAAAAGGTAAAGATGAATTTGCCCAAATGGCAACAGTAATAAATGAAAATATCAA
>NZ_PDKC01000067.1 GCF_004116495.1 Arcobacter sp. CECT 8985 | reverse complement strand
CATTCTTGCCATTTCACTCATAACCTACTCCTACGCTCTTTCAATTCTACAAAGACCTGCATTAAACTCAGGTATCTGAGTTATTACATCGAATCCGTAGTTTGTAATTGTGTTTGAACTCTCACCATTAACATATGGTTTTGTACCCTCTGGATATCTATGAGTTAAATCAACTCCTTGCATCATTCCTGCAAAATTATAAGGCATTGCAACACGGTCAGGTGTTACACTGTAGTTATAATATGCTTTAATTTTTATCTTAGTTCCTTGAGGAGAGTGCAACCACATATCTTCTTTATCTCTAATTCCGTGTTTAGCTGCTAATTCTGGGTGAATATGAGCAAACATTTCAGGAGTAATATGAGAAAGATATTTACTTGTTCTTTCAATCATACCTGCACCACTTAAGTTTACTAATCTCATAGTAACTATCATAGTTGGGAACTCTTTTGACCAATCTTTTTCACTTTGTTCTGATTCAAACTTAACATCAACTCTAAAGTTATTTTTTTGATCAGGATAAGTTGGATATTTTTTAACTAAATCAAATCTTGGAGAGTGAATTGGCTCTCTATGCATTGGTATTTGATCAGGGAATGTCCACACTTTTGCTCTTGCTTTTGCATTTCCATAAACGCAAACTTCAGCTTCATTACATTTTTCTTGAATAATTCCACTTAAATCAACTTTCCAGTTTGCACCCATTTTTCTTTTTTCTTCTTGTGTTAATTTAATTCCTAAAACTTTTTCAATATTTGCTTTAGTAATCTCTGGGTATCCACCTTTAACTTTTGAACCTTTTACACTTACTCTTTCATCTGGTAATTGGCTAACTCCATCATGTTCAAGACCAAATCTATTTCTAAATCCCATACCACCTTCATTTACTGGTGTATCAGGATTATATAAAATAGGACTTCCAGGATGTTTTGTATCCCAACATGGCCAAGGTAATCCATAATATTGACCTTTCATTTTTCCATAACCTGCTAAAGTTATTGGATCAAATAAATGCCAATTTTCTTGATGTTCTCTTAATCTTTTTGCTGTCCATCCACCAAGACCAATTGTTTTTACTGTTCTTGCTAATTCATTTGCTGCATCATCTGGCCATACAAAATCATCTTTTACTTTTTTTATTTCACCATCAACTATATCATGTTTCATACCACTAACAAACTCATCATAAAAACCGAATTTTTTAGCAAATTCAAACATGATTTCATGATCAGGTTTAGATTCATATAAAGGATCAACAACTTTACTTCTCCATTGAGAAGATCTATTACTTGCTGTTACACTTCCTTCAGTTTCAAATTGAGTTGCTGCAGGTATGATATATATTCCATCTTTTCTATCACTTAAAATTGCAGCTTCATTTACAAATGGCTCTGCAATAACTAATAAATCAAGTTTTTTAATTGCTTCTTGAATTTTAACTTGTTGAGTCATAGATGTAATACCAGTACCTTGAACCCATAAAGCTCTAATAGGACTTGAAGAATAAGTTTTCTCTTCTTGTAAAACTCCTTGCCACCATTTTGCTAGTGAGAATCCTTTTTCATTCATCCATTTATGAGAATGGAATCTTCCTTTCATCCACTCATAATCAACACCCCATGCTTTAGAATAATATTTCCATGCATCATCACTTAATCCATAATATCCAGGAAGAGAATCTGCTAAATTACACATATCAGTAGAACCTTGAACGTTGTCATGTCCTCTAATAATATTACATCCTCCACCTTTTTTACCAGCATTTCCTAATACTAATTGAAGTATAGGAAGAATTCTAGTATTTGATGTACCTGTACTATGTTGTGTAATTCCTAATGCCCAAACAACAGTTGCAGGTTTAGAAGTTGCGAATAATCTAGTGATTTGAATAATTTTATCTGCAGGAATTCCTGTAACATCTGCTGTTACTTCAGGAGTCCATTTTTTTGCTTCTTGTCTTACTTCATCCATACCATAAACACGACTATCGATAAACTCTTTATCTTCCCAGCCATTTTTAAATATAAGGTGTAGCATACCGTAAACAAATGCAACATCTGTACCAGTTCTAATTCTTAAATAATGATCTGCTTTTGCTGCAGATTTTGTATAAACTGGATCAACCACAATTAGTTTTGTATTATTTCTGTCTTTTGCTTGAAGGAAATGTTTAAACCCAATCGGACAGGCAGAAGCTGAATTTGCTCCAATCATTAATATAGCTTTTGAGTGTCCAACAACATCACCAAAGTGATTTGTCATAGCACCATAACCCCATGTATTTGCTACACCGGCAACTGTTGCACTATGTCAGATTCTT
>NZ_PDKC01000066.1 GCF_004116495.1 Arcobacter sp. CECT 8985 | reverse complement strand
TTGAGCCATCACTTAATGTTACTTCTAAATCATGGTCTAATTTTTGGCTTACATTTACTTTGAAGTTTCCTGCTTCATTCTCTTTTACATCACCATCTGCTGTTACTGTTACTTTTACTTCATCTATACTATCAACAATTGTTGTATTAGCTGATGCATCACTATTTACTACATCAAATCCACCACTGTTTGTTTCAGATATACTTGTTGTAACAATTTGGTCTGCTTCTTTATATACATCACTATCTGGTGTTATTGGTGATAGTACAGTTCCTGTTGAAGAACCTGCAGGAATATTAATTACAGAGCCATTACTTAATGTAATTGCCATATCGCTTAATGCAGGAGTAGAAAGTGTTGCTGTATATGTTATTGAATCATCATCTTCTGTAATTTGAGATGTTGCACTTAATGTAATTGTAACCTCTGTAGCTTCTTGATTTGTAGGAGTTAGTGGAGTTGGATCACTTGAAATATCAGGAGAACCAAAAGGATTATTTACATTTGTATCCAATCTAGATCTACCTTCAAGATCATTTGATTCTGCTGTTTCAATAGAGTTTAAAGGAGTAAATGTTGAAGTATCACCTTGTACTCCACCAGCTGCAGCTGCATCTAATGCACTTGATAATGAACCAAAATCATCAATTACTACACCATCTTTTGATCCAAGAGATGAATCAGCTAACATCTCTTTTAAAGAGTTTATTACATCATCACTTGAATTATTTGTATTCATTACAGTATTTTGTAAATCATATATACCTGTAGGATTATCTATTACACTTAAAACTGTCTTTTCTGCACCATCTTCTTGCTTAGAGATTAAATCTACCATATCATTAAATACTATTTTTACAGTAGGGTCATCATTTATAATAAGCTCAATTGACTTATCCCCATTAACAAGATTAAATGTATATTTTGAACCAGAATAGTTATCAAAATAAAACTGTTGTCCTGCAGTTGGTGTAATAACCATATCTTCTTTTACAGTAACAACATTATAACTTCCATCAGTTTCTTTTATAATTAGATTTAACATAACAAACTCCTACAGTTTTTTAATTATTTAAATAATATATAAAAAAAGTCTCTATAAAGTTTCTTTTTATTAAAAATCAGAATTTTAATTATTTTGTTAAATTTTGAGGAGTTAGTATTTCAAATAGAGCACCATTTTTTGAATTTTGAACTTCAATATTTCCATCCATATTCTTTTCAATTATAACTTTTGACATAAACAACCCTACACCAGTTCCATTACTCTTTTCAAATGTAACAAAAGGTTTGAAAATATCATTTATATTTTTTGTTTTTATTCCACCTGCATTATCTTCTATTAATACAACTGCATTATCTTCTTGTTTATCTATAGTAATTTTAATCAAAGGTTTATCTATTTTTCTCAAAACTAGCATTTCTCTTGCATTATTTACTATATTTATTAGTACTTGTGAGTATTCACTTTTTAGCCCATAAACTTCTGGATTTTTCTTTACAACAATTTCTAATTTTATATTATTTTCTTTTAAAGATGTACTTAAAATATTGACTACAGCATTTATTTGTGTTGATAAATTAAACTTTTGCTTTTGTTTATTTTCAGAAAAAAAGTTTCTAAAATCATTTATTGTATTTGACATATATGTTGTAATTTCATTCAATTTTGTTATTGCAGCTAAAAGCTCTTTTTTATTTACACTATTTTCCAATTTAACTTTTGCTTCAATAGGCATAAACAAAGAATTTATCTCCATTAGAGGTTGTCTCCATTGATGAGAAATAGAACATAACATTTCTCCCATAGATGCCAGTTTACTTTGTTCTAATAAGACTTTTTCTTTTTGAACATTCTTTTTTACTTCTTCTTCTATTTTGTATTCGAGCTTTTTATTCTCTTCTTCAAGCTTTATAAAATCATTAAGATTAGTCTGTCGCATACTATTACTTTAAATTTATTTTATCAATAAAATAAGTTTTACTACCTTCTATTACTTTTGCTTTACCATTCACAAAGTTAGATAAATAATCATATTTTGGTTTTATAACTTCTTTACAATTTTTATTTATAAATCCCCATTTATTATCTTTTACTACTCTTGCAAGCTCATCTGTAAAATCAAAAACTTTATCATATTTAAAATCAGAAAGAAGATTCATATTTTTATCAATACAAGCATATTTATTGTTTAAAAATGATTTTACAAAAGATATCTCATCAAAGAACTCTCTTGCATCACTATATTCTGGTTTTTTTATTATTTTAAAATCTTTGTTTATATAACCATATTTATCATTTTCTTTTACAACTGCAATACCTCTATAAAAATCAGAAATATAAGAAAAAGATGCTGGTAGTACTATTTTATTATATTCACTAATTATTCCTAAAAGATTATCTTTTTCATAAAAATAATACTCTATCTTATTAGTTGTATGAATCCAATGTAAATTTATAATATTTTTATTTACTAATTGTTCATTTTTT
>NZ_PDKC01000065.1 GCF_004116495.1 Arcobacter sp. CECT 8985 | reverse complement strand
GTTTCTTCTTTTAAAACTTTATTTTCATAAAACTCTTTTTGTACTCCATATTTATTATTGTTCTTATAATTATAAATTAAATTTACTTTTCCATTAGAAAAATATTTTATCATTTTTCCTTCTTTATTAGCATATCCATTAAATGAAATTTTTTTTATAACTTTTTCATTTAATGGATTAAATATTAACTCTCTAATTAATTTGTCTCTTCTATAAGTTTTTTTATTTTTTTTCTTTCCTGTTTTAAAGTATTCAAAACTATCTCCATCAAGTTTTCCATACTTATAGTTTTTTGCAATCTTTATAATATTTGTATTTTCATAATACTCTATAAACTTACCATATTTTTTTCCATTTCGATAATTTGTTATGCTTGTAATTTTACCTTTACTAAATTGTTTTAAAGTACCATCTTTTTTATCATTTACATAATTTGTTTCTCTTTTTAATTCTCCATTTTTATAAAAATAAGAGCATAAACCTTCACGTTTATCATTTTTATAATTACACTTTATCTTTTCTCCATCATTAAATATTTTTATCATAGAGCCTTGTTTTTTACCTTTTATAAAATTAAGTTTTGTAATTGATTTATCCATTACATTTTTTATTGTTTGGATACCTTCAATTTGTCCATTTTTTAATTTTCTTTTAGTAGATATATAAATATCATCAGAATAAATTGGAATTTTTAACTCTTGAATAACTGTATTTTCATTTATTTTTTCTTCTTTACCAATTAAGATATTGCTATATGGATCAAAAAATTCTATTTTATTGTCATTTTTATTTTTATCATTTACATAAACAAATATATAATCTTTCCCAATAATAGAATAAAAACCTAAATCAATTTTTCTTGCAACATATGAATTTATTAATTTATTATTTTTATTATACATTTCAAACCTAGCAGAAGAATTTTGATTATCTTCAATATAATAAACTTTTATACTATTTTGATTATCTTCATAAAAAAGTTCTTTTTTCTCTTTACTATAACTTACACTTAATATAAAGAAACAAACAATTAATATTTTTTTAATCATTTAGTTTCCTTTTTATTTATAGTTTTTAGATAATTAACAATTTTTACTCTTTTTAATTGAATGGCATAGTCAACTGGTGTATTATCATCATTATCTTTAACTTTTAAATCTGCACCATTTTTCAATAAATACTTAACTGTATTAATATCATTATTATCAATTGCAAAATAAATTGGAGTATACCCATCACTATCTTTTAAATTTAGATCTGCTTTATTTTCTACTAAAATTTTCATAAGTTTATTCCGCTCAAATATTATTGCTAAATGCAAAGGAGTCCTAAGATATTTATCGGGAGAATTAAGATCTACTTTATTTTTAATTGCATAATTCATTAAATCGCTAGCCAATCTACAGTTTTTGCAATCAGAACGATAAGATTTAATCAAATAAAAAATAATATTTTCTTTATCTTTATTTAAATGATTTATATTCGCACCTTTTCCAACTAAATACTTAAATGCTTTTATATTACCGAATCTTAAACTACTCATTAATGCAGTTTCATCTTCATAATTAATTAACTCTAAATTGATACCTTTAGAAATTAAAAAATCTGCAGTCTTTTTAATTTTTGATATATTTACATATTTATCAGGAAGAGTAGTTTTTAATGCAATAAATAAAACAGACCCATTATTATCAGTAACATTTATATTTGCACCTTGATTTAAAAGTTTTTCTGATAAAGTTAGATTATTATCTTTGATTGATTGAATAAACTTATTATTTAACTGTTTATAATTAAGTTTTTTATCAATATTAGTAGATTTATATTTATCACGTACACATCTAATATTAAAATCAAAAGTTTTTGACATAGAGGAAATTTTTCCTCCTTTAAAATTAACAACCCAGGCAGTATTTTCATTTTGTTTGTATGGAGTACTAGTCCAATAATATGCTCCTTTAGAATTCTTAAAAATATCAAATGATACATTTTTATATTTTGTTTTACTTGTTATTGATGCAAGTTCATCTACTGAAGGTAACCTCCAATTTTTATAGTTAGAAAAATCAAGTTCATCACAATATTTCTTTGCATTCAACCAATCTTTTTTTAAAGTTTTAGTATCTATATTATCCTGCCATTGTAGTTTTGTAATATTATTAGTAACTATATTTTTTTCATTATTCCTTGAAAAAGTTTTTTTTATTATTTTCTTTTTATTAATTGTTCTTACACATCTTACATAATAATTATTTATTTTATTTTCCCAATTAGCTGTTCCTGTACCAAAATGTATTTCCCAAAAATATGATGAATCCATATAAAAGGGAGTATTAGTCCAATAACTACGAGTTGGGACACTTCTGAAAATATTATTAATAGCAGGTTGACTTTTATTTTTATCTGCTAAAAAAAACAATTCATTAAAATAAGGAAGTCTCCAATCATTATAATTTGCTAATGTCAAATTCGTACAATATTTTTTTGCACTATTCCAATTTTTTCTTTTCAAATTATTGTCTTGCCACATTAAATTTGAATTTTTATCAATAACAATCTCTTTTTTATTGTCTCTTACATATTCTGCAAATAAATTGCTATTAAATATACTTAATATAAAAGTTATACTTATTATTAAATTTTTCACAAACTTCCTTTTAAATAATTTTTATAATTATATTATATCAAGT
>NZ_PDKC01000064.1 GCF_004116495.1 Arcobacter sp. CECT 8985 | reverse complement strand
AGAATAATCAAGTTATTTAAAAACATAATGTTAAAGTCTAAATTTTTCTAAAAGAAATAACAATTTCAAAAGAAAAGAAAGAACACAACTAACTTATTAAATTTAATAAGATAGTAGCCAAGGAATAATTATCAAAAAAGATTTTAAATAGAGATATTTAAGATAAGAAAAATAAGCTATTAAGGGCTAATGGTGGATGCCTAGACTGTAAGAGGCGATGAAGGACGTACTAGACTGCGAAAAGCTATGGGGAGCTGTCAAGAAGCATTGATCCATAGATATCCGAATGGGACAACCCAATATATAGAGATATATATTACACGAAAGTGAGCGAACCTGGAGAAGTGAAACATCTCAGTAACCAGAGGAAGAGAAATCAAACGAGATTCCGAGAGTAGCGGCGAGCGAAATCGGACAAGGGCAAACCCTATGCTTGCATAGGGGGTTGAAGGACCATAAGATGAGACTAAAGATAATAGTAGAATTAGCTGGAAAGTTAAAGCAAAGAAGGTGAAACTCCTGTATACGAAATTATCAATAGCTCTAATGGATTCCTGAGTAGGACGGAACACGTGATATTTTGTCTGAAACCGGGGGGACCACCCTCCAACCCTAAATACTACTTACAGATCGATAGTGAACAAGTACCGTGAGGGAAAGGTGAAAAGTACTCCAGCGAGGAGAGTGAAATAGAACCTGAAACCATTAGCTTACAATCATTCAGAGCCCCATGATATATCGGGGTGATGGACTGCCTTTTGCATAATGAGCCTGCGAGTTGTGGTATCTGGCAAGGTTAAGCCAAGTGTGAAGCCGTAGCGAAAGCGAGTCTTAATAGGGCGAATAAGTCAGATGCTGCAGACCCGAAACGAAGTGATCTATCCATGGGCAGGTTGAAGCTGGTGTAAGAGCCAGTGGAGGACCGAACCGATGGGCGTTGAAAAGCCCCCGGATGACCTGTGGATAGGGGTGAAAGGCCAATCAAACTTCGTGATAGCTGGTTCTCTCCGAAATATATTTAGGTATAGCCTCTAGAATTAGCATATAGGGGTAGAGCACTGAATGGGCTAGGGCTGCTTACCGCGGTACCAAACCCTATCAAACTACGAATACTATATGTGGAATCTAGGGAGTCAGGCGTAGGGTGATAAAATCCTATGTCGAGAGGGGAACAACCCAGACTAACAGCTAAGGTCCCAAAGTTACATCTAAGTGGAAAACGATGTGGAGTTACTGTGACAACCAGGAGGTTGGCTTAGAAGCAGCCATCCTTTAAAGAAAGCGTAACAGCTCACTGGTCTAGTGATTCTGCGCGGAAAATATAACGGGGCTAAGATGTACACCGAAGCTTTAGATTCAAGTGTAAACTTGAGTGGTAGGAGAGCGTTCTATTCAGCGTTGAAGGTATACCGGCAAGGAGTACTGGAGCGGATAGAAGTGAGCATGCAGGCATGAGTAGCGATAATTGAGGTGAGAATCCTCAACGCCGAAAACCCAAGGTTTCCTACGCGATGCTCGTCATCGTAGGGTTAGTCGGGACCTAAGTCGAGTCCGAAAGGGGTAGACGATGGCAAATTGGTTAATATTCCAATACCAACAATTAAGCGCGATGTGGGGACGCATAGAGTTAATCGAGCTCACTGATGGAAGTGTGAGTCGAAGGACGTAGGTTGTAATTTAGGTAAATCCGGATTACACTAGACCGAGATCTTACAGGCCGAACAAACTCTTCGGAGTGCGTTTGGAATCGATGATACTGTCGTGCCAAGAAAAGCCACTAAGTATATTAATTGTTGCCCGTACCGCAAACCGACACAGGTAGGTGGGATGAGTATTCTAAGGCGCGTGGAAGAACCCTGGTTAAGGAACTCTGCAAACTAGCACCGTATCTTCGGTATAAGGTGTGCCTACATTAGTATAGAGATTAACTCTCAAAAGCTAAAGAGGTTGCAACAAAGAGTCCCTCCCGACTGTTTACCAAAAACACAGCACTTTGCTAACACGTAAGTGGATGTATAAGGTGTGACGCCTGCCCGGTGCTCGAAGGTTAACTGATGACGTTAGCGTAAGCGAAGCGTTTGATTGAAGCCCGAGTAAACGGCGGCCGTAACTATAACGGTCCTAAGGTAGCGAAATTCCTTGTCGGTTAAATACCGACCTGCATGAATGGCGTAACGAGATGGGAGCTGTCTCAACCAGGGATCCAGTGAAATTGTAGTGGAGGTGAAAATTCCTCCTACCCGCGGAAAGACGGAAAGACCCCGTGCACCTTTACTACAGCTTGACACTGTAGCTTGGATATTCATGTGCAGGATAGGTGGGAGGCTTTGAACTATGGACGCCAGTACATAGTGAGCCAACCTTGAGATACCACCCCTGAATATTTGAGTTACTAACTGGGAACAATAAACTTGTTTCAGGACAATGTCTGGTGGGTAGTTTGACTGGGGCGGTCGCCTCCTAAAAAGTAACGGAGGCTTACAAAGGTTAGTTCAAGGCGGATGGAAATCGCCTGATGAGTATAATGGCATAAACTAGCTTGACTGTGAGAGAGACAACTCGAGCAGAGACGAAAGTCGGTCATAGTGATCCGGTGGTTCTGAGTGGAAGGGCCATCGCTCAAAGGATAAAAGGTACGCCGGGGATAACAGGCTGATCTCCCCCAAGAGCTCACATCGACGGGGAGGTTTGGCACCTCGATGTCGGCTCATCGCATCCTGGGGCTGGAGCAGGTCCCAAGGGTATGGCTGTTCGCCATTTAAAGCGGTACGCGAGCTGGGTTCAGAACGTCGTGAGACAGTTCGGTCCCTATCTTCCGTGGGCGTAGGAAAGTTGAAGAGATTTGTCCCTAGTACGAGAGGACCGGGATGAACGTACCACTGGTGTACCAATTGTTCTGCCAAGAGCATCGTTGGGTAGCTACGTACGGATGTGATAAGAGCTGAAAGCATCTAAGCTCGAAGCCAACTCTAAGATGAACTTTCCCTGAAGATCCCAGCAAGACTAGCTGGTTGATAGGCTAGATGTGTAAGCGTTGTAAGACGTTTAGCTGACTAGTACTAATAGATCGTTTGGCTTATTAATTAACTTGGTTTACTATCTTATTAAGTTTAAAAGATAGTTGTGTTAGTTATTTCAAGAAAGAAAGACTTTAATATAAAAGCTCAAAGAATATGAGTATAGAGTGAATAAAGTTCATTGTATACTCATATTGCTGGTGGAAATAGCGAAGTGGAAATACCCAGCTCCATACCGAACCTGGAAGTCAAGCACTTCAGCGCTGATAATACTGCACCTTTCAGGTGTGGAAACGTAGGTCTCTGCCAGCTCTTGAGTTTTGTTTTTACTTTTTACTAAGCCTTTATCTATAACAACTTTTCTCTTGTTATTGATATGGGCTTTTTTTT
>NZ_PDKC01000063.1 GCF_004116495.1 Arcobacter sp. CECT 8985 | reverse complement strand
AGAGCAGACTTCGGTTCTACTCAAAATCAATTAGAATCAGCTATTAGAAACCAAATGACTCAGCAAACTAATATTAAAGCTGCTGAATCTGTAATTAGAGATGTTGATTATGCACAAGAAAGTGCTACTTTTAATAAACAAAATATTATTGCACAAGCTGGTACTTATGCTATGAGTCAAGCAAATGCAATTCAACAAAATGTAACTAGACTATTACAATAGTTAATGATTTTATGAAAGAAGGAGTAGAACTTCTACTTCTTCTTATTTTTATAAATAAAATTATTTTAAACTAATTT
Source organism: Arcobacter sp. CECT 8985 (assembly GCF_004116495.1). Taxonomy (GTDB): domain Bacteria; phylum Campylobacterota; class Campylobacteria; order Campylobacterales; family Arcobacteraceae; genus Malaciobacter. The sequence goes on along the minus strand of NZ_PDKC01000063.1, from coordinate 3,449 downwards.
TAAGAATTGGTATGTAATAATTTTATAGTATAGGTATCAATGGATTCCGAAGAGTAAAACTCTATGCTTGGTAACACAAGAATGTTTTAGGCTCCCGTATCATGGGTAAATCTTTTAATCATAAAAGGATTTATTATGAGAATTAATACAAATGCTGCTTCATTAGTTGCACAAGAAGCTGCGACAAATACAAACAATAGATTAAATAGCTCGTTAGAGAAATTAAGTACAGGTCTTAGAATTAATAAAGCTAGTGATGATGCTTCTGGTTTAGCAATTGCTGATAAACTTAGAACTCAAGCAAGCTCTATTGGTCAATCAATTTCAAATGGAAACTCTGCTGTTTCTTTAACACAAATTGCTGATAAGGCTATGGCTGAGCAATCTAATATTTTAGATACTATTAAAACTAAACTTATTCAAGCATCTACTGATACTACTTCAGATGATGGTAGAGAAGCTATTGGTAAAGATATAACTAAACTTCTTGACCAATTAAACAATATTGCTAGTCAAACTAATTATAACGGAACTACTTTATTACAAGGTGGAACTTCTGCTTCAGCTGCAGCTAAATTAACATTCCAAATGGGTGAAACAGCTGCTGATACTATTACAACTGATTCAGGTGTAAGAGCAAATACTAGTGGATTAGGTCTTGCAGGTTTAAAATCTGCTGCTAATGTTGGTACTGCTTCTGGAGGTTTTGATGCTGCTGGAGCAAGAGGTTTTATGAAAGGTGTTGATGATGCAATTAACACACTAAATGGTTGGAGAGCAGACTTCGGTTCTACTCAAAATCAATTAGAATCAGCTATTAGAAACCAAATGACTCAGCAAACTAATATTAAAGCTGCTGAATCTGTAATTAGAGATGTTGATTATGCACAAGAAAGTGCTACTTTTAATAAACAAAATATTATTGCACAAGCTGGTACTTATGCTATGAGTCAAGCAAATGCAATTCAACAAAATGTAACTAGACTATTACAATAAATTTAAATGATATATTAAACTAGTATTTTGTTAAAAGTATTTTAAGAGCCATTAAAACGCAATTATTGTAGGGGTCAATGGATTCCGAAGAGTAAAACTCTATGCTTGGTAACACAAGAATGTTTTAGGCTCCCGTATCATGGGTAAATCTTTTAATCATAAAAGGATTTATTATGAGAATTAATACAAATGCTGCTTCATTGATCGCTCAAGAAGCTGCAACAAATACAACAAAAAATGTAAGTAGTTCATTAGAGAAACTAAGTACAGGTCTTAGAATTAATAAAGCTAGTGATGATGCTTCTGGTTTAGCAATTGCTGATAAACTTAGAACTCAAGCTAACTCTATTGGTCAGTCAATTTCAAATGGAAACTCTGCTGTTTCTTTAACTCAAATTGCTGATAAGGCTATGTCTGAGCAATCTAATATTTTAGATACTATTAAAACGAAATTAGTTCAAGCTGCAACTGATACTACTTCTCAACAAGGTAGAGAAGCTATTGGTAAAGATGTTAGTAAACTTCTTGACCAATTAAATAACATTGCAACGCAAACTAATTATAATGGAACAACACTGTTACAAGCAGGAACAGCTGCTAATGGTGGATCAGCAACAACTTTAACATTCCAAATGGGTGAAACAAGTGCTGATATTATTCAAACAACATCTGGTGTTCAAGCAAATGTAAGTGGATTAGGTCTTCAAACACTTAAATCTGCTGCTAGTGCTGGTACTTCTGCACTATTTGATGCTGCAGACGCTAGAGGTTTTATGAAAAATGTAGATAGTGCGATTAACACACTAAATGGTTGGAGAGCGGACTTTGGTTCTACTCAAAATCAATTAGAATCTGCTATCAGAAACCAAATGACTCAGCAAACTAATATTAAATCTGCTGAATCTGTAATTAGAGATGTTGATTATGCACAAGAAAGTGCTAATTTTAATAAACAAAATATTATTTCGCAAGCTGGTACTTATGCTATGAGTCAAGCGAACTCTATTCAACAAAATGTTCTTAGACTTCTTCAATAGTCTTTGAGCCTTTTGAATATTTTTAAATTTTTAAAGGGCTAGATTTTTTCTAGTTCCCTTTAAAACATTCATTCTTAATAGGTTTAGTATTAGGAATGTGTGTTATTGTAGATGTTGTGAGGGATAAATAAAACGCTATTATTGTAGGGGTCAATGGATTCCGAAGAGTTTATTACTCTATGCTTGGTAATACAAGAATGTTTTAGGCTCCCGTATCATGGGTAAATCTTTTTGATAATAAAAAGGATTTATTATGAGAATTAATACAAATGCTGCTTCATTGATCGCTCAAGAAGCTGCAACAAACACAACAAAAAATGTAAGTAGTTCATTAGAGAAACTAAGTACAGGTCTTAGAATTAATAAAGCTAGTGATGATGCTTCTGGTTTAGCAATTGCTGATAAACTTAGAACTCAAGCTAACTCTATTGGTCAGTCAATTTCGAATGGAAACTCTGCTGTTTCTTTAACTCAAATTGCTGATAAGGCTATGTCTGAGCAATCTAATATTTTGGATACTATTAAAACGAAATTAGTTCAAGCTGCAACTGATACTACTTCAGATCAAGGTAGAGAAGCTATTGGTAAAGATATTAGTAAACTTCTTGACCAATTAAATAATATTGCAACGCAAACTAATTATAATGGAACAACATTATTACAAAATGGAACAGGTGTAAATGGTGATTCAGCACTATCTTTAACATTCCAAATGGGTGAAACAAGTGCAGATACTATTAAAACAACATCTGGAGTAGCAGCTAATGTTAATGGTTTAGACCTTAGTTCTTTAAAAGCTTCTGCAGCTGGTGGATTTGCAACTGCTGGTGCTTCGGCAGCTAGAGGTTTTATGTCAGATGTTGATGATGCGATTAACACACTAAATGGTTGGAGAGCAGACTTCGGTTCTACTCAAAATCAATTAGAATCTGCTATCAGAAACCAAATGACTCAGCAAACTAATATTAAATCTGCTGAATCTGTAATTAGAGATGTTGATTATGCACAAGAAAGTGCTAATTTTAATAAACAAAATATTATTTCGCAAGCTGGTACTTATGCTATGAGTCAAGCGAACTCTATTCAACAAAATGTTCTTAGACTTCTTCAATAGTCTTTGAGCCTTTTGAATATTTTTAAACTTTTAAAGGGCTAGATTTTTTCTAGTTCCCTTTGGAAATAACATCTATTCTTAATAGTTTTAGTATTAAGAATGGATGTAGTAATCCATATAGGGATCAATGGATTCCGAAGAGTAAAACTCTATGCTTGGTAATACAAGAATGTTTTAGGCTCCCAGTGTCATGGGTAAATCTTTTAAAGATAAAAAGGATTTATTATGAGAATTAATACAAATGCTGCTTCATTAGTTGCACAAGAAGCTTCAACAAATACAACAAAAAACTTAAATAGCTC
>NZ_PDKC01000062.1 GCF_004116495.1 Arcobacter sp. CECT 8985 | reverse complement strand
CACTTACAAATACTACTTCAAACTCATAAGGTTTATTTACTTTACTAATCCCATTTAGTTTATATACACTTAAACTCTCATTTAGTATATCTGGCAAGTCACTTCTATAGTTTATCAGTCTTATTCTAGATTTTATGTTTTGGTTGATTTCTGATCGCAGTTGTTTAGTAATATTTTCTATTTTGCTAGACATAAAAATAGCCTTTATAAAAGTAATAGAAAATATTATCTAAAAATAAGTTATAAAATTATTAAATTGTAATAATATAGCTTAATCCAATTTCATTGGTTCTCCAAAGTAATATCCTTGGGAATAGTGAATACCAATCTCTTTTACTTTTTTATATACATTTTCTGAGTGAATAAACTCTGCAATTGTTTCAATACCCATTTTATTAGCAAAATCAATAATTGTTTCAGTTACCATTTGAGAGTTTTTATTTACATCAATATTTTTTATCATAGATGCATCTATTTTTATATAATCAACTTTTAATTTCATTAAATATTCAAAGTTTGAGTAACCAGTTCCAAAATCATCGATAGATATTTGGCAACCATATGTTTTCACTTCTTCAATAAAGTTAAGAACTTCATCAAAGTTTTCAATTCCTTCAGATTCTATTAGTTCAAAAACAACTCTATTCCCAAAATTTGAAATTTTTAGATGAGTCATGATACAGTCATATACTTCTTTATTTAAAATATCATCAACACTTAGATTTATAGATATTTTTTTGTCTATTTTACTAAAAATCTCAAATGTCTTTCTCACCATTATCATAGTTAATTGAGGATATAATTTATTTTTTTTAGCAAGATCAAGAAAATGTATAGGGGAAATAAGCTCACCATTTGTATCTTGTAGTCTAATTAGTGATTCATATTTGATAATTTCTTTAGTTTGTGTATTTACAATTGGTTGAAATAAAGGAACAATTCTATCATCTTTAATCGCATCTTTTATTTTTTTACCCCATTTTAAATTCTGCTCATATTCATGCTCAATTTTCATAGATGAATCATAAAGAACATATTTTTTTCTTTTTCTTTTCGCTATTTTAAGTGCTATATCTGCATTTGTAAGTAATGCTTCATTGCCAACAGCAATACCAGCAGATATATTCACATGTGCTTCATTCCCTTCTTTTACTACAAATATATTTTTTTCAATAATATCAATTAAATATAATATTAGACTTTGTAACTCTTCAAGTGATATATCTTGTTCATAATATAAAGCATATTCATCTGCATGAAGTTTAAATAGTTTAGCTGATTTAGGTGAATTCTCTTTTAGTAGTTCTGATATATGAACTAAAAGATTATTTCCTACTTTATCTCCATAAAGATCATTTATTTCTTGAAATTTGTCTATATTAATTAGTGTTAAAGATGCATATCTATTACTATTAGCTACTTCAAGAAGTTTTTTTCTATTTGGTAAAGATGTTAATTCATCATTATAAAATTGATATTCTAAAGAATCCAACATCTTATTAAAAACTCTTTGCATAGAAGATAACTCTTCTATTTTATCATTTAGTTCAACTCTTTGTTTTATATCTTTTTCTTCTGTTATTTGACTTATTTTATTTACAAATATTTTGATTGGCTTTACAAGATGCTTGTCAAATCCAAAATAAAGAGCAATAAAAAGTACAAGAGAAAAAACAATTATAAAAATAACAAAGAAATTTATCATACTAGTAAGAGATACTTTTAAATCCCTAACAGGATAAGATATATCAATAACCCCTAATACATCTCCTGATTTAGCATTTGAGTGGCATTCTAAACATTGTTTTTCTGCAATAATAGGATAATAAAATTGGATTAAAGACTCATCAATTATATTTAAGACTTCTTCTTTGTGAAAAGCTTTTTTAACAAAAGGATTAGCCTTTCTAACCTTTTTATCTTCTTCTATTTCCCCATATAATTTTGCAACAAGAGAACTTCTATAAACATTTACACTCATCTCTTCATCAATTGAATTTATTCTATCTATAATTTTTGCTAAGTCTTTTTTATTCCAACCTTTTTCCATAGCTGAGTATAATGATTGAAAAATTAGTTTACTTGTTTTCTTTGAATCAATTTTTGTAAGTTTTTCTATAGCATCTTTTTTTAAGTATTCACCATATGCAAGTGCTATGATAAGAGTGACAAATAAAGTAAAAAGAATAATTTTAGTTATAAGTTTTTTGTATGTTGTTGATTTTTTCATAAAAGCCCAAATTCGATTGTTTAAATATATTGTATATCGTTATTACTTAAAATGTTATTTTATAATAATAGTTTAATAACACATAGCCTTGGTATTAAAGCTATGTATTATTTAAAATTTTGAAAGTTTTTTATATCCAGTTTTTATAAGTTTTAACAGCGGTTTTCTGTAAGAATAAAATACATATTTTTTGATAAAATATGCAATTTTTCCTTTTACATGAACCAACCCAAATAAGTTACCAGCTGCATATTCTCCTCCAAGAGCAATAAGAACTCCATCTAATTTAGGATTAGTTTTTACTAAGCTTTTACCTTCTATTAGTTTTAAAACATTTTTTCCTGCAAGTGTTCCACTAATTCTTGCAATAGTTACAGTTGGTGGCATTATTTCATCTTTATTATTTCTTATCTCTGCAATATCTCCAATTGCGAAAATATTTTCATGCTCAGTTGATTGCATATATTCATTTACAATTAATTGACCCTTTTGGTTTGTTTTTGTATTTAACTCTTTTGTAAGAGGTGATGCTTCAATTCCCCCTGTAAATATTACAAATGAGTGATTTACTTTTGTTCCATTTGAAAAGAAACAGTAACCATTTTCAACTTTTTCAAGTTTAGTATTAGTTATTATGTTTATTCCTAATTCTTTAAGTCTTTCTTGAGATATATTAATTAATTGTTGAGTTAATCCAGGTAATATACTAGCTGAACTACTTATCAAAGATATTTTTAAATTATCACATGAAAAGTTTCCTCTTTGGAAAAATTTATTTGAATAATAAGCCATTTCTGCTGCAATCTCAACTCCAGAAAGTCCAGCTCCCACAACAACAATATGAGTATCTGCACACTGTTTTGCTTCATCTCTAATTTTTTCAAATAGTTGTATTTCAAAACTTTGTTTAAAATCAATTGCTCTGTGAAGTTTTTTTATGTCATCAGCATTATTTAAACCAGGAATTTGTGGAGGGAAAAATGTTCTAGTCCCTGCTGCCATAATTAAATAGTCAAATTCTACTATCTCTTTTTCTTCTGTGTAGATTTTCTTTTCAGTTTTATCTATCCTTCTTACTTTTAAGTTTTTATATTCTAAATGGTTGTGGTTAAATCCAGTACAAAGAGTAGTTAAATCAATTGTAACATCTGCAAAAGTAGATTTATTTGCAATTAAATCATATACTTCTGGTTGTAAATTATGATATGTATGTTTATCAATTAAAGTTATTTTGATATTTTTATTTTTAACTAGTTCTCTTAATGCATAAATACCTGCATATCCACCACCAATGACTACGACTTTTTTCATTAATGTTGCCTTTTGTTATCTTTTTTCATAAAACTCCTAAATAATAAATGGGTAAATAATCAAGAGTTAAATAGTTTAATAAAAATAAACTATTTTTTAATATATATTAAAACATTTTTTATATAAAAAAGAGTTGGAAATGTGTATATAATTTATATTATTCAATAATTATAAATTTTTGTAAAAAAAACCTAAAAAAAATAATAAA
>NZ_PDKC01000061.1 GCF_004116495.1 Arcobacter sp. CECT 8985 | reverse complement strand
TCTTTTTCTGTATATATTGGCATATCAACTCTATATTCATATTCTTTTTTTAATTCATTGTTGAAATTTGAGTAAATATATCCTATGCTAATTTTAGCTTGCTGATTATTTAATGACTCAGCTTGTGAATAATAATCAAATGCTAATCTTAATTTATTTTGATAAAAAAAAGCATCTGCTCTACATTCTAATGCTTCTGAACCAAAAAATTTTTTTTCTCTTGCTTTAATATAATTTAATATTTTATTTTCTGGTAAATCTGATTTACAATCTTTAATAAAATTATTCATTGCAATTGCATTGCCTTTTGCTATCTCTTCTTCATACTTGCTTAAACAACTATTTGCATTTAATGAACTTAGTGCAAACCCTAATATTAAAACTATTCTTTTTATTCTTCTCATTCTTTTCCTTTTTAATTATTATTTCTTGTAAATTCTTCACCATTAGTAGAATATATAACTCTTTTGCCATAAAAATCTGTTTTATTCATATTTTCATATGATGCTTTATTTACAAAATTATCATATTCTGCCGAATGATGGATATATTTGTCTTTTAACTTTTTATAAGCTTCTTTTTTGGATATTTTTAAAACTTCATGTTTTTTTAAACATCCATATGCTTCAGTTAATGTATTTTCTTTATTAAACTTGTAAGGTTTAAAATCTCCTAAAGGAACCATCTCAAATTCATCTTTTTTATTATTTTGAGTTTTTGAATCTACATATATAGCTTTGTCATACATTATTTTCATTGTTACATGTTCATATTTATTTGATACTTTTGGTTTATACATGTAAAGATATAAATAATCTACCCAACCATTATCATCATTATTACTATAATCTTTAACAAAATTATATTCGTTTTTTACATAATAATAAAAACCTTCTTCTAGTTTTTTATTTTCTTCTTTCAATTCTTTAATTTCATCACTTGATTTTAATTCTTTTATATTCTCATCAGTTGCTTTACTGATCCAATTATATTTTTCATTCCATTTTATTATTTTATTTTGTAATTTTTTAGGTATTTCTTTCCCTTCAAGAAGGAATTTACCTAAATATACTACTTCTGATTTTTGATTATATCCTCCTCCTACATCTGCATGGGCCCCAGGAAGATAAAACTCTTCAAGTTTTGCACCACCATCTTTTCTTTTTTCTTTGCTATCTTTATAATAATGCTTATTTATATTTGGAAAAATAGAGTATGCTTCAAAGTTATATCTAAATTCATCATCTGCCATTAGATGAACTACATGACCTACTTTTGTAATATTTTCATTTTCAAAAAAACTGATATTTAAATCTTCAAAATCATTTGATTGCATAATTCCATAATGTGTTACAGTATCATAAATACCTACAAATCTGAAAGATAAAGAATCAATAGTAATTTTTTGCATATTATAATATGGATTTTTTACTTTTATTCTATTTCTATATATATATTCTAAATCTGTTCTTAATGGATTGAAAAATTCTTTACCAGAGATTAATATATAACCCTTATCTCCATATATTGCAGAAAAAAGATCTTTATTGTCTTTCATTTTGACAGTATAATCTCTTTTTACAGATTTGATTAGTTCTGCGTTATTTAATATTGAACAAATAAAATGTCTTGCACTTGTAGACCCTCTTGAAAAACCAAAAACATCCAAAACAAGTTCATCTATATGATAAATTGATGAACTTCTTAATTGTTCTGCTATTTTTACACAAGCAAATATACAATGTCCTATAACACCACTTTTACCTGTTCCTAAACCTAATCCCCAAACAGAATCCTTTTCTTGATTTTTTTGTATAAAAGGATTAAATGTTCCAGAACCACTTTCATAAAGTTTAAATCTTGTATTTGGAAGGTTATCTACATTTTTCTTTATATCATCACCATCATAAAGTTCATATAATCTACTTATATTTGTTTCACCATTTGTAAAACTACTATCTTCGTCATGATCTGGAAGTATTTCTTTTATTACATACTCAGAAATTGTTTTTTCTTGGGCATCTTTTTTACTGTTTTTTACATCAATTAAATAATCAAATACTTTTTTAGCGTCTTTTTCTGCTTTTTTAGTAGTTGTAATTTTATCCTTACCTACAATAAAAACTGATTTACTATCAAAATATCTTATTGAAGCATTCTTCATTTGATTTATAATTATTTTTTTTGTTTCATTTGTAAATTCTGGGTTATCTGTTGATAGGACATGGTATTGAATTGTTCCTTTTTTTCTACCTTTTAATTTTGGTTTACCAAACTCATCATTTTTCTTTAATGCATCTTCTATATCTTTCGCTGGCTTTTTCAAAAACTCTACAAAGTTTTTATAAAAATCTATATTATATATATTATTTTTTGTACCATCAAAAAATACTCCATACTCTACTATTACTTCAGGCAAATAAGAAGCTATTATTTTATCTTCATAACAAGTTTGCTCTAATTCTTTGGTTTTTGAGTTTTCTTTTATATTATATACATATGGCATTGATATTATTATATAGGCTTGCGTATCTTTATTTATTTTTTTTGAAGTTTTCTTCTCTTCTTGTTTTAAGATTTGTTGACAACTATCTTTAGTAAAAGTTAAAGCAGATGTACTTTTTTTATCAATATTTTCTTTTAGATCTTTTTGTAGTATTTTTTTATATGCATGATGATACTTTTTTGCTTTTAATACACTTCCATAAGATTTACTATTATATAGTTTTACAGTACAAAGAGTTATTAGTTTTTTATCAACTATTTGTTCAGTTACTCCTTTTAATTTATCATAAGTTAATACTTTATTATTCTCTTTTATCTCTTGTTCTACAGCTTTTACTAAATAAGAGCTATACTTATCTTTTGTATTATTTAAAATAGTTTGTTTATCATCAGTTGAGTCTATTAATTCTTTTATATCTTCATTTGAGATTATAATATAAGCTATTCTTGTTTTTATATCATCTTCTATTGGTTTATTATCTTTAGTACAATATTCATTTACATGTGCAACTTCACCTACTTTATGAAATGCATTTCCTATAGTTATATCATTACTCATATGATACTCCTAGTTTTTTTAGTCTTCTTTTTGCCATATTTCTTACTTCTGTGTTTAGTGCTTTTTTATACCAATAAATTGCTTTTTTATTATTATTCAATTTTGTTTCATATAGAAATCCAAGATTTTGAATAGCCCTTGCATCTCCTAATTTTATACCTTTTTTATACCAATAAATTGCTTTATCATAATCTTTTATATTATTTTTATATATTATTCCAAGACTTAAAGCACAATCTATACAAGTAAGTTCATTAAATCCTCTTTTATACCAATAAATTGCTTTATCATAATTTTTTAATATATCTGCATATAAAAGACCTAATTTTTGAAAAGAACCTCTATATTGAAGTTTAATACCTTTTTTATACCACTCAATTGCTTTTTTGTAATCTTTTTTATCTTCTTCATAATATTCTCCAATAGCTGCAGCACATAATCCATATCCCATTTCATAACATTTTTTGTAGTATTTTATTCCTTTTTCTTTATCTTGCATATCTTTATTTAATTGGTAAAAAGTTCCCAGTTCATAATAACCTCTTGGCTTACCTAACTCTCCAACTTTTTTATATATCTTTATTGCTTCTGTATACTTTTTTTGTTGATCATACATCAATCCTATTGATAATAGTGAGTTTAAATCACCTGTTTCATATGATTTCATAAACCATTTATATGCTTCATTATATTTAGAGTTTTTATAATAATATACACCTAAATTATGTGCTGATTTTCCATGTCCTGCATTTGCTGCTATTTTAAAGTTTTTAATTGCTTTTTTATTATCATGTAAAAAACTTAAATATAGACTTCCTAATTGTGCGTATGCTTCTATACTTCCTTTTTCTTTTCCTTTATTAAAGTAATTTATTGCTTCTTTAAAATTACCTTGTCGCATATAATATATACCTGCACAA
>NZ_PDKC01000060.1 GCF_004116495.1 Arcobacter sp. CECT 8985 | reverse complement strand
ATCATATAGTATTGAAGAATTAGGTATAAAATTTGATGAAGATATTATAAATAAGATAAAAATAAATAAACAAGAACCAACTGAAGTTATACAAATATTAAATAATTTTTTTTCTAATCTTTGCTCTAAAATAAAAGATCAAGAGATAGTAGAAGAGATAAAAAAACTAATGCAATCTTCAAATCTTAATAACTTTTACAATGAAATAGACTTATCAATTAGACAAGTTCAAAGGGAAACTAAAAAATTCACAGGATTAACTCCCCAAACAATACAAAGGATTTTGAGATTTTATAAGATTTTAGATAACTTAAGAACATTTGATGATATAAATTTTTCTTCGCTAGCTCAAAAATTGGACTTTTATGACCAATCTCACTTAATAAAAGAGTTCAAATACTTTTCAGGTATAAATCTAAAAAACTTTTTATTTACAAAAAATGAATATTTACAGTTTCAAAGTGAAGAGTATTGTCATCACCTTTTATCTAATATATAGGAGAAAGATAAAAAGCTTAATCTTTCTACTATAATTTGTATTCTTTTGTTTGTATTAGAACTTTTAAGAGTTCATATATTATAAAAAAATTAGAGTTTTAATTAGGGACGTCTTCCTCTAATTGCATTAGATATTCCTGACACCACTAGAAGTTAAAAAAGTTAATGACCATGATAACATTGTATATCCTTTGTAGCTTTTTTTAAAATTTAGATAATAATTTCACTAAAAAAGGTTTTACATAATTTTGAGATATAAAAGTAGCTATTAAATCTTCTTTCGTACCAGAATTAAGACTTTTTAATGTATCACCTATATCGTACCCAGGATCAAGTGCTTTTAATTTTAATTTTGCAATTTTAACAGAACTAGGTTTCTTAATAAATATAGAATTATCACCTTCTAATTTAGATATTAAATCGTTAAGTTTTTCTATCTTTTTTGTTCTATCTTCCATGAAGCCACCTTCGAGACTATTAATGCTAATATTAAAATTACAAAAGCAGTTATAAAGTAAGCAAAAATCTCACCTAAATAACTTTCAATCCAAACTTTTATTCCTAAAAAGAAAAAAATAGATGCCATAACAAGTAAGGAAAGTGAAAAAAGTTTTATCAATAAACCCTTTGCACTATTTACAAAAGAAGATTCTACTTCTTTTATTTGAGCTTCTATTAATTCTACAACAGAAATAATAAATTCTGAAATTGTAACTTTTGACATTTTATTTTTTTACTAACCAAGCTGCTAAAAATCCTAAGCCAAATGTAATTGCAATACTTTTAAAAGGATCATTTTTGATTTTAGTTTCTACTTCACCAACTTCATCTAAACCTTTACTTTTTAACTCATACAATTTTGTTTTTAATTCATCCATTGATAAATTATCAAAGATATCAAGTTTACTTGCACTTTTATCTACTTTTGCAGCAGTAGCTTCTTTTAAACTTGTAGACAATTCTTTTATGTCTGCTTTTAAAACTTCAATTTCTTCTTTTAATTTTGTTACTTCTTGTGTTGCCATTTTTATTCCTTTTTCTTTTTTAATAATACTTATTAAATCTAACATAATGAGTATTAATCGAAAATAAAAATTATAATTTAACAATATTACATATAAAAATAATATTTTTATTTAACAGTTACTTGTGTACTTTTTCTAAAAACTAGTAATTTTGTTTAAGGAACACTTTATTTCCTTTTGTTATAGTTTTAGTACAAACAAGGAGGTTATTATGAAAGACATAGCTTTACAACGACCTTTTAATCATAATATTTTAAATCCATAGTATGTAAAAATCTATTTTATTTAAGAGAGTGGTTAAAGTAATAATATTTAAAATATATTATATGAATACTAGAAAATAATAAAAATTAAAATAATTAAAAAGGAAAAAATTATGAGTTTGAAAAAAGAATATGAAAAGAAATTACAAGCACAATTAGATGAATGGAGTGCACAAATAGATAAGCTTAAAGCGCAAGCTGAAAAAGAAAAAGCAGATAAAAAAATCGAGTACAATGAACAAATACAAAAGTTAAGAACTAAACAAGCAAATGCAAATGAAAAACTTACTGAATTAAAAAATGCAAGTGATAATGCTTGGGAAGATTTAAAAGCAGGTATTGAAAGTGCTTGGGATTCTCTTGGTACTGCAATACAATCAGCTAGTTCAAGATTTAAATAATTAAAAAATTACTATAAAAATATAAAAAATAAATAAGGAGATTACAAATGAAATTAAATATATATGTATTAATGATAATAGGATTATTAGGTTTTACAACGTTTGCTTATGCTCAACCAGAAAATTCAAATATATCGGTTAAAGAAGTAAAAAATGATACAAAAGAGTTATTCAAATCTATTGGAAACTATACTGTTGATAAAAAAGATCAAGCACTAAAAAGAGTGAAAAATAGCTTAGATAAACTTGATGAAAATCTTGATAGTTTAGAATCAAAAGTTGACAACCAATGGGATAAAATGAGCAAAACTGTTCAAAAGAAAACTCGTCAAAATTTAAGATCTCTTCGAAAACAACGTAACCAAGTTGCACAATGGTATGGTAGTATGAAAAGTAGTACTGCTGATGCATGGGAAAGTACTAAAAAAGGTTTTTCTAAAGCATATGGAAAGTTAGAAGAAACTTGGGAAAAAGCTGAAAAGCAATTTGACTCAAAATAATAAAATAGTTTATTATTCTTCAATTATACAGTTTAACACATTTTAAAGTGTTGAACTAGTATAGATATAATTAGTTTAAACTTGGAGGGGAAATGCCATACAAGAGTATTAATGAATTACCAAAACAAGTAAAAGACAATCTACCAAAACATGCTCAAGAAATTTATAAAGAAGCTTACAATAATGCTTGGGAAGAATACAAAGAACCAAAAGACAGAAAAGGTGATATTTCAAGAGAAGAAATTTCTCATAAAGTTGCTTGGTCTGCAGTTAAAAATGTATATAAAAAAAATGACAAAGACAATTGGGTAAAAAAATAAAATAACTTTTATTATGTATATTTACAAAATTTAATTATAAAATAGATATAGTTTTATCTTTTATAACAGTTATATAATACCTAAGGAGCCCAATGACAATGAAAGATAAAAAAACAAATAAATTTCAACAAGCCTTTATTTTAGTATTATTAATTACTGTTCTTATGGGATTTATTGGAATGATTAAAGAGTTTTTAATAGCTCTTGTACTTGCTGCAATCTTTTCAGGTTTATTGTATCCTTTTTATAAGAAAATTCTTTTATATGTAAAAAACAAATCCATTTTAGCAGCTTCTAGTGTATTAATAATATCAATTTTAGCTGTTGGTTTTCCACTTACAATACTTACAGGTATGGTAACAAACGAAGCTATACAATTTAGTGAAAAAACAACTCCAATAGTAAAAGAGATTTTAGATGATAAATTCTCTCTAAGTAAACAACTGCCTAGTTGGTTACCACTTCAAGATAAAGTTGATTCTTTAAATGAAACTGTTCTTAAAAAAGCCTCTGATGCAACTAGTACAATAGGAAGTTGGCTAGTATCAAGTTTATCTAGTGCAACAAAAGGAACTGCTGGATTTCTTATGAGTTTGTTTATTATGTTTTATGCTATGTTTTATTTTTTGATAAATGGAGAAAAATTACTAGAATCCTTTTCTTCTTTAGTTCCTCTTTCAAAAAAAGATTATGATGAACTTATGAATCGTGGACTTATGGTAACGAAGGCCTCACTTAAAGGTATAGTTATAATTGGATTTATTCAAGGGCTATTAGTTGCCTTAGGATTTTGGACTATAGGACTTAATGGAGCTGTATTTTGGGGAAGTGTTGTTTTTGTACTTTCTGCAGTGCCAGGATTGGGAGCACCTATTGTTTGGATACCTGCTGTAATTTATCTATTGATTACAGGTAGTATTGCATGGGGAATTGCCCTTACCATATGGGGAATAGTAGTAGTAGGATTAGTAGATAATCTTTTAAGACCATGGATTGTTGGAAATGATGCAAAATTACCTGATCTAGTTATTCTTGTATCAATACTTGGAGGAATAGCATCTTTTGGTCCTGTAGGAATTATTATAGGTCCAGTAATAGCAGCACTTTTAGATACTGTTTTAAATATTTATAAAAAGAGTTTTAAATAAACTATTAATTAAGTTGAAGCTATATTTTTACTTCAACTTATATTAAAAGTATTAGAAAGAAATTTTAAAAACTCTCCCATTCACTATCATCATTATTTTTTGAACTAACTACTTTTTTATGCTCTGTTTTAGAATATGTAACTTCTTTTGAAGCAGAAGAGTCAAAAGAGTCCTCATGAACTTCAATATCTTTAACTTTTACACTATCTTTTCCTAAGAACTCTTTCGCATTTGCATCTGATACTATCTCTTTTGCTATTGAATCTGT
>NZ_PDKC01000005.1 GCF_004116495.1 Arcobacter sp. CECT 8985 | reverse complement strand
ATTTACAAAAGGAAAAAGATGCATAAGAAATCTAAAGTTATCTTCTTTTCTTTAATATTATCTACTTCAATTTTTGCTGATCAAATTGACAAATCGATGAATATTATTGAAAATACAAATAACAAATTAAAAAATTATCAAACTAAAATTGATAAAGTTGAAAATGATAGAGAAGAGCTTTTATCTAAATATAAATATACAAACTCTGAATTAAAAAATACAAGAATCTATAATAATCAACTAAAAAAAATTATTAATTCTCAAAAAAATGAATTAAAAGATATAAATCAACAATTAGTAGATATAGAAAAAACTCAAAAAAATATTTTTCCTCTTATGTTAAAAATGGTTGCAAGTTTAAAAGAACTAGTAAAAATGGATACTCCTTTTTTACTTGAAGAGCGAACAAATAGAGTAAAAAAACTAGAAAGTGCTTTAAATAAATCTGATATTAAAACTGCTGAAAAATATAGAATTATTTTAGAAGCATTTAAAATTGAGTATGACTATGCAAATAGCATAGAAACTTACCAAGATAAAATCAACAATACTACATACAATATTTTAAGAGTTGGAAGAACAGGACTATATTACCAAAGTTTAGATCTGACAAATTATGGATATTGGAATAAAAATAAAAAAGATTGGGTAAAAATAGATGATAGTAATGCAAAGTCAAATATAAGAAAAGCTATAAAAATTGCCAAAAAACAACAAAATGTAGACTTCTTAAATCTACCATTTTTAACACTTAAGGATAGTAAATGATTAAATATATATTAACTGCTATATTAGTCTCAAACCTTGCATTTGCTCTTGATTTAAATAATCTTTTAAATAATGTAAAGAATAGCTCAAGTAAAGAATTAGTTGCTGAGCAAAAAAGATTAGAAGAGTTTATTAATAATAAGCAAAAACAAAAACAACTTCTTATACAAACAAAAAAAGAGTTAAAAGAAGAAAATATTTTAACAAAACAATTAAAAGATATTATTGAAAAACAAGAAAATGTTTTAACAAAAAAACAAACACTTTTAAATAGTAAAATTGGTGATTTAGGTGAAATGTTTGGAAGTGTAAGACAAACATCAGCTGATTTTTTAACAAATTATAAAAGAAGTTTTACAGCTTCACAATTTCCTCAGAAAAAACAA
Organism: Arcobacter sp. CECT 8985; assembly: GCF_004116495.1. Lineage (GTDB taxonomy): Bacteria > Campylobacterota > Campylobacteria > Campylobacterales > Arcobacteraceae > Malaciobacter. The sequence continues at coordinate 103,045 of NZ_PDKC01000005.1, read as the reverse complement.
ATATTTAAAAAATTCTCTGATTCAAAAAAACTTCCTACAATTGATGAATTAACTACTTTTTGGCATACAATGCTAGATGAGATTATTCAAAGTGGAAATATATCAAATTATAAAGCAAGTGTAATCGCACATGATGGTAAAAAATCTATTCAAGAAGTAACAAGAGTTGGACTTTTTTCTGCATTTTCAAATGGAAACTTTTTAAAATATTCAGATGACATCAATTCACTTGTTGAACTTTCTGTTCAACCAAGTTCTAGTTATCAAAATGAAGCAAAAGAGTTCCAAAAGAGTTCAAATGAAATAAAACAAGTTTTAATCGATCCAACAAAAGGAACACTATTTGAGATGTTAGGGAACAACCCTACTTTATTAGATAGAATAAATCAAGGTGGAATTGTTGGTTATATTATTTTAGTTCTTGGAGGCTTAGGTCTAATTTTTGCTATTTATAAAATGGTTACACTAAATATTATTCATAATAAAATCAAAAAACAAGAAAAAGATATTTCTACTTATGATGATTCAAATTCATTAGGAAAAATTGCTGGCGTTTTTTATAAAAATCAAAATGACTCAATAAATGACTTAGAAATAAAAATAAGTGAAGCTATTTTAAAAGAGACAAATGAGATAAAAAAAGGTCAAAGTTTTGTAAAACTACTAGCTGCAGTTACTCCACTTCTTGGTCTTTTAGGAACTGTTACAGGAATGATTGCAACATTTCAAGCAATTACACTATTTGGTACAGGTGACCCAAAACTAATGGCAGGTGGAATTTCAACTGCATTAATTACAACAGTTTTAGGTTTAGTTACAGCAATTCCATTACTTTTTGCATATACATATATTTCTTCAAAATCAGAAACAATTGTATCAATTTTAGAAGAGCAAAGTATAGGAATGTTAGCAAAAAATTTAAAATAACATGATTGATATATATATAGATAATTTACTTGGCTTTTTTACAAAAGGTGGTTTTGTACTGTATATTGTGTTTGCTATAGCCCTATTTTTATGGGCATTGCTAATAGAAAGATATATGTATATAAGTATCGAGTATAAAAAGTTTAAAAAATCACTTTTTGAAGATTTAAAAAAGAATCAGTATGAAAAAAAATTTAAAGAAGAAATAAAAAGATATCTAATTGAAGACTCAAATATGAAACTAAAAAAAGGTCTTAGTTTTATTAAAACTTTAATTATTGTTTGCCCATTAGTTGGTCTTTTAGGGACTGTTACAGGTATGATTGAAGTATTTGATGTAATGGCAATAAATGGCACAAGTAATGTAAAATCTATGGCAAATGGAGTATCAATGGCAACTATTCCTACAATGGCAGGAATGATTGTAGCACTAAGTGGAATACTTTTTGAGAAAAAACTAGAGCTTTCAATCAAATACCACACAGATAAATTATATTTAGAAATTTCAAAGGTTTTATAATGAGAAGATTTTCCCATAAGCAACAAAGAGAAGAGACAGAAATAAACCTAACTCCAATGCTTGATGTAGTTTTTATTATGTTGATTTTTTTTATTGTAACTACATCATTTGTAAAAGAAGCAGGAGTTGAAGTAAATAGACCAAGTGCTAAAACAAGTCATCAAAAATCACAAGCAAATATATTAATTGCAATAAAAAATAATGATGAAATTTGGATAGATAAAAGAATGGTTGACTTAAGAGCAGTTAGATCAAATATTGAAAGATTAAAAGCAAGTAATTCTCAAAATAGCGTTGTTGTTCAATCAGACAAAGATTCAAGAACTGGAGTTTTAGTAAAAGTTATGGATCAAATAAGACTTGCAGGAATAACAAATATATCAATTTCAACATTAAAGAATTAATATGAGAATTATTATTGCAGTTGCGTTATCTTTTGTAATTTCTATTTCTATGTTTATTTTAATGAATGAAATGACATCAACTGAAAGTAAAAAATTACAAAAAAGAAGTGAACCAATTCAACTTACTTATTTAAGAGATAAAAAAGACACTAATATTGAAAAGAAAAAAAGAATAAAACCAAAAGAAAAAATAAAAAAAGTTGAACCCAAAAAACTTGATATCAAAACAAATTTAAATAAAAAGCTTGATAAAAATGTAAAAATAAAACCATTATCAGTAAATACAAATATTGATATTTCTGCTATTAATTCTTTATCTGGTGCACAAGTTGAGCTTGGCTCAAATTTGTTAGATGCAAATATGTTATCAGCTCTTAGGAGAGTAAATCCAAGATACCCAAGAAAAGCAAAAATAAGAAGAGAAGAAGGTTTCGTTCAATTAGCATTTAAAATTGATTCAGAAGGATATGTAAGTGATGTAAAAGTTGTGGCTTCTAAGCCCAAAGGTCTGTTTGAAAGAGCTTCAATAAGAGCTATAAAAAGATGGAGATTTAAACCATCAAAAAATAGTAATTCAGGCGAATTCAAAAATGCAACAATAACATTTAATTTTAGGTTGGCAAGATGATAAAAAAAATACTTTTCGTTTTAATAATTACTTTAAGTTCTGGTTTGTATGCAAAACAACATATGTCAAAAAGCACATACAATAGTTTAACAAGTGCTCAAAAACTTATACAAGAAAATAAGTTCAAAAAAGCGAAAAACATTTTAGATAAATTACTAAAAGAAGATAAAAATGCGTATGAAAAATCATATATTTTACAAACACTTTCAAATATCTATATTACAAATAATAAATATGAAAAAGTTACAAGTGCATATGAACAGATAATAAAACTTAATGCGTTTGAACCTAAAAGTATTGATAATATTAAATTTTCTTTAGCAAAATTATATCTATCAACTGAAAAATATGAAAAGAGTTTAAAACTATCTAAGAGTTTAATAAATAGTAAGTATTTAAAAAAACAAGAAATTTATGAAAACTTAATTCTTGGCTATTATTATAATAAAAAGTACAAAAGTGCAATAAAATATTCAAATAGATATATGTCATCAAAAAAACAGATAAAAGAGTCTTGGTATAAAATTTTATATTCATCTTATATTGAAATTAAAAATTATAATGGTGCTTTAAAAACAATGAAAAAGATGGTTAAGTTATTTAATTCAAATGAACAATATTGGGTTCAATTAGCTTCACTGTATCAACAAAAAAATAGACTAAAAAAATCTCTTTCAACTTTAGAATTAGCATATAAAAATAATGTTTTAACAAAGAAAGATAATATTTTATATTTTATAAATATTTTATTACAAAATGATGTTTATAATAAAGCAGGTGTTCTTTTAACAAAAGCTATAGATAGAAAATTAATAAAAGAAGATAAAAAAATATTTGAAATATTAGTTAATTGTTATATAAACTCAAAAGAGATTGATTTAGCAATAAATAAACTTGAATCTTCAAAATTTGCAGATAAAAACAAATATAAAATAATACTTGCAAATTTATATTATAACAAACAAGAATTCAAAAAAAGCATTGAAACACTAAATCAAATTAAAGCAAAAAAGAATAGTAAAACAGATGGGAAAAAACAGATATTAAAAGCACTTTGTTTTTATGAACTAAATGACAAAAAGCAAAGTATAAGAACACTAAAAAAAGCAGTTAATAACCCTTATCATAAAAAAAGAGCAAGAAGTATTTTAAAAGAATTAAGAAGTTAATTTAAAATATTTCATTATAATTTCTCAATTAAAATAGGAGTTATTTATTGTTAGAAGTTATTATATTAGCAATTGCACTTAGTATGGATGCATTTGCAGTATCTATTGGACTTGGAATAAAAAGTAATGAAAATTTGAAAGTATTAGCTTTAAAAGCTGGTTTATATTTTGGTTTTTTTCAAGCTTTGATGCCTTTTATTGGATATTTTGGTGGTGTTGGTCTAAAAGAGTATATTGGTAGTTTTGATTATTGGGTTGCATTTTTTCTTCTAATAGTAATTGGTGGAAAAATGATTTATGAAGCATATGGGGATAATACAGAAGAAGATATTTCAAAAGTTTCAAATAAAATCCTACTAACACTTGCAATTGCTACAAGTATTGATGCTATGGCAGCTGGTTTTTCACTTCATTTGTTTAATTTAAATGTATATTTATCACTTTTAATTATTGGTATTACTACATTTATTTTTAGTTTCATTGGAGTTATGCTTGGTTCCAAAAGTATGTCAAAATATGAGAGTAAAGCAGAGATTTTTGGTGGGATTGTATTAATATTTATAGGATTTAAAATATTATTAGAAAATTTATAATATCATAAGTATATCAATAAAAGGTATATTTATGAAAAATAGATTTTTTACAATTTCAATTCCTATTTTGCTTTTGATTGTTGCTTCATTTTATGTAACTTCAAAATTTGTCAAACCTGCACCTAAAAAAGAAATTACGATTGTAACTGGCTCTAAAGATGGGAATTATTATAAAACTGCTTTAAAATATAAGCAACTTTTAGAAAAAGTAAAAGTAAAAGTTAATCTACTAACATCTAAAGGTTCTATTGAAAATATTAAGCTACTAAATGAAAATAAAGCAGATGTAGCTTTTATTCAAAATGGAACTATAACCTCAGATGAAACAAAAAATATAAAAGCTATAGCTTCTACATATTATGAGCCTTTATGGGTATTTTATAGAAATGATGGATATAAAATTGATTATTTAATTCAACTTATTACAAAAAGAATTTCAATTGGAGAAATAGGAAGTGGAACTTACGATTTAAGTTCACAACTTCTAAAAGATAATGGAATATCAAAAGATAATTCAAAAATACTTACACTATCAAATAATGAAGCAAAAAATGCACTAATAAATAAAAAGATTGATGCAATGTTTATAGTATCTTCTCCTAACTCCAAAATAATTAATCAATTATTAGCAGATCCAAATATAAATCTAATTAGTTTCAAAAGAGCAAAAGCTTATAGTAGAAAATACTCATATTTACAATCAATAAAATTATATGAAGGAACAATTGATTTATATAAAAATCTACCAGATGAGAATATAAATCTTCTTGCAACAACTGCTAATTTGGTTGCAAAAGATGGGTTTTCACAAGAGTTAATAAGAATATTATTAAAAAAAGTAAAAGAGATTCACAGTAAAAAAGGCCTATTTGAAAAAGAAAATGAATTCCCAAATCTAACTAATTTAAAAATTGAATCAAATGAAGAGGCTAAAATTTATTTCAAAAATGGAGACACTTGGCTTGAAAAAATATTTCCTTATTGGATAGCAGCAAATATTGATAGATTAAAAATATTTCTAATTCCTCTAATTACTTTGATGATTCCTTTACTTAAAGGAGCATTCCCACTTTATCAATGGAGTATGCGTTCAAAAATTTATAGATGGTATGATGAAGTAAAACAAATAGAGAAATCAATCTCAATACAAAATAAACAACAATTAGAAAAAGAACTAAAAAAAATACAACAACTGCAAGATGAAGTTTCAAAAGAGACTAAAGTTCCCCTATCCTTTATGGGTGAATATTATAATTTAATTATGCACATAAACATGATTGAACAAAAAATCAACACTAAATTGCAATAGATAAAAAGCTTTGTTAATTATGTATTTTAGGCGAATTTCGATATAATTTTCAAAAAAATTTGAAGGATTTATTTTGAGAATATTATCAGGAATTCAACCATCAGGTACTATACACATAGGTAACTATTTTGGTATGATAAAAAAGATGATAGAGTCACAAAATGATGGTGAACTATTTGCTTTTTTAGCATCATATCATGCTTTAACATCAGTAAAAGATAAAGAGGCTTTACAAAACAATATGTTTGAAGCAGCTGTTAACTTTTTAGCTTTAGGAATGGACCCAGAGAAATCTACTTTTTGGGTACAACATGATGTAAAAGAAGTACTTGAATTATACTGGATATTATCAAATCACACTTCAATGGGATTATTAGAAAGAGCACACTCATATAAAGATAAGACTTCAAGAGGAATTCAAGCAAATCATGGACTATTTTCTTATCCTGTTTTAATGGCTGCAGATATTTTACTTTATGATGTAAATGTAGTGCCAGTAGGAAAAGATCAAATACAACATGTAGAGATGACAAGAGATATTGCAAACTCATTTAATCACGCTTATAAACAAGATATTTTTGTACTTCCCGAAGCAAAAGTTGATGAAATAGTTGCAACAGTTCCTGGAACGGATGGAGCTAAAATGTCAAAATCGTATGGAAATACTATTGATATGTTTGCTAGTAAGAAAAAAATAAAAAAACAAGTAATGAGTATTGTAACTGACTCTAAAGAGCTTAATGAAGTAAAAGAGTGGAATGGATGTAATATCTATAAACTTTGTGAACTATTTATGAATGAAGATGAATTATTAGCTTTACAAAAAAGATATGAAACTCCAGGTGAAGGTTATGGACATTTTAAATTAACACTACTTGATAAAATAAACGAACACTTTGAGCCATATTTAGAAAAAAGAGAGTATTACTTAAACAATAAAGATGAAGTAAGAGATATCTTAGCACATGGTGCTTCTAAAGCAAGAAAAATTGCTCAAGCAAAAATGGAACAAGTAAGAGATATTATCGGTCTTAAATTATAAGATAAAAAAGGTTTCTGCCTTTTTTATTTTGATACTTTTTTTTGATTAACTATCCACTATAAAAATAATTTATTTAATTATAATTTGTTTTTTGTATAATTTACAATTTAAAAGGAAAATTATGCATATAAAAACTTATTTTTCAATCATCATAACAATAATAATATTAACTGGCTGTAATAAAAAGATAGAAGACATTGCTTTAAAAAAAGAGCAAAAAGATATATCAAATATCAATCTTAATAATGTATTAAAAAACTTTAATAAAAAAGATACAAATATTTTATGCAAAGATTTGTTAAATAAAAAACAAGAGTTTTTACAATGTATAAAAAAAGAAGTAAATAATAATCCATCTATTAAAAACTTAGAATTTCTTGCTGGAGTTTATGTAGTAAGAAGAGATTTTAGTAATGCCATTAAAATATATAAACAAGCAATTAAAAAAGGTAGTAAAAAAGCTACTTATTTACTAGCTGGTTTATACAATGAACAAACTAAACAAAGAGATAAAGCAAAAAAACTTTTTATGAGTATAAAAGATTATAAAGATTCAACTTGTCAAGTTGGAGGAATACTTGCTTTAAAAGACGATGATGATGCATTTGATTTTTATGAACAACAAATTAAAAAAGCAAACAACAAAGCATATATTTGTCAAGGATTACTTCATATAAAACAAAGAGATTATTATGATGCAAAAGACTCTTATGAAAAGCTACTTAGTTTAGGAGATAAAGAGGCATATTATTATTTAGGTAATTTATATTCAGCATATTTACTTAAAAAAGGCAGAGCCATTTATAATTATACCAAAGCTGCAAATGAGTTAAAAGATAAAAATGAAAGAAAAGTACTTTCAATGCTTAATTTAGGTGCAGAGTATATAAGTATAGATAGATATGATGATGCAGTATATTGGTTAGTTCAAGCAATAAAAGCAAAAAAAGTAGAGTTTCCAATAGAGTATAAAGAAGTAAATCCTTTAGAGTCTTTAGTATATTTATATAGAAAAACAGACAATGAAAAAAATATGATTAAAGTTTTAAAAAGATTGCAAGAACTTGGAGAAAGTGGAGGATACTCTGATTTAGCAATATATTATAAAAAGAAAAAAGATTATAAAAAAGCTGAGCAAATCTTTACAGAATGTATCAATAAAGGTTATGGCGATTGTGCTGCTGGGTTAGGAATAATGTATGAAGAGAACCTCAAAGATTATAAAAAAGCAAAAGAGATATATAAAATTGGTGTGAATTTAGGAAGTAGTGCTGCGATGAATAATCTTGCTCGATATTATAAAAGAATCAAAAAAGATTATAAAAAAGCAATATATTGGTATAAGAAAGCTTCTTATTTAGGAGAAAGCACTTCAGCTTTAAATCTAGCTAGGTTTTATGAAAGAAAGTTAAAAGATGAAGAAAATGCAAAAATATGGTTTAAAAAAGCTTATGATTTAGGAGATAAATCCTTAGAAAAAAAACTTAAAAAGCTGGGAGTGTTATGATGAAATATCTCTCAATCATCATAACAATAATAATATTAACTGGCTGTAATAAAAAGATAGAAGACATTGCTTTAAAAAAAGAGCAAAAAGATATATCAAATATCAATCTTGATAATGTATTAAAAAACTTTAATAAAAAAGATACAAATATTTTATGCAAAGATTTGTTAAATAAAAAACAAGAGTTTTTACAATGTATAAAAAAAGAAGTAAATAATAATCCATCTATTAAAAACTTAGAATTTCTTGCTGGAGTTTATGTAGTAAGAAGAGATTTTAGTAATGCCATTAAAATATATAAACAAGCAATTAAAAAAGGTAGTAAAAAAGCTACTTATTTACTAGCTGGTTTATACAATGAACAAACTAAACAAAGAGATAAAGCAAAAAAACTTTTTATGAGTATAAAAGATTATAAAGATTCAACTTGTCAAGTTGGAGGAATACTTGCTTTAAAAGACGATGATGATGCATTTGATTTTTATGAACAACAAATTAAAAAAGCAAACAACAAAGCATATATTTGTCAAGGATTACTTCATATAAAACAAAGAGATTATTATGATGCAAAAGACTCTTATGAAAAGCTACTTAGTTTAGGAGATAAAGAGGCATATTATTATTTAGGTAATTTATATTCAGCATATTTACTTAAAAAAGGCAGAGCCATTTATAATTATACCAAAGCTGCAAATGAGTTAAAAGATAAAAATGAAAGAAAAGTACTTTCAATGCTTAATTTAGGTGCAGAGTATATAAGTATAGATAGATATGATGATGCAGTATATTGGTTAGTTCAAGCAATAAAAGCAAAAAAAGTAGAGTTTCCAATAGAGTATAAAGAAGTAAATCCTTTAGAGTCTTTAGTATATTTATATAGAAAAACAGACAATGAAAAAAATATGATTAAAGTTTTAAAAAGATTGCAAGAACTTGGAGAAAGTGGAGGATACTCTGATTTAGCAATATATTATAAAAAGAAAAAAGATTATAAAAAAGCTGAGCAAATCTTTACAGAATGTATCAATAAAGGTTATGGCGATTGTGCTGCTGGGTTAGGGGCAATGTATTATAGATTAAAAGATTATAAAAAAGCAAAAGAGATATATAAAATTGGTGTGAATTTAGGAAGTAGTGATGCGATGATAAATTTTGCAGTTTATTATGATGTTATAGAAAAGAATTATGATAAATCAATAATATTATATAAACAAGCAGCTAAATTAGGAGATGCTACAGCAGCACAAAATCTAGCATGGCTTTATGAAAAAGAGTTAAAAGATAAAGAAAATGCAAAAATATGGTTTAAAAAAGCTTATGATTTAGGAGATAAATCCTTAGAAAAAAAACTTAAAAAGCTGGGAGTGTTATGATGAATAATAAAAATTTTATTGGAGAGGTATATTATAACAATGATGAGTTTATCATAAAAGAATCTTTTTCATTAGTTGATTCTAATGAAGTTTATATAGATGATGAAAGAAGTAGATGTGCATATATGATTATTTCTAAAAGTGAAGCAAAAAATCTTTGTGAAAATTTAGATGATAAACAAAAAGTCTTAAATAGTATAAAAGATAAATATGGCAAAATAGTAAGAGAAGCTATAAAAGAAGAAGAAAAATATAAAAAAACAAATAAAGATAGTTTTTTAAGTAGTGTAAATATAGATAAAAAGATAGTTTATCTTCAATCTATACCAATAAGGTATGGAAAAAAGTTTGAAAGTTTTTTAAAATCTTTAAAGTTTTATAGTGCTTGTAAAAACTTAGAAAATGAAAAAAAGCAAGAAAAGATAAATTTAGGTGTAGCATACTTAAATAAATCAAAAAATAGTTGTAATAATATAATAAAAGAAGAGATAAATAGATTTAATAAGAATATAAAAGATATAGATAAACAAGCCTATGCTTTGATAATGGTACCTTATGTTTATAATAAAGAGAATAATAAGATAATACTAACAGTAGAAGAAAACACTGACTCAGTAACTTTGATGCCAAAAACGCAAATTGAATATGGAGTCTTTTTTGATGGAACAAATAACAATATGTATAATGTAAAGTTTTATCAAGATTATAAAGATTATGTAACTAGCCAGTGTGAGTATATTAATAAAAATATAAATGAAGATATTGCATTAAATAAAGAATTTGAATATGATTCGTCCATTAAAGTAATAACTCACCACCCAGACCCTGAAAATTATCCAAATATTATGAAGCTTATAAGAAATGAAATAATTGATAAAATAACATATTTTGAACCAAAATCTAAAATAAAATATAATTATAAAGATAACTATGAAGATGATAACAATGCTTCAAAAGATGCAAAAGAAGTATTTAAGTTTTTACTTGAAGTTAGAAATACTTTAAAAGATGAAGATTCATTTGTTGAAAATATGATAGAAAAGATAGAAGGAATAGATGCAGTAACAGGAAAAGAAAAAGAGATAAAAGAACTAATCATAAAAAAAATACTTCCTTCAAATAGTAAAAGTAGTAGTTATACAAATGGATATACTAATGTAAAAAGACTTTATGAACACTATGAAGGGAAAGATAGTTTAGAAAAAAATGAAAATGCCCACAAGTATGATTTAAAAAGATTCAAAGTTTATGCAGCAGGTTCTGGTACTGTTGATCCTTTTGAAAATAGTTCACTAGATAAAGATTCTATCTTTGGTCTAGGATTAGGAGTTGGTAAAACTGGCATTGATGCTCATATTTTATATATTTGTCATAAAATAGCAACAGAATTAAGAAAAGAAAAAATAAAACAAATCGATGAACTTGTATTTGATATTTTTGGATTTAGTAGAGGTGCTACAGAAGCTAGACATTTTATCTGCTCTATTCAAAAAGAGTTTGAATTAATAAAAAAAGAAGATGAATATCTAAAATATGCACTAAATACAAAAGAAAAAGATATATTTTCTTGTTTTTTCCCATATCAAGATGGTTTATATACAAAAATAGAAAATAGAGTTTTTTTTAATCCCTTAAGAACTGATATAAAACAAATAAAAAGAACAATAAGTGCAGGGTCAAGAACTGCTACAATATATGAAGAAAATCCATATTTTGGTGAAGATGAAATCTCTATTGATGCTATCTCTTTTAGGCATGCTAATATAGTCGATACTGTTACACATTATGGAGTAAGACAATCAGATGATTGGAAAGATTTAAGATTAGAGTTTGATAAAAATAAGATTGGTTCTGTTTTTCATCTTATGGCAGCAGATGAATATAGATATAACTTTGAGGCATACTCAATTTTTAAAGATAAAAACAAAGCTATTTTAAAAGAAGATGGTAACCTTAAAGAATTTATTGTACCTGAGCGCATGCTGATGTGGGTGGAGGATACGAAAACTTTGGAAACATAGAAAGTGTAAAAGTTTTAGAATATTATTCAGGAAATAATAATAAAATAAAAGCATGGAATAATAAATATGGATGGTTAGAAAATAGTGATAAATTAATAAAAGGCACTAATAGCTTTTACGAGTTAGAACAAGATGGTATATTTTATGAAAAATCAAGAAATTATAATCAAATCAATACAAGTGGTGCTTATATGTGTAGAACGAATCTTTCATGGGAATATGAATTAGTTATTTTAAATCTACTTCATAAAATTGCTACAGATAAAGATAAAAAAAGAAAAGAAGAAGATAGAGTACCACTAAAAAGAAACTTAGATGAAAAATATCAATTATCAAAAATAAAACAAAAACAAAAAGATTTACAAAAACAAAAAGATGAAACATTAGAACAAAATAAAAAAGATAAAGATAAGGATAAAAATAAAGATAAAATATCAAAACTAGAAGATGAGGATTTTGATTTATTAAGTGATATAAATAAAAAAATACAAGCTTTTGAAAAAATAGATGATTTAAAGTATAAAAAACTAAGAAAAAAATTTATTCATCACTCTTCTGATTTCAATCTAGTTAATAAACCTTCAATAAAAGGCAATGAAAGAGCCACAGATGAAATTTATGGTAAAAGAGTGATTTACAATCTTCTTGGAGAAAATATTAATACTTAATAAAAAAGGCTTCTGCCTTTTTTATTTTGATACTTTTTTGCAAATTAACATATGTTTATCTGCTTTATCAAAATCATGTAAATTATAATCCGTTACAGACTCAACAACAAAACCAACTTCATTTAAAACTTTTTTTAAACTTGGTATATCATGATAATATTGAGTTATCATATCTTCTTCTTTTTTATATAAGCCATTTTTTTGCTTATCAAATAAAACAATATTTGTATTTAATTCATCTTCATCATAAACTGCATCAACTGATATAAATTTTTCTTCTTTATTTATAGTCAAACTTCCATCAGCAACTACACTAAATCCATATAAAGAATTTACATCAAACATATAATATCCATTTTCATTTAATACATTATAAGTATCTATAAAGAACTCTTTTAAATGATTTTTAGGTATATAATTTACTACATCAAAAATAGCAGTTGCACAATCAAATTTCTTTTCTACTTTATTTAAAGGCATACATTTAGCATCTACACCTCTTTGTTCGCAAACTTTAATTTGCTCAGCACTTAAGTCAATTCCAAATGCTTTTTTACCATTTATTTTAAGGTTTTCAAGAAAATATCCTTGACCACACCCAATATCAATAATATTATCAAGTTCATTCATCATTACAAAAGTCATAAACTCTTTATGCAGTGAATAAACCTCATCTTCAAAATCTAAATATTGTTCTATTCTTGAATATAGATCTAATCCCATTAAAGTACTTCTTCTATTCTATTTTTCAAATCTAATATTTTGTCTTTTTTTGCATAAAAAGAGTTTTTATTTGCAATTAAATGTGCAGAACTTTCCATAATTGTAGGCCCTACTTCAAGTCCATTTTGCTTCATTGTTGTTCCAGTTTCAACAATATCAACAATACAATCACTTAAGCCAACTAAAGGAGCAAGTTCTATTGAACCATATAGTTTAATAATCTCAACAGCCATTGCTTTTTGCTCAAAATATTTTTTTGCTATTTTCTCATGTTTTGTTGCAACTTTAATTTCGCTTTTAGAAAAATCTAACTCTTCACCTTTTCTAAGTCCAAATGCAACTTTACATTTACCTAATTGTAAATTTAATAACTTAATTAAGTCATACTCTTTCTCTTCTAAAACATCAAGTCCAACCACACCTAAATCAGCAGCTCCATGCATAACATATGTTGGTACATCTTGATTTCTTACATTTAAAAATCTAAATCCACTCTTTTCAAGTATAAGTTTTCTATCTTCAAATATAAACTTTTCATTAAAAGCTTTTTTAAATTTATCCAAAGTCTCTTTTGCAATTCTTCCCTTAGGCAATGCAATTGTTAGCATCAATTATCCTTTTCATATTTTCAAAAATCAAATCTTTCTTATAGATACTGTTTTCGAAATATTTACTTAAAAATTCTCCATCTCCACCAGTAAATATGATTTGTTGTTGTTTTCTTATATTTTTGATTGGTTCTATTATTGATTGTAAGATTGCGTATGATATCGCATCTTGTGTACAAAGTGGGATTTTATCTAAATTTACCTTTGTATTAAAATCAAAGTCAAGCTTAGAAGATATTTGAGTATATAAATTTTCTATTTTTTTAAATCCTGGAAGAATAAACCCACCTTTATGTATGTTATCTACCATTATATCAACAGTTATTGCACTTCCTGCGTCTACAACTATTGCATTAGTAATTCCATAACAAGCTACTTTTCTATCTATTCCCATACCTTTATATGGTGTTTTAAAATCGATATAATTTTCTAAATTGACAATATCATTATGTGTTGATTTTAAACTATCTTGACCCTTGTCATTTACAGAAATATAGTAAACTTTTTCATTAAATGCTGGTAGCTTTTCATTCAGTAAATATCTTTTTTCATTTTCATTTACTAAAAGATGAAAAGTAGTATTACCTATATCACATAAAATCAACTCTAACACTCCACCCATTTTGTTTTAAGAACTCTTTTGCTTTTGAACATAAAGGTGAACTAATAAGTAACTCTTTATGTTTAAAATTATGATCTTTATAAGATACAAGTTTATCAAAAAGTTCTAATAAATCATTTGCATTTTTTCTAATAAATCTACTTTTTGCATCAATAATAAAAATAGCATAATAAGTAGATTTTATATCTGTTGCTGTATAAATTTGTATTTTTTTTCGACTTCCTAAATCTTTTGGGATAACTTCACTTATTTCTTTAAATAATATATTTTTTTTTAAAAAATAGTTTGTAAGATTTTTCAAATAGCTGTCCTTTTTTCAATCACCAAATTATAATCAAAAATATATTATAAAGATGTATTTTATTGTGTTTTTTTCTATTTTTTTAAGAATAATACTAATAAAGATACAGTTATTTCCTTAATTTACAATTTTTACTTATCAACAAAATCTTAAAAAACTTGTACATACTAATATATTTATGTGATTTAATATACTATTAAAAAGTTTGCTTTTATATCTGATATAATAAAAAACAAAAAAATGAATAAGTGTGTAAAGCCTTCATTTAATAAAAATTTTATGTTGAGAGCTAAAATTCTTCAATTATAGAAATATTTATTTATAATATGATACATCATAAAAAAGAGAACAAATGAAATATCTTGAAATTGTCTTAAATGAATCAAGCAATGAAATTATAAAACAAATTGCTAAAAATGTAAAAGCTAAAGATTTAAGATTTTATCCTGTTGACAAAGATGGTATGCAAATATCACGAATGATTGTAACAGATCACTATTTACAAAAAGCTATAAATAGTTTTTCTCATATTATGGGAGATCAAGTAACATCAAAAATAATAATTTTACCAATAGAAGCTTATTTACCTAAAAATTCAGAAAAAGAAGAAAAAAAAGAAGAAAAAGCTAATGCCTCAAAAGAAGCAATATATAATGAATTGAAAAAAAATAGTAATATTAATTCAAACTTCATTCTTTTGTTGGTTTTTTCAACAATAGTAGCAACAATAGGACTTATTCATAATAATTTAGCCATTATAATTGGTGCCATGGTTATTGCGCCATTATTAGGTCCTAATATGGCATTTAGTTTTGCAGCTTCCATTGGAGATGGAAAATTAATGTATTCATCAATAAAAACAATATTATTAGGTTTTTTTATAGCAATAATGCTTCCTTTAATTTTTGCACTATTTTTTGGACAAAATCTTGATACATATGAATTAGTATCAAAAACAGAAGTTAGCTATGATTCTTTTATTCTTGCCCTTGCTTCTGGTGCTGCTGCTTCCCTATCAATTACAGCAGGTTTATCTAGCATATTAGTTGGAGTAATGGTATCAGCTGCACTTTTACCACCTGCTGCAGTGCTAGGCCTTATGATTGGTTCTGGAAATAGTGAATTAGCAATTGGTGCAGGTATTTTACTTTTAATTAATATTACTTCTATAAACTTAGCTAGTAAAGTAATATTTCTTATAAAA
Source organism: Arcobacter sp. CECT 8985 (assembly GCF_004116495.1). Taxonomy (GTDB): domain Bacteria; phylum Campylobacterota; class Campylobacteria; order Campylobacterales; family Arcobacteraceae; genus Malaciobacter. The sequence goes on along the minus strand of NZ_PDKC01000005.1, from coordinate 87,426 downwards.
GGTATTCGACCTACTCTTTGGGATAAAAAAGAAATAGCAAAAAAATCTATGACAATTTATATTTTATCATGGCTAATTATATTAATAATAATATTTATATATATATATTATAAGCCAAGCTTTTTAAAAAGTATATTTTAAGAAGAATAGAAAAAAAGTTAAAATCTTTTATTCTATTAAGCTCTTCTTATATTAAAAATAGATTTTATAAACCAATATAAACTAAATAAAAATAGTATTGGTAAAAATATAGTTTGAAAGATAAATACAATTATCAAATCAACAATATATTCGCTTGAACTATCAACTGCATTTTTGTACTCATTAACTTTATTTTCATAATACGAAACATCAAATTTTTCTTTTATTTTTTCCAAAATTGAACTATCATTTTTCTCTTTTATTGTATTTTGATTTACTTTACTAACTTCATCTTTTACTTTTTCAATATCTTTATTCAGTATTTCTATATTATATTGTGGTTTTACAAAGTAGTTATAAGAAATATTATTTATATAACTTATAAAAGGAATAGCAAATCTTAAAAAAAGTAAAACTATAGTGATTTTAAAAAATATATGTCTTATTTTTTCATCTTTTTTAAATCTTTTAAATAACCAAATATTAAAAATAATAATAAAAAATGTAAGTGTATAATTATATATATCAGTTGTAACAAAATTTAATAATATTTTTTGTATTCCAAGAGAAGTAAGACTTGCTAACATCACAAGGGAAAACTGTTCAACTAAATCATTAATTGGATCTAAAACTTCACCAATTGATACAATTACTAATGGCAAATCAAGTTGAGTTCCTTGAGCTAATGATATTACTGCATTTAAAGCTTTTGCACTACCAAAGACAACAACTGCTTGTTTAAAAGACTCATCAACTAGCTTTTTTGCATTTTCATCAATACTTAAATTAAGAGCTAAAGATAATGCTATTAATGTAAATATAACTAATAATACTTTATTCCAATTTGTAAAAAAATAATTCATAATTATCACTTTAATTTTTTTTCATTATATCAAAAATTGTATCTGATTTATGCAGTTTTATTTCTTTCTTTTTTAATAAAAATGATAAAATACATAAATGGAAAAAAATAAATGAAGAATTTAACTTACGAATATCAAACGAAAATAACTCAAGCAATAATTAAAGCAGCAGTTTTAATGCTTGAGTATGGTGCAGAAAGCAAACTAATTGAACAAACAACAAAAAGAATGGGAAAAGCATTAGGTGTAAAATCAGTAGAAATATCTCTTATTCCCTCTGCAATTGTATTAACAACACTATCAAATACAAATCAATCAGTTACCACAACTAGACAATCACATCATAAACCAATAAATATGTCTATTGTTTATGATGTTCAAAGATTGTGCATAGATTTAGAAAACTATGAATTAGGTGCAGAAAAAGCAATTCTTTTACTAAAACAAATAAAACCCAACTATTACAATAAATGGTTAGTTGTTTTTATGATAGGCCTTTCATGTGCATCATTTTCTTACTTAAGAGGTGCAGATTGGCAAGCATTTACAATTACATTTTTAGCTTCTTCTATTGCAATGTTTATAAGACAACAACTTGCAAAGCAAAAATTTATTTTAATAATAAGCTTTGCAACTACTGCATTTTTTGCAACACTTATTGCAAGTTTAGCTTCAAAAATTAGTACAACTCCTAGTATTGCACTATCTGCTAGTGTTTTATTACTAGTTCCTGGGTTTCCTTTTATTAACTCTTTTTTGGATGCGGTAAAAGGCTATTTAAGTATGGGTTGGGGTCGTTGGATGCAAGCAACATTATTGACTTTAGCAACAAGTATGGGAATTATTTTTGCTATGGCAGTTTTAAATATGAAAGGATGGTAAAATGCATGATATAATAACAAAATATATTTTAGATGCCATTTTTGCAGCAATTCCGGCAGTTGGTTTTGCAATGATTTTTAATGTACCAAAATTTGCATTAAAGTTTTGTGCATTAGGTGGAGCAATAGTTTATACTCTAAGAACACTATTTTTAGATTTAGGAATTTATATAGAAATTTCAACTTTTCTTGCAAGTTTAATTTTTGGTACACTTGCAGTTTATTGGTCAAGAAAATATATAGTTCCTAGACCTATTTATACAGTTGCAGCTATCATTCCTTTGATTCCAGGAACATATGCATTTGATGCTGTTATTACACTTGTAGAGATGAACACTCACGGTGTAACTCCTGCACATATTGCACTATTCATTGAAGATGGACTAAAAGCTGTATCTATTTTAGGAGCTATTAGTTTTGGGCTTGCTCTACCATCTCTTTATTTTATTAGATACAATAGACCAATTATTTAAGTCATCAAATTGATGACTTATTTTTTCTTTATTTCTAATCTTTGAGGTCTTAAAGTAATATCAGTTATAACCCCACCAAAATTTACTATTTCTAAAATTTGTTTTGCAATATTTTCAGGAGTTAAATATGCATTTTTATTATCACTTGGCTCAAAACTAAACTCATCAAAAAAATTTGTCTTTGTTAAATCAGGATTTACATTTGTTACTTTTACATCTGCTTTTCTTAACTCTTCAAAAAGAGCTAATGAAAAACTTCTAAGACCAGCTTTTGTTGCAGAATATAAAGCAGAAAATTTAGAATGTCTTGTTGCTTCAATAGAAGATATATTTATAATATGCCCTTTTGTTTTTTTCAAACTTCTAAGACATAAATTTGAAAGAATAATAGGTGCTGTTAAGTTAACATCAATTAACTCTTGAATTTTTTCTAAACTTATCTCTTCGTGTGGCCTAAAAACTCCTACACCTGCACAATTAACCAAAAGGTTAAGATCACTATTTTTTAGTATATTTTTTATTTCTAATTCTAATGATTTTTTATCATCTAGCCTACTTTTTAATCTAATAACTTCATATGAATTTTCTTCAAGAATTGATGATATTGCTTTTCCTATTCCTGAACTATATCCTGTAACTATTGCTTTCATTTTTTTCTTCTTTTAATATAAAAATACCCCAATATAATTAAAAAACAAAATATGATAAATAAAATATAATGCAAATACTGTTTTAATAACTCTTCATTTCCACCAATAAAATAACCAAGTGTAGTTAAAATTATAACCCAAATTCCAGCACCTAAAGTAGTATAAAAACTAAAAGTTTTCAAGTTCATCTTTGCTAATCCAGCAGGAAAAGATATATATTGTCTAACAGCAGGTATTAATCTACCACTAAAAGTGGAAATATGTCCATGTTCTTTAAAAAAATATTCAACTTTTTGTATCGTTTGTTCACTTATAAAAAAATATCTTCCATATTTAATCAAAAAAGCTCTTCCATATTTAATTGCTAAATAATAATTAAATAATGCTCCAAATAAACTTCCTGCAATTCCACTAAATAACACTAATGCCAAATTCATCTCATCTTTATATATTAAATACCCAGCAGGGATCATAACTACTTCACTAGGAAAAGGGAAAAATGAACTTTCCAAAAACATCATAATAAATATGCCTAAATATCCCAATGTTCCAACAGTATGAACAATATAATTTATAATTGGTTCTAACAATACTCACTCTTTATTTTAATTTGTGAAATATTATCAAAAATTTTGTTAATCAATAGAATATCAATCGTTTATATGTTTTATCTATAAAGCTTTTAATAAAATCTCTTTTATTACCTCTTTTGTATATTGTTGTTCAATACCAAAAGATATTGCGTTTTTATATGCATTTTCAGATATTTTGTCCAAATCATCTTCATGTATATTAAATTGAGATAATTTAGTAGGAGATTCAATTTTTTCAAACCACTTTTCTAATTTTTCAATTCCTAAAAGTGCATCTTCAACTTTAAAAACCTCTCTTGCAAATCTATCAAATTGAGTAATATTATTTTTATAATACCACTTCATCCATGCGGGCATAACAACTGAAAGTCCTGCACCATGAGGAACATTATAAAGAGCAGATATTGCATGTTCTATCATATGATTAGGATATTGTCCACCCTCTACACCAATTGTTGTTGAACCATTTTCTGCTTGCATTGCAACCCATGCAAATTCACATCTTGCATTATAATCATCCCTATTTTCTAATAATTTTTCTGTTGTTTTTATTATTGTTTTTATATTTGTTTCTACATATGATGATATTATATCAGGGAAATGTGAAGCTGTAAAATAGCCTTCAATTAAGTGTGAAATAACATCAACTGCTGAATATACTAAATAATTTCTTGATACTGTTGTTTGAAGTTCTGGATTAACTATTGAAACAGTAGGATATAAATATGGAGAAGACACTGAGTATTTTTCACTTGTAGTCTCATTTGTTGCAACAGATACACAATTCATCTCACTTCCTGTTGCAGCTAAAGTTATAATATCAAATATAAGTAAAGCATCTTTTATAACTTTTGTTTTATTATAATAATCCCAAACATCATCATCTGTTGTACTGCCTGCTGCTATTGCTTTAGATGAATCTAAAACAGACCCTCCTCCAACAGCTAAAATAGCTTCAACTTTATTTTCTTTAGCTAAAGAGATTCCTTCATTTATCTTTGATAAAAGCGGATTGCTCTGAACTGCTCCTAACTCAATAAATTCAATACCAAAATCTTTTAAGCTCTGTTCAACTTTAAAAAAAAGTCCATCTTTTTTAATTCTATTACTACCATAAACTAATAATACTTTTTTTATATTATACTGAGAGATATATTTACCTATATTACTCTCTTTATTTTTTCCAAACTCAACTCGAGTAGGATTGTAATAACTAAAATTTCTCATAACTAGCCTCTGTTTTTTTTCGATTGTATCAAAGTTGTCTTTTTTTTCATCTTATTTAATTAATTTAATTACAATACTTACCAAAAGTAATGTAACAATACTTTAAGTAAAAAATATCTATAATACAAAAAGGAGAAAACTTATGAAAAAAACACTTATTATTTTAGCTCATCCAGATTTTGAAAATTCAAGACTAAATAAAGTATTAATAGATAATATTAAAAACGATAAAAATATTACAATAAATGATATATATTCAAAATATAGTTCTTTTAAAGATATCAATGTAAAAGAAGAACAAAAGTTATTACTAGAACATGATAGAATCATATTTCAATTTCCATTTTATTGGTTTAGTTCACCAGGACTTTTAAAAGATTGGCAAGATAAAGTCTTAGAGTATGGATTTGCATATGGAAGTGAAGGTGGAAAACTTTTAACAAAAGAGTTTAAAATTGTAACAACAATGGGCTCACCTGAGTTTGCTTATCAATCAGGTTCTTATATGCAAGTAAGTATGAATGAACTTTTAAAACCATTTGAAACAATGGCAAAATTTACAAGAATGACGTATACTATGCCTTTTTATGTTTATAAAGCTTTGAAAATCACTGATAAAGAACTAGAAAAAAAAGCAAATGAGTATAAAAATCTTTTACAAAATGATGATTGGAATTTATCTTTATCTAAATATTTAAATAGTTAAAAAGGAAAAATATGGAAGTTTTAAACTATTTACCACAAATAATTGCAGTTTCTACAATTGCAATATTTATGGCTGTTAGTCCTGGTGTTGATTTTGTTATGGTAACAAGAAATACTTTATTACATGGAAAGAAATCAGGTCTTTATTCTGCATTAGGAATTAGTGCAGCTATTTGGATTCACTTATTATATTGTATTGCAGGACTTGCGATTATTATTTCAAATTCAATAATTTTATTTTCTATAATAAAATATCTTGCTGCTGCATATCTTATTTATATTGGATATAAAAATTTAAAATCTAACTCAAAATTAGATTTAAATATTGAAGGTACAAAAAAAGAGATATCTAATTTCAAATCATTTAAAATTGGCTTTTTTACAAATGTATTAAATCCAAAGGCAACTATATTTTTTCTTAGTATATTCACTCAATTTGTAGATGTACATACACCTATTTTAGTTCAAGTTATTTATGGAGTTATAATTAGTACAGCGCATTTTATGTGGTTTAGTTTAGTATCTTTATTTTTAAGCCACCCTATAATTTTAAATAGATTCAAATCTTACAAAGCTAAAATAGAAAAAGCAATAGGTATTATACTTATAGCATTAGGAATAAAAGTCGCTTCATCCAATATTTAATACAAGTCTAAAAGTTTAGACTTGTATTATTTGTGAAATTATGAGAAGCAGTATTTTGTTTGATTTTATTCATATAAGACATCTTCATAAAATCTTCCATTTGATTATTGCTTGAATATTTGAATATTTTAAATAAAATACCATTAATTAGGACTTTTAAAAGAAATAAAATATTATTATACACTATTTTATACACTCTATATTGCAATTTAATATGTATATTTTTATTTATATTCATTTTCAAACCACTTTTCAATCTCATCTACATCATATAATATCTTACCTCGAAAAACTTTTTGATGATAAGGTAATGGATTATTTAATCGTCCTCGATAATCTCTTTGTGAAGATTTTGAAATATCATAAATTTCTTCAAACTCTTTTACATTGATATATTTTTTTGCTTGAATTTTTGACATATAATTTACTTCTTCATTATCAAGATTATTTAAAATTTCATGTAATATATCCATTTTTAATTTAACTAATTTTAAAATAATCAGATCACTATTAAAAGAATTATTTCTATATTTTTCTCTTTTTGCTATAAATTCAAGATAATAATTTAATTCAACTTGTATATTTGAATCTTCTTCTTTTATATCGTTATTTTGTAAGTATTCAATTAGTTCTTCTAAATTTTTAGAACTCATTCTTTTATATCTATTGTAAATTTGATGTTTATAAATATTTTTAAATTCAAAGAACATATTAAATACTTCTTGATTACTATTTAAATTCATTTTATTCCTTTAAAAACAAGGAATATTATAATAAAAATAAATTGAAAAGGAATAAAACACATCAAAAAAGTATGTTTTTTCATTTTCTACGATGTAAACATCATAAAAAATGAAATTTAAAACTATACTTTCAATCTTTCACTCTCTTTTTTAGCAACATTTCTCAAATACGAACTTAATGTTCTATTTTCCAAATTTGCTAAAAATTGCAATTTTAACTTCACTTTCTCATCAACCCTGAAATTTATATTTACTTTCTCTTTTTTCATTTTTATCTCTCTCTTTCTCTATATCTATTTTTATATCTATTATTTTTATTAAATTTGTTTATTTCTCTATTCATTTTATTAATACTCTTGTCAATTTCATCGACATTAATACTTTTCTTTTGTTGCTTCGCAACTAGGCTAGAATTTGAAATAAAGTAATGTGAATGTGTTTGAATTTCCTTGATTAATTTGATGTTTGCTTTGATTTCTAAATATCTTAAGTTAAATTTTTTTTTCAGATCTAAATATTCTTTACTATTCATCAATAGAGAAATGTCTCTACTTTCTTCTTTTAGTCTTTCATATATTTTATAATTCATCAATCTCTCTCAAAACTCTTGAAATTTTTGCTCTTTCTTCGTTTTCTAGCCTTTTAGTCATTTCAATGTCTTTTAAAAGCTTTTCAAGCTTATTTAATAGTAATTGATGTCTTTTCTCTTCTTCAAGCTTATAAGCTTTTAATGCTTTCTTTAAAGCATATATATCAAAGTCTTTGTCTAAAAACTTCTCTAAAATTAGCAATATTAACATTTAAACCCCTTTTTTCTCTTTTTCATCTTCATGAACAAACTTAACAATCTCAACACCAGAATTGAATTTTTGAGAATCATCTTTAAATTTCATTTTTTTCTTTAACTCTTTTATTTCAAAATCTCTAAAATTTTGAATTACATTTCTGGGACCAAGCATAACTTAGTCCTTTTTTGATGTATAAACATTTTTTAAAGTTAAGTGTAAATCTTTATCAAATGCTAATTTTATAAATGTATTAACACTCTCTAACTCTTTATTATTTACAAAATATTTGATATTCTTTTGAGTCTTATGATGTTCATTTAACATTTTAATAATCACATTTAAAGTAAATTCTTCTTTTTTATCTACTAATCTTTTAATACTTCTTATTAAATTAGTAAATGCGATTATCTTTTGCTTGTTATATAAATTGTCCTCGTTGAAAACATTTATAACTAATTGCTTTAATACTTGTTCTAAATGTGCTTTTTCTAATGCAAAATCTAAAAACTTTTTATTTATATTTAGCTTTGTTAAATTCTTTGTGCTTGAATAAATATCATTGTCTATCTTTTCCACTTTAACAACTTTCTTTTCCATAATTTTCCCCTTTACCTTTTTGGTATATATACTATTTTAGGTAAGAGATTTTTGTTTTACGTTTTTCTTACAAAAAAATTAGAGAAATTGTTAAATTTAAATATAAATAAATACGCTAAAAGGCTACGAGCTCAATCACGAGCTCTATTTTTTATATTTTTCTTTTTTAGATAGATAGTTTGCTTCTAGCTCACTAAATCACGCAAGGTGAAATTTTCCAGGGGAAAATTGTTCGTTGGGGAGACCCCAATCCCCCATCTAAAGCAATACTACCTATCTATTTCTCTCTCTTTTTCTTCAATTTCTCTAAATTTTTCGTACTTTTCTTGAAGATTTTGAGATTTTATAAATTGCATAAGTTCATAGTTCTCATCTTCAAGAGTGTTTTTAACGCTTATTAACTCGTCAATTTTTGTTTGAAACAGATCAATTTTCTCTAATTCTTTTTCTAAGTTGTTATTTTTTTCTTCTAAATTAATATTTTTATTTTTTTCTTTTTTTAAATTTAGTTGTAATTCTTCGATTTTTTCATTAATTATGTTAATAGAACTAAATTCAAAAAATTCATTTTTTAAACTATTATAAAAATTATTTATATTTTTTATTATATATTTATTATTAATTTTTTTAGTATGATTTTTTATGAAATCTTTTGTAAAATCTTTAAGTTCTTCTCTAAATTCGTTTAGTTCTTCAAGTTCAAGATTTTTGATTTTTAGTTCATTATCTATTTTTTTTACTTCTTCTTTTTTGATTTTTACTTCATTAAGTAGTGTTTTTTTGTCGTTTTTTAATTTTTGTGATGTAAACTTCATTGAAGTTGTAAAATCACTATGTTTTTTGATGTCGTTTTTTAGAGCTTTTAGTGATTTTTCTTGATTTTTTAACTCTTCTTCTTTCTTCTTTGTAATAAAATCTATTCTTTCTAAATGCTCTTTTTTAGTGATTTTTTTGCTAATTCCTCTTCTAAAATTGAAATCGTGTTTTTCAAATGAATCCTGGGCTATATCTTGAATTTTAGACCAATCTTTTTTTTTCATTCTTCTTAATACACTTCTTTCTTTTTCAAATGAAAAATTAACAAACACACAATGCACATGAACGTTCAAATAAGTTCTCCCATTTTTCACATAACCTTCATCGAAATGACAATCGAATGAAAGCTTAGTTAAACCATATCTCTTTTGAATATCAAACATAAACTGATCTATTGCTGCATCGAAACTTAAACCTTTTCCTAAATACTCTAATGCTTTCTCTTCGCTCAAGTTCAAACACATTTCTACGATTGTGTTTTCGTTTTCATTTTCTTTATAATTATATTTTTTGCTTAATATTTCTTTTTTTTGTTGTTGTAAATAATAAAATTGTTTTTGCATTAGTTTAGAATTTCTTATCGCTTCATCTTTTTTACTTACAAATGTCTTTAAATTATCGCTATAAGTACCTTTTCCACCTAATTTTGCGTCATTTTCATCTAAGTTTACTTTTTGAGAATTTGAATCATTTGAAGTATATAATTTAGAAGTATTTTCATATTTGATGTTTTTATCATCTAGTAAATAATCTATCTCACTAGCTCTTGTATTATGATTGCTTGTATGTTCAATGTTAGCACTCTTATAATATTTTGCATTTACACTTATAAAATCTTTCATCTTATGCACCAACTTTGATTTTTTTTGCGTTTTCTTTTGTATATTCTTCAAGTTCTTTATCTTCTAACTTTTCAAATAAAACATAATCTTTTTTGTTGTAGATAACTTCATTTGTTTCTTTATCTATAATTGTGAAATTGTCAATTTTATAGTTGTAAGTTTTTACTTCTAGTTCAGATCTAAATTTTTTGATAAACTCATCTTTTGTTAACATACTATTGTAAAAACCTTTTTTAGCTTTATGTCTACTAATAATTCTCTCAAATCTTTTTAACTTATTTTCGATTTCATCATCAAAAAAATCAAAGCTATTATAAAAATCATTGTAATCATTTTCTAGTTTTTCAAGTTGTTTCTCATACTTTTCTAAATCGAAGAATTGATAGTTAATATAAAAAAAACTCTTATTTGCTTTATAACTTTTAATAACATCAAGTTTTTCTTCTAGTTCTAATAACTTATCACTATCTATTTTCATCTTTGTTGTTCTAGTTCTATTGACTATTACATCATATTTTGAATCATCATTAAAGTATCTTTTTATTTTTAAATTATATGTTTTATCTTCATTCATCTTTTTTGTTGTAATTCTTATATTACATTTTTCTAATACTTCATCAATTACATTTTTTTCAACTTCATTTTTTAGATTTTTTGATAGATTTAAAATTGTATTAACTTTTTTAAAAACATATCTTTCTAATGCAGAATATGAAAAAGTATAAGCTCTAATTCTATGTTTCTTTTTCCAACCATTAGCAAGATGAAACGAGTTTTCATCTTCGTTATTTTGTTCTTTATTGATGTATTTGATTACATAATAAGTTGTAGCTTTTATATTATCTATTACATCTATTTTATATTCTTTTCCAAGTTTATTTTTTTTAACTATGTTTTTAATATGATTTATTAATTTGTCTAAATGCTCTTTTTTAACAAAAATAATTGCATGAAGATGAGATGTAAAACAATGAGTAAACTCAATCGCTTTACAATAATGTATTTTTGTATGTTTTCTATTAACTCTAAAGTTTTTATAAATTTCCCTAAAGCTATCATTTAATAGTTTATAGCCTTTTTCAATTGTATTTTCTTCTTTAAATTTTTTGTTTAATCTTTTTGATTTTTTAATATATCTATGATATTGAGAATCTAATGTTAGAGTTAAAAAAATACTTATATATTCATCATTATCATGTATTTTTTGCATTTGCATGCAATTATTTAAGAACCATAGATAATTATCTTTTGCAGCGGCAACTGGATTATGAGTTAAACCACAAGAAATATAGTTTTTTCTATTAACAATCTCAATATAATTTTCTTTATAGTTTTTTGCTCTTGCTTCAACATCTTTTGAAAACTTTATATATTCTTGTGTTTGATTTTTGATAAAACTTTTATAACCCATAGCAATAACCTTTTTTGTTTATTACTACTTAATTATAAGTCAAAAAAATAAAAATATTTTTTTTTACGTTTTTTTTACGATTTTTATTAAAAACTTTTGAAAATTAATTTTGATGTATTTTTGAGTTAGACACTTTTGTTTAAGATAATCAAGATTTTAGGCTAAAGCCCAAAATTATAGAATTTTATTTTATAAAAAATAATTATTTTTTGTTTAATTCTTTCTTATTTGATAAAATATTCTCACGATTAAAATCAACTTTTATTTTAATATCTTTAATATCTTTGTTAATTTGTTCAAGGTTTTTATTAATTGTTTTGAGATTATATTTAGATAAATCATTATTCAAATCATTAATATTATTTTTAATATTCTCAATTTGATTTTTAATCTCTTTTAAATCTATATCATCAATTTTCGTTTCAATATTATTAAGTTTATATTTTATATCTTTTGTTCTATTCTCAAAATCATATTTAACATCTTTAATATCTGATTGAAAATTATAATATGTCCCTACCACTAATGTAGCAGCTAAAAAAGCTGCACCAACTAGTGTGAGAAGTGTTCCCACAGAAAATGTAGGTTCACCTTTTGGAGTATCACTATTATATTTTAATTTATTAATACTACTTAAAGGAATCATAGGTTCATTAGAATTTTGTGCACTTGAAGAATAAGATAACATATCATCTAAGGGGTTAGTATTTCCAAAATTCCCACGTGGAGTTCCACTCCCCCCAAACATACTACCATTCATATTATTAAACATCTACTTTACTTGAATATAAATTTTGATGTGCACTCTTAAATAATGATTGTATTTTTGTACCTGTATAAACTTCGTTTTTAACATTTAAATTTATACTATTTATATCTTTTTGAATCAATAAACCTTTTCTTACAACTTTTGTATGTAGATTTTGTTGTTTTATATCACTAATTGCAATATTGCAATTATATGTTTCTCTATTTAATTTTATAAGAGTATTAAAACTTAATGAAACTTCTTTTAAGTCTGCATTAACATTTTTAAAATATTTTTTTACTATGTCACTTGAAGCATTTTCATCTTTTTCAAAATGAGTAGTTATAAATCCAAAATTTATTATTTCAATTACATTTGTAACTTCATTAATATATGACAATAATTTATCTTGATTTTCTACATAATCTAAATCTTCACTAAAAAAATCTATTCTACTTCTTGATACATTACAATTTGTTAGATTATTTTTAGACTTTAATATCAAAAAAGGTACATCATTTGGTGTACCTGGAGGTAATTCAAATTGAGTTGGCATAGTATCAAACACATCGCTAAAATTATCAATTAATGCTCTAAATTTTAAATCAGGTCTCTCGATCAATAAATCTTTAAAAAATAGTGCTATTTGTATACTCTGAATTTTCATGTAATTCCTTTAAAAAAATAATATCATTTTAGATATTAGTTTTGAATTATATAAGTAAACTTTTTATATTTTATCTAAACGATTTTAATATTACTTTTTAATTTCTAATCTTTTTCCAATATTTTTTAAATGCTTTTTTCTTATCATCATAATCAAAATCAATGTAATGCTTTAATGTAGATGGAATTTTATGTTCTAAACAATAATCGGCCAATAAAGTATCAATTTTACAATCTTTTCTCATAACATTTAACATAATAGATCTCAGATCATGAGGAGAAAACTTTTTATTTTCTCTTATTTTCAAATTTGTAGTTTTTAATATATTTTGAAATTGATAATAAACACTATCATAATTTATATTTGGAAATAAAAGTTCTTTTTTAGATTTAGTTGCAATCCACTCTCTACATTCTTTAGGTAGTGGAAATTCATATTCTTTTTTAGTTTTTGTAATTTCTTCTGGAGAGATTATTAAATTTTCTTCTAAATAACAATTTTCTCTTTTTAATTGTAATATTTCTCCATAACGATGGCCCGTAAGAAGAACCATTAAAAAGAAAACATTTATTTCATCTTTATGAATACTATATCTAGCCTTATGCTCTTTAAATGCTTTATATAATGTTCTTGCAATTGTTAATCTATCATCAAAAACTCTTTTTGATAATTTTTCTTTTTCTTTTACTTCTACAAAATCTATAAAATCACAAGGATTATTAATTATTTCTCCTCGTTTAATAGATTCTTGAAATAGAGGTGATAATATCCTAGATACCCTATTTCTATAACTACCTTTCGTATGAATTATTTCATCTAAAATTTTCTCTAAATGTTCATATTTTATTTTGTCTAATTTTAGATGTCCAATTGGTTTTTTAATATGTTTTTCATAAAAATCTCTATATTGATTTATTGTATTTTCTTTCCACTCTCCAGATCTATTTTTAGAATCCAATCTTTTATAAAAATAATCATTAAGTTTGTTCCCTTGAGTATTAAAAGGATCAATTCCTTTAGATAAAGATATTCTTACTTCTTTTAATTTTTCATACGCTTGGCTTTTACTTGTACACCCAAAAAGTTTAGTAAAATTTTTAACTGGATATATTTTTCCTAAATATTTAAAACGAACATAAATTGCTTTTGTTCCATTCTTTAAAGTTTTTTCACTTATTCCTTTATATTTATCCATAATAACCTCAATTTGATTTTCTTATAAATTATACACCTAAAAAACTTTTATACTTATTTTTATACACTTTATTTTAGACTTTTTTGGATTTTAATGTATCAAAGTGAAAATATTGTTTTTTATGTATTTTACTATAAAGCCTATATATTCGAGTTTTGTTTGATTTTATTCATATATGACATCTTCATAAAATCTTCCATTTGATTATTGCTTGAATATTCATAACCAAATACATCTTTCCATAAAGACTCATCTTCCATACAAAGATAAAAATATACATCTTTATGCCATGGCTTAAAAGTATCATATGCATGTTTGAACATCTCTTTTTTTATCTCTAATGGATAAGATTGTTTTCCATTTGCATCAACCATAGGCATTTGCAAAATTTTTGATTTAAAGTTTCTACTTCTTATTTTGTTTATTACTGGTTTTATAAAAGTAAGTGTACCCATAGAAACAAGTGCAACTTTTTTTGCATCAAATGTATTTATTAAAGTTTTATAAACTTCTTCATATTCACTTAAATAATTTTCATAATGAACTATTGGATGAAAGTGAAAACCAACTAAAACACCTTTATCACTTACTTGTTTTGCTGCTTGAATTCTTTTTTCTAAGCTTGCGGCTAAGTGTTCTTCATTTTCAATAATTGTAGGAGTATTTAAAGACCATGTACAAATTATATTTGCAGGAACATCATTTTCCATAAAGTATTTTATATTATTAGATTTTGTTTTAAACTCTAGTATTACATTCGAATTAGTTCTAGCAAACTCAAAAAGCGCATCTAAAATACCCTCTTTATTTCCCCACATAAGTGAATCAGAACTTTGACCTGTTCCTATATGATAAATCTCATTTGGATCAAGTTTTAGATTTTTTAAATTTTCTTTAAAATTTATATCAAACCCTACTTTATCTTGATTATAAAAAGATTGTATAGAACAATAAGAACAATCAAAACCACATGATTGAACTGCATCTAAAGTTAAAAGATTACAACATCTTGTATTAGGACTTGCAACAGGACATGAACCTAAAGCAGCTTTTTGTGCTTTAAAATTTTTAAAAGATATTTTTCTTACATCATCTTTATAAAGCTTTTTTGTAAACTTTGCATAGGAATTTGGGCTTTTTCTTAAATCTTCCCAAATACTTCTTATATGATTAAAACACTCTTTTCTATTTGAATATTCTTCTTTACAAACGACATAAATCTCTTTTTCATGCCAAATTTTAAAATCAATTGCAAAATCAATTATTTGCTTTAATTCTTGAAAAGAAAATTGATATGTAAAAGCAAGGTTTTTTAAAAATTGTTGTGTTTTTTCATCAAGTTGTTTATAGTTTGTTTTTTCTATATTTAAATTAAATTTTTCATTATAACTCATATTAAACTTTTCCATTGATTAAAATTATTTTGCATTAAGTCAATTATAAATGACTTTTTAGGTATATTTGTATCTAAATAATCAGATACAACTTTTAAAACTATAATATTCTCACAATATTGTTTACAATACTCTTCAAAATAAAAAGCTTCCATATCAACTAATGTAGTTTTTAGGTTAAGTTTATTGTCTAGTGGTTTATCTATTGTAGTTAATGTAGTAAAATTTAGATTTTTAATTTTTTTATTGGTAGTAAAAAGTGTTCCAATATCTATTGATTGATCTTTACAACCTGCAATTCCAATATTTATAGCTTTACTTATAATAAAATTATCAAAAGCAAATCTAAGTGCATTTATTGTGTTTTCTTTTCCTATTCCAGATACGACTAATACGATTTTTTCATTATGATAAAGTTTAAATGCACTGCAAGATTTATCTTGTTTAAGTTTGAAGAAGTTAATTACGCATTGGCACTCGCAAAGAAGTGCACTATGAATTAAAGTTTTATTTTTCATAAAAGTAAAACTAAGGACAAGCCTTAGTTAAATTACTTTTTAAGTTCTTTAATTCTTGCTGCTTTACCTTTAAGTCCTCTTAGGTAATGTAACTTAGCTCTTCTTACTCTACCTCTTCTAGTTACTTCAAAAGTTTTAATTGACTCTGAATATAGTGGGAAAATTCTTTCAACACCTACAGAATTTGCTCCTATTTTTCTAACAGTAAAAGTTGCAGACGCACCTTCACCACTTCTAGCAATAACAACACCTTCGTAAGATTGAACTCTAGTTTTTTCACCTTCTTTAATTTCAACACCAAGTCTTACGTTATCTCCTGCTCTAAACTGAGGAATTTCTTTAGACTCTATTTGAGCTGCTTCGAAGCTAGCAATATATCTATTTTTCATCTCTTTTCCTTATTGGGTCTATAATATTTTGTTTTACAAATTGACATCTGGAATTTTAAGTCGGAAATTTTACTATGATTTCCCTTTAAGAATTCTTTAACGACACTTAAATTTTGGAAAATTTCAGGTTTTGTAAAAGATGGTGCTTCTAAAAGATTATTTTCATAGCTCTCAACTTCCAAAGATTGGGCATTCCCAAGTACACCATCAATATTTCTAGAAATTGCATCACTCATAACTAAAGATGGTAATTCTCCACCTGTTAGTACAAATTCTCCTATTGAAAATACTTCATTTGCATATTTTTCAATAACTCTTTCATCAATTCCTTCATATCTTCCACTAACAAAAACAATATTTTTTTTCTTTGCCAATCTTTTAGCATCATTTTGCTTAAAAGGTTTTGCTGCTGCTAATGGAAATACAATATAAGCATCTTCATTTTTTCTTTTTATTTCATCTAAACAATCAAACAAAGGTTGTGGAGTCATAAGCATTCCTGCTCCTCCACCAACCATAGCTTTATCAACTTTGTTATGTTTATTCTTAGTAAAATCTCTTGGATTATAAAATTCATACTCCAGCAAATTTGAATCAACAGCTCTTTTCAATATAGAATCAAAAAAATAGGGTTCTATCAAATTAGAAAAAAGAGTCACATAAGTAAACTTCAATAATAGCCTTTAAATTTTTTGTGATTATATCATAAAGCTTATTATAAAGGCTATAAATGAATTCTTTAATTCTCATAAAAACAAATTTTCGGTATTATTGCTCAAAATTAAAGAATAGAGTTAAAAATGATTACAATAGATGATATAAGAGAAGCAAAAACAAATTTGGAAAAAATAAGAGAAAAAACTCCAATTACAAAAGCCCCTTCTTTAAGTGAAACTTTTAATGCAGATGTATACTTAAAAAAAGAGAATCTTCAATTAACTGGAAGTTTTAAACTAAGAGGTGCATATAATAGAATTGCTAACTTAACAGAGGAACAAAGAGCAAAAGGTGTTGTTGCTGCAAGTGCAGGAAACCATGCACAAGGTGTAGCATATTCAGCAAATAAATTTGGTTGTGAAGCAACAATTTTTATGCCTGAGGCAACACCACTTACTAAGGTAACTGGTGTAAAATCATATGGAGCAAATGTTGTTTTATATGGTGAAAATTTTGATGAAGCATATGGTGCAGCAATGAAATTTAGAGAAGAAAATGAGTGTGAATTTGTTCACCCATTTGCTGATGATGATGTAATTGCAGGTCAAGGAACAATTTCATTAGAGATTTTAGAAAAAATTCCAGATATGAAACAAATTATAGTGCCAATTGGTGGTGGAGGTTTAATCTCAGGAATTGCAATTGCAGCAAAAGCTATAAATCCAGATATTAAAATTATTGGTGTTGTTGCAAGTGGAGCAAGAGGTATGAAAGAATCATATAAGTCTCAAACTCCAATTGATTCAGCATCAGTTAGAACTATTGCTGATGGAATAGCTGTACGTGATGTAAATCCAAAACTTTTAAATATTATTTTAGATTATGTAGACCACATAGTTGAAGTTAGTGATAATGAAATTGCAAATGCTATTTTATTTTTACTAGAAAAACACAAACTAGTAGTAGAAGGTGCAGGTGCCGCTTCTACAGCTGCAATCATGCATGGAAAAGTAGAAATTGAAGATTCAAAAGTTTGTGCAATTGTTAGTGGTGGGAATATTGATGTAACTATGATTTCTCAAATTATTGAAAAAGGTTTAGTTAAGTCATATAGAAAAATGAACTTAATAATTAAATTAAGGGATAAACCAGGTGCATTAACAGAACTTAGTGATATTTTTAAAGATTGTGGAGCAAATATTGTTCAAATTGATTATGATAGAGATTCTATTCAACTTGAATTTGGTGATGCGCAAATTACAATGTCTTTAGAAACAAAAGGTGAAGAGCACCAAAAATTAATCAAAGATAAACTTAAAGGTAATGGTTACAGATTTAAACAAATCTAATTTTTTTTTTGGTTATTTATAAAGATTTTAGAAAACAAATCATATAATACACCACAAAAAAGTGCAAACACAAAAGAAAATAAGAAAAGGAAGAAGATGGAAGGAAGATTGTTTACATTCTTTGGTGCTATCGGCGGGCACGGACAAGAATGGATCATTTTATCACATTACATTCTAGTAATTGCAATAGTTTTCTTAGTTGCAAGAGCAGCTACAAGAAAAATGCAATTAGTTCCAACGGGTTCACAAAATGTTATGGAAGCATATATTGGTGGTGTTATATCTATGGGTACTGACACAATGGGTGAAGAAAATGCAAGAAGATACATGCCTCTAATTGCATCTTTAGGTTTAGTAATTTTTGTAAGTAATATGATAGGTATTGTACCAGGTTTTGAATCTCCTACTGCAAATATCAACTTTACACTTTCACTAGCATTAATTGTTTTTGTTTACTACAACTTCTTAGGTATTAAGAAAAATGGTGTAGGAGCATATTTTAAACACTTTATGGGTCCTATGCCTATACTTGCACCATTAATGTTCCCTATTGAGATAATTTCTCATTTATCAAGAATTATCTCATTATCATTCAGACTTTTTGGTTCAATCAAAGGTGATGATATGTTTACAATGGTACTTTTAATGTTAGTACCATGGATTGTTCCTATTTCAGGTTTCTTCATGTTAACTGCTTTTGGTTTCCTACAAGCATTTATTTTCATGATATTAACTTATGTATATATCGCAGGTTCAATTATGATGGAGCATGAAGACCACTAATCAATTATTAGTTCTTGATGTTTTTTAAAAAGGGAGATAAAGCAACTTGCTTTATCTCCCTTTTTTTATTATTAATGAAAGTTCAGATATAAATTTAGTTTTTTTAATTAAGTTATTATTTATTTTAAAGTAAAATTATTTTTACCTTTTTATGGAGAATTAATATGAATTTAAAAAATATGAATTTAGTAACTAAAACTAGCCTTCTTTTGACAATAGTACTTTCTATTTTATTAATAAGTTTAAATGTATTTAGTGCAATGTATAGTAAAAATATTATTTCTAATAAAGTTATAAAACAATTAGAACAAAGAGTACATGAAACAAAAGAAACAATAAGAACTTATGATCATCTACTAGAAACAACAGCAAATAGTTTATACTCTGCTTTTAAGTCTCAATTTAATGATATTCAAATAGATGAAAATAAAACAGTTAAAGTTAATGGCATTGATACCCCAATAATTACAAATAATGGAATTATGTTAAATAATAATAAAAATATAGTTGATAATTATACAAAAATTAAAGGCTCAACTGCAACAGTGTTTGCAAGAAAAGGTGATGATTTTATAAGAGTTACAACTTCACTAAAAAGACCTAATGGGACAAGAACAGTAGGTACATTTTTAGGAAAAAGTTCACCTGCTTATAATGCAATTATAAATGGCAAAAAATACTTTGGTTCAGCACATCTATTTGGCAAAGAATATATGGCTGTATATGACCCAATCATTAAAAATAGTAAAGTTATAGGTATTTTGTATGTGGGTTATAACTATACAGAAAGTTATAATGAGTATATACAAAGTATCAAGAAAAAAGTTATTGGTAAAACAGGGTATGTTTATATATTAAGTACTAAAAAGAAAACAAAAGGTAATTTTGTCCTTCATCCAATACATGGGAAAAATGAAAATATTTTTAATCTAAATAAAGATAAATCAATCAAGGAAATGTTTGAAAACGATAAAGGTGTAATTACTTATAATTGGACTAATCCAAAAACTGGTGAAGTAAAAAAGAAAATAACAATATATGAAAATTATAAACCAAGAGGTTGGAAAATTGTTATTGGAACTACTAAAGATGAATTTTTAGAAGAGAGTAAAAACTTTTCAATTGTATTGGGAATATTAAGTGCTGTTTCAATTATATTAATAGCAATTTTAATCTTATTTATAATAAGAAAATTAGTAATTAAGCCACTACATAATTTGCAAATAGGTTTAAATGACTTCTTTGAATATTTATCAAGAAAAAAAGATACTACTAATCCTATAAAAATATTATCAAATGATGAAATAGGAATGATGTCAAAAATTATTAATGAAAATATAAATACAACAAAAGAAAATATGAAAATTGATAATGAGTTAATTAAAAATACTGTTGAAGTGGCAAACTTAGTAAATAAAGGTTATTTAGACAAAAGAATAGACATATCTTCAAATAATATAATGTTAAATGAATTAAAAAATGTAGTAAATCAAATGCTTGATAATATTTTAACTCATATTGATAATGTACAAGGTGTTTTAAATTCTTTTACAAATTATGACTATACAAAAAGACTTGAAGTTAAAAATATTGAAGCTCAGATTAAAAAATTATATGAAAATAGTAATATATTAGGAGAATCAAGTACTAATTTATTAAAACAAAATTTACAAACAGGTCAAAGCTTACAACAAAGTTCAAATGAGTTAAATAATATAATCTCAAATTTAAGCAATAGTTCAAATGAACAAGCAGCTTCTCTTGAAGAAACAGCAGCTTCTCTTGAAGAGATTACATCAACTATGAAAAACTCTCAACAATCAATGATTCAAATGAGAAATAATTCTGAAAATTTATCAAATGAAGTAACAAATGGTGAAAAACTTGCAGCAAACACTTCAACTGCAATGGATCAAATAAATGAACAAACACATGACATTGCAGAAGCAATTACTATAATTGATCAAATTGCATTCCAAACTAATATTTTATCATTAAATGCAGCTGTAGAAGCAGCAACTGCAGGTGAAGCAGGAAAAGGTTTTTCAGTTGTAGCACAAGAAGTAAGAAACCTTGCAAATAGAAGTGCAGAAGCAGCAAACCAAATAAAAGCAATTGTTGAAAATGCAACTGTTAAATCAAATGAAGGTAAACAAATTGCTGCACAAATGATAACAGGATATGAAAAACTTAGGGAAAATATAAAAGAGACTACACAAATTATAAATCAAGTAACTAGCACTTCAAATGAACAGTTAAAAGGTGTAGAACAGATAAATCATGCAGTTAATGATCTTGATAAAATCACTCAAACAAATGCAAATGTTGCAAGAAAAGCATCTGAGATTTCAAAAGATACAAATAACATAGCAAATATTATTGTACAAGAAGCAAAAAAAGCAAAAATTTAATATTGAAAAAAACAGTTTTTCTGTTTTTTTCTTGATTTTTTCAATCTTTATATTGTAAAATTTGTAAAATTTATAAAAAGAGAAAAGATTGAAGCAGTATTTAATAACTGACCCAAAGTATTACTCAGATAATGTTATACTTTTCAGAAAAAATCTAACTAAAGTTTTAACTAAACATAATATTGATATTGCATGTTTTAGAGATAAACAATCTACAAACTACAAAGAATTAGCAAAAATATTTATTGAGGTATGCAAGGAATTTGAAATACCAATTACATTGATTAACTCACATATAAAATTAGCAAAACAGTTAAATGCAACAGGTGTTCACTTAACTTCTACTCAATTTGATAATATCAAAGAAGCAAAAGAAAATGATCTTTATACAATAATTTCTTGCCACAGTTATAGTGATATTGAAAAAGCACAAAAGCTACATGCAAACTGCGTAACATATTCTCCTATTTTTGAAGTTAAAAATAAACCTGAGGCAAAAGGTGTACAAAAATTAAAAGAAGCAATAAGAGTTTTTGAAGATATAGATATTATTGCACTAGGTGGAATTATAAATGAAGAACAAGTAAAAAAAATAGAGCATGCAAAACCATATGGCTTTGCTTCAATTAGATATTTTATATAACCTTTTTCAAAATAAATTCTGTAGGTTTTAAATATAATAAATAACCTTTGACTTTTGATGTTTGCATTATATCTTTTATTGCATCAACATAATTTGTCACTTGAACTTCGTGTTCAATCATTTGCTCTTTAGTAGTTTTATAATCAAAAATATAATACTCATCACCTTTTTGTACAAAAAGATCAATAATTTTAATTTCTTGATTGTATATTATTGATTGTTCACTTGTAAATGATGCACTATTTATTAACTGTTGAAATTGCTTATTTTGTAACATTAAGCTAATTCTATACTCTATTTTTTCAAAATCTTCTTCATTTAAATATAAAGAATATTTAAATCTTGCAAAATCAATTGATTTTTTTAAACTTGATTTATCAAAACTTGCTAACATTTCTAAACAATAATGTGTTGCTAAACCAAAATATCTATTATAAAGTGAATCAGAATAATCTTTTTCATCATCTTCATCTTTTTTAATAATATTATCTTGTTTACCTAAATTCAAAGGTGTATAATCAATTTTATCTACTTTGTCATAATTAATTGATTTATTTGAACTTGGAATAATTGAACCAATTATTAAACTATTTACTCCTAGTATATCAAAAACAGAGCTTTTTTGTTTTTTAAAGATTATAAGATTCTTTTTTGCTCTTGTTATAGCAACATATAAAATATTTAATTCATCATCATAAGTTAATATTTTTTCTTTTTTTAAAGCATTTTTATAATTTAGATTATAATGTTCCAAATCCTTAATTTTATAATAAATATTTTTTAAAAAGACCTCATCATATTCAAAAAGAAGAGAACTCTTATCAGCATTTTTTCTTTTAATTCTATCTAATAGTAACACTGTATGAAATTCTAACCCTTTTGATTTGAAAATAGTTAATATTTGTAATCCAACTTGTTCACTATTTTGCATTGCAGCTTCAAGTTTATCTATTTCAAATACAAAATCAACTACTGTTTCAAAACTATAACTTTCCTCAATAAGTTTAACTACATTTTCATCCATAATATTTAATGTTGTAGCGATTGTTTTTATTAATTCTTGTATACTGTTTTTATATAAATCAACTTTAATATCTAAAGGGCTTAAGGGTTCTTTCCCTATTATTGCATTTACACTCTCTTTGTATATATCTTCTTTGAAATATAGATATTTAATCATATTGATTAAAGCTTTTACATTCTCTTGATTGATTAATTTAGATGTCATTTCCGTTGTTATTTTTAAATTTGGAAATTTTTCTGTCAAATATGAATATAAAGATAAAACATCTGAATTTGTATAAGTTAATATTGCAATTTCATTACTATTTACTCCATTTTGAAGTAGTGTTGCTATTTTTGAAGCTATATTTTTAAACTTATCATTTTCTTCACTTAAAGCTTCATCTTCCATAACTTCAACATATCCATCTTTATTTATTGATAATTGATCATGATATTCATAATTTGGCAAAGGAGTATATAGTGAGTTAACATAATTAACAATATTTTCACAAGATCTATAGTTTGTATTTAATACCTCAACTTCAATTAAAGGATTACTTTTAGACACATAATCAAATAACTCTCTTTTTCCACCTCTAAATCTATAAATTGATTGTTTTGTATCACCAACATAGAAAAATGACTTAAATTTTTCATTACTTCCTGATAATATTTCTTCAATTAGTGGTTGCAAAATTCTATATTGAAGTAAAGATGTATCTTGAAACTCATCAATTAAAATATGAGAATATTTTGAATCTAGTCTAAAGTATAAAAACTCTTTATCAATTTTTGTAGATAATAGTTCGTATACTAAATTTGAAATATCATTAAATTCTAGATAATTTTTAATTTTATTATACGATATTTTAAATGCTTTAAAAGTATGAAATAGTTCAAAAAGCTTATTTAAAGAGTAAGCACTTCTTAACTTATAATATTTTTCTAATTCTTCTTTTAATTTTAAAAAATGTGCATTCATCACATCATCTGCAAATTTTTTAAAATAACTGTATTCATGTACACTATCTTTTGTAAGCCATGTTCTTCCTAATAAATCATCAAATGTTTCAAAATCAACTGCTTTTTTTGCAGAATTAGATGCAATATCAGTATTTAGAACTATCTGCTTAATTTTAAATGCATGCTTTAAAGCTTCTTGTTTTTGTAGTGGAATAAGTTCTGATTGAACATTGACAACATCAATATCTTCATTTTTTTCCAACAATAATTTAAATAAATCAAATAAAGAGTTAAATTTTTTATTCTCATACCAAGAGAATTCTATTAATTTCTCAAATTTTTCTAAATCAAGTGATTGTAAAAATTTGTAACTTAAGGTATCAATGTCATCTTCTTTTATATCAAAATCATCACTAATACCTACATATCCACAAAACTCTCTTAATATTTTGTTTACAAATTTATCAATTGTAAAAATAGATAATGTTGCATTCACAAACTTTTTTATTAATTGATGTTTTTTACCTAAGATTTGCTCTTTTGAAAAACCTGACTGAACTTGAATTGCATTTAAATATGCTTCATCATCCCCTAAAGTTTGCAGTGTTTTATAAATTCTTTCACTCATTTCATTTGCAGCTTTATTTGTAAAGGTAAGTGTTAAAATTTCACTAGGATTTGCATCTTTTAATAAAAGAGTTATATATCGTACTGTAAGTGCAAAGGTTTTTCCACTACCTGCACTGGCTTTTAATGCTAAAAATTGTTTCATAAGTTAATAATACAAAAGAATTATTAAAATTTGCAATATTATCAAATTTAAGATTTGCTTATTTTATTTTTTTAATGTTATTATTGTGTTACTATTAAGGTTAAAAAATTTGGGGAATCATATATGCAAACTAAAAATAAAATCATATTTCTAGTAATCTTTATAACTTTTTCAATGTTTGTATTGTTAATTGTAAATTTAATTTACAACTTTAGAGATTATGGAGTAAAAAACATTGATGACAAAGCTCATGTACTAGCAAAAACAATAGAACACTCCTTAACTTCCCAAATGGTTACAGGAGTTATTGAAAACAGAGAACTATTTTTAAGCCAATTAGAAGATCTTCCTAATATTGATAAAATCTGGTTAAGTAGAGGCAAAGATGTAGTTGATATGTTTGGTATTGGATTTAATAATGAAATAGCAAGAGATGAAATAGATAAAGAGGTCCTAAAAACTGGAAAATTAAAAAGAGTAATAAGTGAAAATGTCTTTTCTAAAAGTCATTATAGAATCACAATTCCATATAATGCAACTTCCCATGGCAAAATTAATTGTATGCAATGCCATACAAATGCAAAAGAGGGAGATACATTAGGTGCAATAACTATTACTATGTCTATTGATGATTCAAAAGAAGTAGGTATTACTACTGTTGCACATACTGCAGTAATTGCACTTGTACTTATGATAATTATTATATTTTTAATTAATATGCTTATTTCACCATTTTTAAATGTTTTTGATGAGATAAAAAAAGTTATGAGGAAAGCTCAAGATGGTGATTATTCTCAAAGAGTTGATAATCCAGAAGGTAAAGAATCAAAAGATGTAGCTTCATGGATTAATAGTCTTTTAGAAAAATTAGAAAATTCATTAGATGCAATGGACTCTAAAATATCTGTTTTCTTAACAGAAAATAGTAAAGATGAAAAAGATCATTTAATAAATGTAAAAAATACTGTTGATAGATTATCAGATGTTTATAAATTTAGAAAAACAATTGAGTATGATGATACATTAGAAGAGGTTTATTCTAGACTTGCTCAAGTATTTAAAGAAAAACTAGGATTAACTAATTTTAACTTTTTTGAATCAGATACAATTCATAATAAAATAACAGCTGTGTATGTAGAAAAAGAGCTTTATTGTGATATATTAGAAAAAGGATGCAGAGCTGATAGAACAAATACAGTAATTGATTCCACACAATTTAAAAATGTTTGTACAATTTGTAGCAAATGCAATGATATAAACTATTTTTGTATTCCATATTCAATATCAAATGAAGTAGACTTAGTTGTATCAATTTACACACAAACAGAAGAAGAGACTAAAAGAGTAAGAGAATTAATTCCATATATCAAAGATTATATTGACACAGCAAAAACAGTAATTGTGAGTAAAAAATTGATGAATATATTAGAATTAAATGCAAGAACTGATCCATTAACTGGTCTTTATAATAGGAAGTATTTAGAAGATTCTATTTCTAAAATTGTTGCACAAGCAAATAGAGCTAATATTCCATATGGTATTTTAATGGTAGATATTGACTTATTCAAAAAAGTAAATGATACTTATGGCCATGATGTTGGAGATAATGCAATAAAAATAGTAGCAGAAACATTAAATGAAAACTGTAGAGAATCTGATATTGTTATAAGATATGGAGGAGAAGAGTTTATTGTTTTACTATATAATTGTGATAAAGATTCAGTAAATGAATTAGCACACAAAATAAAAGAGGCTTTTGCCCTTAAAAAAATTCCTGCAGGAAATACTACAATTTCAAAAACAATGAGTATAGGAACAAGTATGTTCCCATATGATTCTGATAATGTAAAAGATTGTATAAAATATGCAGACCTTGCTTTATATGAAGCAAAAGAGACAGGAAGAAATAAAGTTATTGCTTTTAATAAAGAACTATTACAGAAGTAGAGTTTCTACTTCTTCACCTATTAAGCATCTTTTAGATATAATTTTTACCTTAAAATAATCTAGGGAAATATTATGCATAAAAAACAACATAAAGTTCAAGTGTTGCTTGATGCGATACCTCATATTAAAAAATTTTATGGAAAAACTATAGTAATTAAATATGGTGGTTCAGCTCAAACTAGTCCTGACTTACAAGAAAAATTTGCAGAAGATATAGTATTATTAAAACTTGTAGGTATGAATCCAATTATTGTTCATGGTGGAGGAGCAAGAATATCTGATCTTTTAGAAAAGCTAGGTATTCCAACGGAATTTGTTAATGGACATAGAGTTACAAGTCAAGAGACTATGAGAATTGTTGAGATGGTTTTAAGTGGAGATATTAATAAAAATATCACATCATTATTAAATCACCATGGGGCAAAAGCCATTGGGATTTCAGGTAAAGATTCATCAATAATAAATGCAAAACCTAAAGAAGATGGAAAATTTGGTTATACAGGTGTTGTAACAAATGTTAATGGAGAGTTAATTAATAATCTTGTAAAACAAGGATATATTCCAGTAATTGCTCCTATTGCAGATAGCCTAAAACCAAATCACCCAGGATTTAATATCAATGCAGATGTTGCAGCAAGTAAAGTAGCAATTGCCGTAAATGCACAAAAAGTTCTTTTTTTAACAGACACAAAAGGTGTATTAAATAAAGAAGGGAATTTATTAAACTCGCTTGATAAAGAAGATGTTCAAAATCTAAAAGATGATGGAACTATTGCTGGAGGTATGATACCAAAAGTTGATTCTTGTATTGATGCAATCTATAATGGAGTAAATAAAGCTCATATTATTGACGGAAGAGTGGAACACTCAATTTTACTTGAACTATTTACAAGTGATGGAGTAGGAACACAATTTCTTAGGAAAGATGGGAAAAACAATAATATAGACATAGAAAAATTATTAAAAGAAATTTAGAGGGAAATTTAATGAATTTTATAGAAACAAGAGGAAATGATGGTATAAAACCCAAAGAAGTTAGTTTCAGTGAAGCAATTTTAAATCCAAGCGCTTCATTTGGTGGATTATATGTTCCAAAAGAGTTACCAAAGTTAGAAGATAATTTTATACAAAAACATTTAGATAAAAATTATAAAAAACTTGCATACGATATATTAAAAGCATTTGAAATAGATATTAGTGATGAAGATATTGACAATGCATTAAAATTGTATGATAATTTTGATAATTCTGAAAATCCATGCCCAGTAGTAAAAGTAAAAGAAGATTTATTTGTGCATGAACAATATCATGGTCCAACAAGGGCATTTAAAGACATGGCTTTACAACCATTTGGTTCTATTTTAAGTTCAATTGCAAAAAAAAGAGATGAAAAATATTTAATATTAGCTGCAACAAGTGGTGATACAGGTCCAGCTGCACTTAATACATTTAAAAATAAAGAAAATATAAAAATTGCTTGTATGTATCCAGATGGAGGGACATCTGATGTTCAAAGATTACAAATGGTATGTGAAGATGGAGATAATCAAAAAGTAATTGGAATAAAAGGTAATTTTGATGATGCTCAAACTGCACTAAAAAAATTATTAAGTTCTCAAACATTTAAAAAAGAACTTGAAAATGATGGCATAAAATTAAGTGCTGCAAACTCAGTAAACTTTGGAAGAATTATATTTCAAATTATATATCACTTTCATTCATACTTAGAATTAATTAGACAAAATGAAATAAAAAATAATGAAAAAATCTATTTAGTAGTTCCAAGTGGAAACTTTGGAAATGTTCTAGGTGCTTTTTATGCTAAAAAGATGGGATTACCTATAGAAAAACTTTTAGTTGCATCTAATGAAAACAATATTTTAACAGAGTGGATAAACACTGGTGTTTATGATATAAGAGATAAAGAATTAATTCTTACAAAATCTCCTGCTATGGATATTTTAAAATCATCTAATATTGAAAGAGTAATGTATGATTTATTTGGCGAAAAAAGAACTAAAGAATTATTTGATGATTTAGCATCAAATAACATGTTTAAATTATCTGAAAATGAAAGAAACTTATTACAAACTGAATTTTCAGCAATAAATTCAGATGATAAATATGGAGCAATAAAAATAAAAGAGTTTTTAGATGAAGGTTACCTTATGGACCCACATACAGCAACTTGTCTAAAAGCATATGAACACTTAAAAGAAAAAGATTTAAAAACTGTTATTTATTCAACTGCAGAATGGACAAAATTTTCTCCAACAGTTTTAAATGCATTAAAACAAAACAATGAAAAATATGCAGATAAAGATGCTTTAGATGAAATATCTAAAAAATACAATGCTAAACTTCCTGCAAATATAAAAAACTTATTTACTTCAAAAATTATACACAAAACAATTATTAATAAAGAAAATATAGAAGAAGAAATTGTAAAATTTATTAGAGAGAATTAATCTCTCTAATAAATATTTTTACTCTATCTTGTGTATTTTTTTCTCATAAAGTGACATAAAAGTTATTTGAATTGACATATGTCATAACAATTTAAGAAAATTCTCAATATAATAGTTAGATTTTATTTTAAAATAAGGAAGTTATATGTCTAACGAAACAAATAGACGAGATTTTCTTGGTTATACATTTGCTGCAGTTGCTGCAGTTGGTGGAGCTGCCTCTTTAGTTGGTATGAAAAGAGCGTGGGATCCACTTCCAAGTGTATTATCTAGCGGATTTACTGAATTTGATTTAAGTACAGTAAAAGCTGGTGAACCAAGTACAATCGTATGGAGAGGAAAACCCGTATTTGTACTAAAAAAAACTGCTGATATGGAATCTAATAAAAGAGATTTAGTAATTAATAATGATAGATATACAATAGCTATTGGATTATGTACACACTTAGGATGTATCCCTGCATGGAAAAAGACAAAATGGAAATGTCCATGTCACGGTGGTGAATTTAATGCTAGTGGAGAAGAGATTTTTGGTCCACCACCAAGACCACTTGACTTACCTCCATTTAGTCTTAAAGGCACAAAAATTGTTCTAGGTGAAGATGGTCCTGAATATAAGAAAATCGCTGCTGCGATGAAGGCATAAGGAGTTAAGCAATGGCAAAATTTACTAAAGCAAACTCTGTTGGTGAGTGGTTAGATCAAAGATTAAATACTACTACACTAAACAAAGTATTAATGACTGAGTATTGGATTCCAAAAGATATTAACTTCTTATGGGCAATGGGTGTTTTACTTGCTGCTACATTTGGTATTTTAGTAATTTCAGGAATTTTTTTAATGATGTATTACAAACCAGATGTTAATTTAGCATTTGATTCTGTAAACTATACAATTATGCAAGAAGTTGCATATGGTTGGCTATTTAGACATATGCATGGTGTTGCCGCATCAGTAGTATTTTTAATTATTTATATACATATGTTTACTGGTATTTACTATGGTTCTTATAAACAAGGTAGAGAAATGATTTGGATTTCTGGTATGTTACTATTTGTTGTATTTAGTGCTGCTGGATTCTCTGGATATATGTTACCATGGGGACAAATGTCTTACTGGGCTGCAATGGTTATTACAAACCTTTTTGGTGGTATTCCATTCATCGGTGATTCATTAGTTATTTGGATTAGAGGTGACTTTAACGTTGCAGATGCTACATTAACAAGATTTTTTATGTTACATGTTTTCTTATTACCTATTGTTATAATGGCATTAATTGCAGTACACTTTTATTCACTAAGAGTTCCACATGTTAATAATCAAAATTCTGAAGAAATTGATTTTGATGCAGAAGCTGAAAAATATTTAAGTGGTAATAAAAAAGAATCAAAAGTTATTCCTTTCTGGCCAGTATTTATCTCTAAAGATTTAGCTGTTCTTGGGATTTTCTTAATTTTCTATTTTTACTTAGTATTCTTCCACTTTGATTTTGCTATGGATCCAGTAAACTTTGATCCAGCAGATAATATGGCAACTCCTGCACATATTTATCCTGAGTGGTATTTCTTATGGTCATACGAAGTATTAAGAGGTTTCTTCTTTGATATTGGTCCTATGAAAGCCTTTGATATTGGTCTTGCTGCATTTGGTTTTGCAAATGCTATTTTCCTATTATTACCATTCTTAGATAGAGACACAGAAATTTTACCAGCACATAAAAGACCTGGTTTCTTTATATGGTTCTGGATATTAATGGCTGATTTAATTGTATTAACTATTTGGGGTAAATTACCTCCAACAGGTGCTAATGCATGGGTTGGATTTGTAGCTGCTACGCTATTTATCTTACTATTTATTTTATTACCAGTTATTACAAAACTTGATGCTAAAAAGAGAGGTGCATAATGAGAGAATTAAAAATATTAGCAGTAGTAGTTGTATTAACATTAATTACTTACTGGGGTGTTGAACCATTTGCTCATTCACAAATGCATCCTCATGTGGATCCAGCAAACTATAATTTTGAACAAGCTGATAAAGTAAGTGCAAAAGAAAAAGTTGAAGAGAAAAAAGAAGCTTTAGAAAAAGCTGAAGCTGAAGCTAAAAAAACTGGAAATGAAAAAGTTACGCATCTTCCAAAAAAAGAGTATGATGCTGCAGTAAAATTTCAAAAAAGAATTGATTCTTTTTGGGAATCAAATAATGCAACATTAAAACTTAAAGGTAATGCAACTAATGGTGCAACACTAGTACAATCAAACTGTACTGCTTGTCACTCAATCAAATCTCAGGGATTCCCTCAGGTAATGGATGATGCAAGTTCAGCTGCTGCATATGGTGTAGTACCACCAGATTTAAGTACTTCTGGTAAACTATACACTAAAGATTATTTAGTAGCATTTATTAAAGAACCTACATTAGGTCAAAAAGTTTCTCATAAATTTGTTGATGGAAGAGTTCATCCAATGCCTTCTTATTCTTGGATGCAACCACAAGATATTGCAGATATGGTAGCATATTTACAATCAATTGCTCCAGATAAAATGACAGATAAACAAGTGTTCCAAGATGCTTGTCAAAGATGTCATGGTATAAAATATGGTGACATGAAAGGCGGAACAATGTCTGCTCATACTCCTGCTGAAAATATTAAAGCATATATGGGGAAAGTTCCACCAGATTTATCACAATACATTAGAAGTAGAGGAGCAAAATATTTACATGAATTTATTAATGATCCTCAAAAACACTTAGAAGGTACAGCAATGCCTAGAGTTGGTTTATCTAAAGCTTCTGAAGAGAAAGTAATTTCTTATTTAGAAAAAGTTGGTGACTCTAAAAAAGCACAAAGAGAAGAATTAGGACCTAAATTCCTAATCTACTTAGTAATTTTTGCTATCTTTGCTTGGTTATGGAAAGCTAGTAAATGGAGAGATATTCATTAAGAACTTTTCTTTAAAAATATAAAAAAGGAGGTTAATTTTTAACCTCCTTTTTTTATATCTACTGCTACTTTTTGAAAACTTATTTTTCATTCAAATAATATAATAACTAATTTTAATAATCTTAATTATTTTTTAATAATTAAAATTGTAATATTTTTGCAACTTATATTAAAGGAATTAAATGAGATTAGGGAAATTATTACTTTTATCAGCATTAATTGTAACACTATCAAATGCGCAAGATATTATGCAAAAATCAATGGCAACAATGGAAAAAGGAATGAGTCAAATTCAACAAGGCTTTTTAAATAATAACATTAAACTAATTGATAATGGAACTAAACTTGTAAAAAAAGGAAATAAACTTTTTTCAAATAAAGAAATTATAGAAAAATATCTACCTGCAAATAAAAAACACATGATTAATGTAGCAGAATACACTGCAAAGAGAATTTCATTAGATATAACTGTTCTTCAATTAAATCTTGAAAATAAAGCCTTTTTAAATGCAGCAAATGCATACTCTGATATTTTAAATGCCTGTTCTAGATGTCACTCGATAGTTAGAAATTGGTAAAAGATTTAAAAGATAAACAAAAGTTTATCTTTTAAATTAATATTTTAGAAGCAACAGCAGATACAGCTGTTTGTGATTTTAAAATTAATGGTGTTGAAAAACCTACTATTTTTTGATCATTAAAGTTTTCAACCTCAGCTTTAGAAAAACCACCTTCACAACCAATAATTACTGTTTTTATTTCATCTTTGTAATCATCAACTCTTTTATTTGAAAAATTAATCATATATGAGTCTGGATTTAAAGATATAAACTCATCTAAACTTTTACAAATATGAAGATCTATAATTGAACTTCGTCCACATTGCTGAGAAGAATTAATTAATATTTTCTGCATCTTTTCAAAATTTAATTTAAAATTCTTTTGAGAATAGTCACTTGGAATAAATGTTATAGTTTTTACTCCAAGTTCATTTAAATAAGGTAACTCTTTTTCAACTGTTTTAGGATCAACAAGACACCAACCAATATGTAATTGTTTTTTAACATCAATAATTTTTTCTTCAAAAGATTTAAGTTTTAAAATAGCACTTCTTTTATCTATAGAAAAAATTTCATAATAGTAAATATTCTTATCTATTAAATTTCTAAATGCTAAAATATCCCCTACTTTATGTCTTCTTGCTTTTATTATATGTTTGTAGTTATCATTTTCAATTTTTAATACTTCATCTTTTGCAAGATTATCATATGTAAATTGCATCTACAATACCTTTACTAGTAAAAATACAAAAATTAAAACAAATGCTTCAATCATATATATTTTTTTTGCATAAGTTCGAAATTCTTCTTGAAGTCTATTATCTTCTGCTTTAATAACTCTCATTTTTTTATATCTTTTTATTTCAATAACTAATAAAAAAATCGAAGCTGGTATCATTATTATAACTTTTAAACTAAAAGAGTGAGCATATGCTGCAATAATTGCTCCACTATACATTATAATAGCATTTGTTAAATGATACAAAGGAGTCATAAACTTTAATCTTTTTGCTAATTTGATAAAATTTGTTACTGTAATTACACTGTATAAATTAAATATCATTATAATTATAAATAAATAAATTGCATATATATGAGCAGTTAATGCTTCTTGCATAATTTCCATGTTTATCTCACTTTTAAAAAATTTTGGTATTATAGCAAACTTGTCATAAGGTATTAGTAAAGGAAATTGATGGCTTTAAATATTAAAGATACATTAAATATTATAGAAAAATTAAATCCAAAATTGGACTTTGAAATCATTCCAATTGAGCAAAGTATTAATAGGATTAGTGCCCAAGATTTATATGCAGATTTTGCACTTCCAAAATTTGATAACTCAGCAATGGATGGTTATGCAATAAGATTTGATGATAGGAATAACCAGTTAAATATTATAGATACAGTTTTTGCAGGTGATAACACAAATATATTTTTAAAACAAAACACTTGTGCAAAAATAATGACTGGAGCGAAAGTTCCATCAAATACAACAGCTATAATACCAAAAGAAGAGACAAAACAACTAGAAAAAAATAAAATTGAAATTTTAGATAAAACAAAAGTAAAAGAGTTTCAACATATTAAATTTATTGGTGAAGATATAAGTTTAAATGAGCATTTAATAAAAACAGGTGAAAGAGTTAATTTTTCTAAAATCACCCTACTTTCTTCACAAGGTATTTCACATATAAAAGTATATAAAAGACCTAAAATTGCTGTTTTTGCATCGGGAGAAGAGTTAAAGCTTCATTATGAAAAAATTGAAGATTATCAAATATATAACTCAAATACTCCAACTTTTATTGCAAGAGCTAAAGAGTTAGGCTGCGAAGTTACATTTATGGGACAAGCAAAGGATAGTGTTGAAGCAATCAAAGAGCTAATAAATAACTCTTTAAATGCAGATTTAATTGTAACATCTGGTGGGGTTAGTGTTGGTGATGCTGACTTTACAAAAGAGGCATTTCAAACATTAGATTTTCAAACAATTATTGATGGTATTTATATAAAACCAGGAAAACCTACAATTTTTGGAAAAATAAAAAATACATATATTTTGAACCTTCCAGGAAATCCTTTAGCATCTTCTTTAATTTTTGAATTATTTGGAAAACTAATTGTTCAAAAATTAATAGGTTCAAAAAACTTACATCATAATTTTATTTTAGGTAAATTATCAAAAGATCTTAAAATAAAAAAAGGAAGAGTTACTATTATTCCAGGAATGTTTGATGGTGAATACTTTGAAGTAATTGAAAAAAGAAGTCCAGGGATGGTAAATGTACTATGCAAAGCAAATAGTATGATTGTTTTAGATGATACAGTTGATAAATTACCTAAAGATTATATGCTAAAAATCTTGCCAATAAATTGGAAATTTTTTACAAATAAGAAAAAGGATTTTATAACAAAATGAAAAAAGCAGTTTGTATATTAAGTGGAGGTATGGACTCTACGTTAGCATCTTATATTGCAAAAAATGAAGGCTATGAAATTATTGCACTTCATTTCAATTATGGACAAAGAACAGAAAAAAGAGAATTAAAAGCATTTAGAGATATTTGTGAAGATTTAGAAATTAAAGAAAAATATGAAATTGATATCCCATTTTTTACTCAAATAGGAGCAAGTGCATTAACAGATAAAAGTATTGATGTACCAGTAGATGGAGTTGAAGATGGTGTTCCTGTAACATATGTTCCATTTAGAAATGGTATTTTCTTATCAATTGCAGCTGCAATTGCAGAAAAAGAAAATGCAAGTGCTCTTTATATAGGTGTTGTAGAAGAAGATAGTTCAGGATATCCTGACTGTACAGATGAATTTATAAAATCTATAAATAGTACAATAAATACAGGAACTAAAAAAACAACAAATATAGAAATAAAAACTCCACTTGTTCATTTAATGAAAAGTGAAATTGTCTTAAAAGCATTAGAATTAAATGTTCCATTAGAACTTACTTGGTCTTGCTATAAAGAAGAAGAGCAAGCTTGTGGAGTATGTGATAGCTGTAGATTAAGATTAAATGGTTTTGAAAAAGCAAATAGTAAAGACAAAATACCATATAAGGTAAAATAATGCATTGGAAAATTTCAAAAGAGTTTGATTTTTGTTATGGTCATAGAGTATGGTCACAAACATTAAATACTGATTTTTCTTTAGATGGATGTTTAAAATGTAGGCATCTACATGGACATCAAGGGAAAATATTAGTCTACTTACAAGCAGATAAATTAAAAGATGGTATGGTAACAGACTTTAAACATCTTAATTGGTTTAAAGCTTTTATTGATAATGTTCTTGATCACAAGTTTATTTTAGATATTAACGACCCATTATTTGATACTCTTTTACCTAAAGTAAAAAAAGAAGAATTAATAAAACATAAGCAAGGTTATTATTTAGTAAATTTAAAAAATTTCACTAAAGAAGAAATTCATATAAAAGAGTTATATGAAGGTTATGTTTTAGTTGATTTTGTTCCAACTAGTGAAAACCTATCAGCTTGGTTTTTATCTATTGTTCAAGAAAAAATGACGGATTTAGGAATAAAAGTATCTCATATTGAATTTTTAGAAACACCAAAAAGTAAGAGTACTTTTTATGCTTGAAGTAAATGAAATTTTTGGTCCAACAATACAAGGAGAAGGTAAAAGAGTTGGAACTTCTTCTGTATTTATTAGATTTG
This sequence comes from Arcobacter sp. CECT 8985, assembly GCF_004116495.1. Lineage (GTDB taxonomy): Bacteria > Campylobacterota > Campylobacteria > Campylobacterales > Arcobacteraceae > Malaciobacter. Next base: position 50,941 of record NZ_PDKC01000005.1, on the reverse strand, counting down.
GGAAATGTAATTTTAGATGTGAAGGCTTTGCAGTTGAATACGAAACTCCAAGTGGAGTGAAAAAGTGTGCATGTGATTCATATTATGCAGTTGATCCTGCATTTAAAGATCAATGGCATACTTTTGTAAATGCAAGTGATTTAATAAAAGAAGTAGAAAAATATCTTCCTTCTTATAAATGTGATATTGTAATTACAGGTGGAGAACCACTTCTTTATTGGAAGAATAAAGAGTTTCAAAAATTACTTAAATATTATGTAGAGAATGAATATAAAGTAACAATTGAAACAAATGCTTCATTAAATATTGAAATTGTTGAAAAGTATCAAAAAGAAATACTTTTTTCTATGAGTGTAAAATTAAGTAACTCACTTGAACCTTTAAAAAAAAGAGTAAATATAAAAACTTTAACAAATATAATTGAAAATTGTGAAGACAAATATCTAAAATTTGTAATCAATAAAGATTTTTTAAATAATGCGAAAAAAGAAATTGAAGATATTTTAGTTCAAATTCCAAAAGTTGAAGTATATTTAATGCCAATGGGTGACAATGCCAAACAAATGCAAGAAAATAGTGAAGCTGTAATAAATTTAGCTTTAAAAAACGGTTTTAAATATTGTGACAGATTACACATTAGAGTATGGGATAATAAAAGAGGTGTTTAATCAATTTTTATATCCATAGTTTTTTATTTATAAAAATGGTGATATAATTGCAAAAGATGTAAAAGATTTAGATTTTCATCACATCAACAAAACATATAAACAAAGGATTTAAATGAAATTTAGTGGTAAAAATGTATTAGTTACTGGTGCTAGTAGAGGTATTGGAGCACAAATAGCTAAAACATTAGCAACACATGGTTTAAAAGTATGGATAAACTATAGAAGCGGAGCAGATGCAGCAATAAAAATCAAAGAAGAGATTGAAAATGCTGGTGGTTGCGCTGCTGTAATTAAAGCTGATGTAACTTCTGAAGAAGAGTTTACAGCTGCAATAAAAACTGTCGTTGATGCAGATGGAGAACTTTCATACTTAGTAAACAATGCAGGAATAACAAAAGACAAATTAGCATTAAGAATGTCAGTTGATGATTTTACAGATGTACTTAGTGCAAATTTAACTTCTGCTTTTATTGGATGTAAAAGTGCATTGAAAGTTATGGGTAAAAAAAGATTTGGCTCAGTTGTAAATATTTCTTCTATAGTTGGAGAGATGGGAAATCCTGGTCAAACTAACTATTCTGCTTCAAAAGGTGGATTAAATGCAATGACTAAATCTTTTGCAAAAGAAGCAGCAGCTAGAGGAATTAGATATAATGCTGTTACTCCTGGTTTTATTCAAACTGATATGACAGATGAGTTAAAAGATGAGATAAAAGCTGAATATGAAAAAAATATTCCGTTAAGTAGATTTGGTCAACCAAGTGAAATTGCTGACGCAGTAGCATTTTTACTTAGTGATTACTCTTCATATATTACAGGTGAAATATTAAAAGTAAACGGTGGATTATACGTTTAATATTTTCTAAAAAATCGGTTTAAAAGATTTTTTAAAATCTTTTTGGCTATAATACGATGATAATTTTATAAAAGGAAAAAATATGGCATTATTAGATGATGTAAAAGAAGTAGTAGTAGAGCAACTTGATTGTGATATTGCAGAAATTAAAGAAGATTCTAAATTTATTGAGGATTTAGGTGCAGACTCTTTAGACGTAGTTGAATTAGTTATGGCTTTAGAAGAAAAATTTGATATCGAAATCCCTGATGAAGATGCAGAAGGTATCCAAACGGTTGCTGATGCTATCAAATACATCGAAGAGCACGCATAATTTTAACTTTTAGAATAAAAAGCTAGTCTCTAGCTTTTTATTTAAAATATTAAGTTTTTTATTTAGAAAAATTGAATATTTTAAATAAATTGATTTTAATACAAGAAACGGAGCATAATTAATGAGAAGAGTTGTTGTAACTGGTTTAGGTACTATTAATTCTATAGGACATAATGTAGAGGATTCATTTAAAGCAGTAGTAGACGGAGTATGTGGTATTGATACTATAAGTCTATTCGATGCTTCTGAATATCCTGTACAAATCGCAGCAGAGGTTAAAAACTTTGATCCAACAGAAGTAATGGATAAAAAAGATGTTAAAAAAGCTGATAGATTTATTCAATTAGGTATAAAAGCAGCTAATGAAGCTATGAAAGATGCAAAATTCATAGATGATAATAATAAAAAAGTTGATGACTCTATATCAGAAAGATTTGGAATTATATCTGCTTCAGGTATTGGTGGATTAGGAACAATTGAGAAAAACTCTGTTGTTTGTTATAATAGAGGTCCAAGAAAAATTTCTCCTTTCTTTATTCCATCTTCGTTAGTTAATATGTTAGGTGGATTTATTTCAATTGAACATGGATTAAGAGGTCCAAGTTTATCTCATGTTACTGCTTGTGCAGCCTCTACTCATGCACTTGCTGATGGCGTTAAAACTATTTTAACTGGTGGTGCAGATAGAATTTTAGTAGTTGGTGCAGAAAGTGCTATTTGTGGTGCTGGTGTTGGTGGTTTTGCATCAATGAAAGCATTATCTACTAGAAATGATGATCCTAAAAAAGCTTCTAGACCATTTGATAAAGATAGAGATGGATTTGTAATGGGAGAAGGAGCTGGTGCTTTAGTTCTTGAAACATTAGAAGCAGCACAAGAAAGAGGTGCAAAAATTTATGCTGAAGTTATTGGATTTGGTGAAAGTGCAGATGCAAATCATATTACTGCGCCAGTAGTTGATGGTCCATTAAGAGCAATGAAAGCAGCACTTTCTATGGCAAAAGCAAATGCTGGTGAAGATCTTAAAATTGATTATATAAATGCTCATGGAACTTCAACTCCTGTTGGAGATGGTAATGAAGTTAAAGCTATTAAAGAATTATTTGATAATGAAATACCTCTTGTTTCTTCAACTAAAGGACAAGTTGGTCACTGCTTAGGTGCAGCAGGTGCAATTGAAGCAATTTTTACAATTAAAGCACTAAATGAAGGTATAATTCCTCCAACTATTAACCTTGAAAATACTGATGAAAACTGCGATTTAGATTTTATTCCTTTAAAAGGAAGAGAAACTCAATTAACTACTGTTATGAGTAATAATTTTGGATTTGGTGGAACTAACGGTTCTGTTATATTCAAAAAGATTTAATACTAACTTACAATCTTAAAAGAGGAGTTTCTCCTCTTTGAAAAAAGGAAAATTTTGGCAACTTACTTAGATTTTGAAAACAAGATAAAACAAATTGAAGAAGACATCTTAGTTGCAAAAAGCCGTTCAGATGATCATGCTGTTGAAATACTAGAAAAAAAACTTGAAAAAGAAGTTGAAAAAACTTTTAAAAATTTAAATGATTATCAAAAACTTCAACTTGCAAGACATCCAGATAGACCATACGCTTTAGATTATATAAGAGGTTTATTAACTGATGCATATGAAATTCATGGGGATAGACATTATGTAGATGATAATGCAATCGTTTGTTTTTTAGGCTATATAGGTCAACAAAAAGTGATGGTTATTGGTGAGCAAAAAGGTAGAGGTACAAAAAATAAGCTAAAAAGAAACTTCGGTATGCCAAGTCCAGAAGGATATAGAAAAGCTTTAAGATGTGCTAAAATGGCAGAAAAATTTGATATTCCAATTTTAATGCTAGTTGACACTCCAGGTGCGTACCCAGGTATTGGTGCAGAAGAGAGAAATCAAAGTGAAGCTATTGCTAAAAATTTATATGAATTCTCTAATTTAAAAACACCTACGATATCTGTTGTAATTGGAGAAGGTGGTTCTGGTGGTGCACTTGCGATTTCAGTTGCTGATAAACTTGCAATGATGAGATATTCTGTTTATGCAGTAATTTCACCAGAAGGCTGTGCAGCAATTTTATGGAATGATCCATCACATGCTGAAACTGCAGCTAATTCACTTAAAATTACAGCGGAAGCTTTAAAAAACCTAGAATTAATTGATGATGTAATTAATGAACCATTAATTGGTGCACATAAAAGAAAAGAGATTGCAATTCAAGCTTTAGGTGATTATTTTTTAAATTCATTAAAAGAATTAAAAGAATTAAGTGTTGAAGAAAGACTTAATAAAAGATATGAAAAACTAATGAATCTAGGAAAATTTGAAAGTGATAAAAAGTAGGAAAACTACTTTTTATTTCCTACTAATCTACCCACATATTCCCCTGCTAATAAATGAAAATGTAAATGAGGAACTTCTTGTCCTCCATGCTCTTTAATATTTGTAATTAATCTATAACCATCTTCTCTTACATTTAATTTTTGTGCAACTTCATGAATGAATTTTGTCATATTTGCCATTAGTTCTGGTTGGATATCATCAAAAGATTCATAATGTTTTTTTGGTATTATTAAAGCATGAATTTTTGCTGCTGGGTTAATATCATAAAATGATAAAAACTCTTCATTTTCCAGTATTGTATTATTAGGTATTTCACCATTTACAATTTTACAAAATATACACATATTAATTCCTTTATTTTTTATGATTTTATTATAACCAAACTCTAATAAATTATTATGTATAATCCCAACAAATTAGACGATGAATATACAACAGGAGAATATTAAGTGAAAGAATGGATAGAAAAAATTACTAATGCCAATTCACTTGAAGAATTAGAATCTTTAAGAGTTGAAATACTTGGGAAAAAAGGTGTTTTAACAGCAGAATTCGCAAAACTAAAAACAATCCCAAATGAAGAAAAAAAAGCTTTCGCTCAAAATTTAAACGAGCAAAAGATTGCTATAACAGAAGCTATTGACAATAAAAAAGTTGTGCTTGAAGAAGATGCACTAAATAAAAAACTAGAAGCAGAGAAAATAGATGTAACAAGATTTAATAATGAAGTTTCTTCAGCTGCAGTACATCCAGTGATTGATACTATGGATAGAATTATTACATATTTTCAAAACCTAAACTTTGCAGTTGAAGAAGGTCCACTTGTTGAAGATGACTTTCATAATTTTGAAGCTTTAAATTTACCAAAATACCACCCTGCAAGAGATATGCAAGATACTTTTTATAATAAAGATTTTACTGTATTAAGAACTCATACTTCTCCTGTACAAATTAGAACAATGTTAAACCAAAAGCCACCAATTAGAATGATAGCACCTGGTACTGTATTTAGAAGAGATTTTGATTTAACTCATACTCCAATGTTCCATCAAGTTGAAGGATTAGTTGTTGATAGTGAAGATAAAGTATCATTCGCAAATTTAAAACATGTACTTGTCGAATTTTTACAACATATGTTTGGAGATGTAGAAGTTAGATTTAGACCATCTTTCTTCCCATTTACAGAACCAAGTGCAGAAGTTGATATTTCATGTGTATTCTGTAAAGGTGAAGGTTGTAGAGTTTGTTCACATACAGGTTGGTTAGAAGTACTTGGATGTGGTGTTGTAGATCCAAATGTATTTAAAGCTGTAGGATATGAAAATGTATCTGGTTATGCTTTTGGTTTAGGTGTAGAAAGATTTGCCATGTTAATTCATAACATTGGTGATTTAAGATCTTTATTTGAAAGTGATTTAAAATTATTAGGACAGTTTAAATGATAGTTACAAGAAAATGGTTAGAAGAATTTATTGATATTTCAAAAATTTCAACTGATGATATTTGCAAAACGTTAAATGCAATTGGATTAGAAGTTGATAGTTTAAAAAAAGTAAGAATTGCGCCTAAAGTTGTAGTTGGAAAAGTATTAGAAAAAGAAAAACACCCAGATGCAGATAAATTAAATATTTGTCAAGTTGATATTGGAAGCGAAACTGTACAAATCGTATGTGGAGCTAAAAACGTTGATGCGGGACAATATGTACCTGTTGCAACTGTTGGTTGTAAATTAAGTAAAGATTTTAAAATAAAAAAAGCAAAACTAAGAGGTGTAGAATCAATTGGTATGATTTGCTCTTCAACTGAATTAGGTCTTGCAAAATTAAATGATGGAATATTAGAGCTTGATAACTCAATTGGGGAGTTAGTTGTAGGTAAAGAATTAAATGAATATTCGTTATTAAATGATGATATTATTGAAATTGAATTAACAGCAAATAGAGGAGATTGTCTAAGTATAAATGGAGTGGCAAGAGAACTAAGTGCATTTTACAATCTTCCTATAATAAAAAAAGAAAAAAAATTACAAAATAAAGAAGTTGGTATTGGCCAATTTTTAGAAGTTGAATGCGATAGCGCAGTTGATAGTTCACTTATTTTTAAAGCAATTGATTTTTCAAATTTTAAACTTCCTGTTTTATATAAAATTAGAGTTGGAATAATAGATAAATTTGAAGAAAATGATATAAGTGATGCTATAGCTTACTCTATTCACTCTCATGGTGTTATTTTAAATGCATATGCAAATGAAGATGCAGATAAATTAAATGATTTATCAGTAATTCATGTAAAAAAAGACAAAGATGGTTTTGATAATGTATATGGAAAAGAACTATTAAGTACAGTTTGTGTTGAGCACAAAAAACTTGAGAATATAAATGATACTATATTTATTATTGAAGCTTCATATATAAATCCAGAAAAACTTTCAAAAAAAGTTTTTGAAACAAAAAGAAAAACAGCAGATATTTATTATAAAACATCAAGAGGAAGCGAACCAAACATCAAAGCTGGAATTGATAATTTTACTACATTTATTTCTAAATATGGAGCAAAAGTTTATAATGGTTCTGAAGCATTTGTAGAAGATATTCAACCAAAATATTTAGATATTAATATTAATAAAATTAACTCATTAATTGGTCAAGAAATTGAAAAAGCTGAAATTGAAAATATTTTAAATGCTTTAGGATTTGGAGTTAAAGAGGGATTAAATGATGTATTCTCTATTCAAATTCCTTGTCATAGACATGATATTAAAAATATGGCTGATGTAACAGAAGAGATAGTAAGAATAGTTGGTATTGATAATATTAAAGCAAAACCACTAGCTATTCAAGAAGTTAATAGATTCAATCAAACAGCTATTAATTTAATCAAGAAAAATAAGATTAGAAGAAAAGCAATTGAAAATGGTTTCTTTGAAACATTGAGTTATGTATTTACAAATAAAGAAAATTTACAAAAATATGGTTTTAAAGTTGTAAAAGAAGAGTTAGATATATTAAATCCAATTGTAAATGAATTAAATACTTTAAGAACAACTATTCTTTTAAACTTAGTTGAGGCTTGTTCAAATAACTTTAAACAAGGTATAAAAAGAGCTTCTTTTTATGAAATTGGAAAAGTTATAGATGAAAATCGAAATGAAAGTACAAAAATATCATTTATACATAGTGGTGCAAAAGAGCAAGAATCAGTAAACAATGCAGGGAAACCTGAAAATGTTGATTTTTTTGATTTTGCAAAAAGAGTATTAAACTCTGTTGGAAAATTTGATTTAGAACCAATGTCAAATATTGATAATAAATTTATTCATCCATATCAAAATGCGAATGTAATTATTGATGGAAAAAATGTAGGTTATATTTGTAAACTTCATCCAAGTGTTGCAAATGAATTTGATTTACCAGATACATTTTTAGCTGAAATTGATTTTGAATTAATAAAAGATGAATTAGTAAAAGTTCATTCAACATCTAAATTTCAATCATCAAGAAAAGATTTAAGTATTATTGCACCAAAAGATATGCCATTTTCAAAAATTAAAAAAGCTATAAATGCAATTAATGATAAAAATATCAAGCAATATAATTTAATTGATATTTATAGTGATGAAAAACTAGAAAATAATGAGAGTTTAACAATTAGATTTATTCTTCAAAATGATGAAAAAACATTAGAAGAAGATGATATTACAGCAACAATGAATAAAATATTAGAAAAACTTGATTCTGAACTTGGTATTGGATTAAGATAAAAGGTAAAAAGTGGAAACATTAAACATACAAAAATTAAATAAACCATTTAATATTGTAATTGACAATATAAGTAGTGATAAGTCAATCTCACATAGATGTGCAATGTTTTCACTATTTTCAAATAAGACTTCATATATTAAAAATTATTTAACTGCTGAGGATACATTAAATACTTTAAGTATTGTAGAACAACTTGGAGCAAAAATAGAAAAAGAAGGTTCATCAATACAAATTACTCCAACTAATGAACTAAGTGAACCAAGTGATGTTTTAGATTGTGGTAATTCTGGAACAGCAATGAGACTTTTTTGTGGTTTACTTGCAAGTGTTAATGGTGCATTTACTCTAAGTGGAGATAAATATTTAAGAGCAAGACCTATGAAAAGAGTTGCAAATCCTTTAAGAAGTATTGGCGCAAATATTGATGGAAGAGAGAATGGGAATAAAGCACCTTTATTTATAAGAGGTAATAAACTTAAAGCATTTAAGTACCAATCGCCTATAAACTCTGCACAAGTAAAATCTGCTATGATTTTAGCAGCTTTAAAAGCAGAAGATACATGTAAATACAAAGAAGAAGAGTTAACAAGAGATCATACTGAACGAATGCTAAAAGGAATGGGTGCAGATATATCAATAGATGATGAAGGCTATATAAATATTAAGCCTTTAACTTCTCATTTAAAACCATTAAATATTACAGTACCAACTGATCCTTCATCAGCTTTTTTCTTTGCAGTAGCAGCAGCAATTAATAAAGATTCAAAAGTTACTATAAAAAATGTAACATTAAACCCAACGAGGATAGAAGCATATAAAGTTCTTGAAAGAATGGGTGCGAAAGTTCAATATATTCAAAAAGAGAATATTTATGAGCCAATTGGTGACATAATAGTTGAGCATAATGAATTAAATGGCGTTGATGTAAGTGAAAATATATCTTGGTTAATAGATGAACTGCCTGCATTATCAATTGCAATGAGTTTAGCAAATGGAACTTCTAAAGTTTCAAATGCACATGAACTTAGAGTAAAAGAGAGTGATAGAATATCTTCTGTTGTAGAAAATTTAAAACTTTGTGATGTTAAGTATAAAGAGTTTGATGATGGATATGAAATTACAGGTGGAACAATAAAAAATGCAAAAATCAACTCATTTGGAGATCATAGAATTGCTATGAGTTTTGCAATTGCAGGAACGATTTGTAATATGCAAATAGAAGATGTTCAATGTATTCAAACATCATTTCCAAATTTTAAAAGTATACTTGATTCACTATATTAAGGAAATTTATGCAAGTAAAATTAGCTTCTAGTTACGGCTTTTGTTTTGGAGTAAAAAGAGCTATTAAAATAGCAGAATCGTACAAAAACTCAGCAACTATGGGTCCTTTAATTCATAACCAAAATGAAATTGATAGGCTTAAAGAAAATTTTAATGTTGGCTTATACACATCACTTGAAGAAGTTAAAAATAATGATACTGTAATTATTAGAACTCATGGTATTCCAAAAGAAGATTTAAAAAACCTTAAAAAAAATAAAGATGCAAAAGTCATCAATGCAACTTGTCCATTTGTTACAACTCCTCAACAAATTGTAAAAAAAATGTCAAAAGAAAACTACTCTATTCTTATTTTTGGAGATAGCACACATCCAGAAGTAAAAGGTGTGAAGTCTTATGGTGAAAATCAAGATGATGTGCATGTTGTAATGAGTGTTAAAGATTTAGATAAAATAAACTTCAAACATGATCGTATTGCAACAGTTGCACAAACAACAAAGAAAAAAGAAGTATACTTAGAAATAGTAAATGCACTTATTTTAAAAAATAAAGAAGTAAGAGTATTTAATACAATATGTGATGCAACTTTTGAAAATCAAGATGCTGCAAGAGATCTTTCAAAAGAAGTTGACATTATGATTGTAATTGGTGGCAAAAACTCTTCAAATACAAAACAACTACAAGCAATATGTTTAGAATATTGTAAAGATTCATACTTAATTGAAAACTCAAAAGAACTTGATAAATCGTGGTTTAAAGATAAAAAGTTATGTGGAATAACTGCTGGTGCATCTACTCCAGACTGGATAATTCAAGAAGTAGTAAATAAGATAGAAAAAATATAATAGACATTTTATTTTAAGACAATTTTCGATATAATCGTCCCATTTAATAAACAATGGTTAATACGAAGGAATAATATGGGTATCGATGATATTGAAATTGGTGAAGACTTTGACTTTGAGCAAATGCTTAATGAGTCTTTTGAGAATGCTGAAAATAACTCTGTAGTAAATGGTGTAATTGTAGAAATTACTGATGATAGTGCGCTTGTAGATGTTGGTCAAAAGATAGAAGGTAGACTAAATATCTCTGAAATCACTGTAAATGGTGAAGTGAAGTATAAAAAAGGTGATACTATCCCTGTTATGTTAATGGGAAATAGAGGTGAAAGACCTGCAATTTCTTATAGAAAAGTTCTACAAAAAGAGAAATTTGATGCATTTGTAGCACAACATAAAGATGATCTTGAAGATGTTACAGTTGAAGGTAAAGTTGTTTCTGTTAAGAATAAAGGTGGATTCATTATTGAAGATGAAGATGGATGTGAATACTTTATGCCAATGGCGCAATCTTACTTAAAAGCTCATGGAGCAATTGGTAAAAAAATTAAAGCAAAAGTTTTAAAAGTAAATGAAAACCAAAACTCTATAATTATCTCTAGAAAAAAACTTATAGAAGAAGCAAAAGCACAAAAAGATACTAAAATTGCTGAAATTTTAGAATCTGGAGAGCCTGTAAATGGAACAATCAAAAAAATCACTTCATATGGTATGTTTGTAGATTTAGGTGGAATTGATGGTTTAGTAAACTACAATGAAATCTCTTATAAAGGGCCTGTTAACCCTGCAAACTATTATGAAGAAGGTGATGAAGTTACTGTTGCAATTTTATCTTATGACAAAACAAAACAACACTTATCACTATCAATCAAAGCTGCACTACCAAATCCATGGGAAGAAATTAAAGATCAATTAGAAGTTGGTGATACAATTACTGTTACAGTTTCTAATTTTGAATCATACGGTGCATTTGTTGATTTAGGAAATGATATTGAAGGTTTATTACATATTTCTGAAATCACTTGGAATAAAAACATTAAAAATCCAAAAGAGATTTTAACTTTAGGTGAAGAAGTTAATGTTGAAGTAATTGAACTTGATATTGATAAAAAAAGATTAAGAGTATCTTTAAAAAATCTACAAGAAAAACCTTTTGCAAAATTCACAAAAGAGCATAAAGTTGGTGATATCATAACTGGTAAAGTTGCAACTTTAACTGACTTTGGTGCATTTGTAACACTTGGCGAAATTGATGGACTATTACACAATGAAGAAGCTTCATGGGAAGGTAATGCAAAATGCAAAAACCTATTCAAAAAAGGTGATGAAGTAGAAGTAAAAATTATTAAAATTGATAAAGAAAAAGAAAATATCTCTTTAAGTATCAAAGAAATTACTGACTCTCCTGCAAAAAAATTCCAAGATGAGCATAAAATTGGTGATATTATTAAAGGACCAATTAAAGATCTTAAAGACTTTGGATTATTTATCAAATTAGAAGATAATTTAGATGGATTAGTTAGATCAGAAGATTTTGGACCATTAAAAGCTGATGAAGTAAAAATTGGTGATGAAATTGAAGCAGTTGTAGTAAATATTGACACTAAAAGAAATAGAGTTAGATTATCAGTTAAAAGATTAGAAATTCAACAAGAAAGAGAAGTTTTAAAAGCTGTAAATGATGATTCACATATGACTTTAGGTGATTTATTAAAAGATCAAATAAAATAAGCTAATAATAGAATAGATTTATAATTAAGAGGGATTGATAAAATGAGTAAACATACAATTGTTGTTTGCGATCATATTCATGAGGATGGTTTAAACATCCTTAAGAATACAGAAGACGTAAACTATGTATATGCCGCTGATATAGATAAAACTGCACTTTTAGATGTAATAAAAGATGCTGATATTGCAATAACAAGAAGTTCTACAGATGTAGATGAAAAATTTTTAAATGCAGCAGTGAATTTAAAAGCTGTTGTTAGAGCAGGTGTTGGTTACGATAATGTTGATATGGAAGGTTGTAGCAAAAGAGGAATCATTGCTATGAACGTTCCAACAGCAAATACTATTGCTGCAGTAGAACTTACAATGGCTCATATGCTATCTTGTATGAGAAAATTCCCTTATGCTCATAACCAGTTAAAACTAGACAGAATCTGGAAAAGAGAAGATTGGTATGGAAATGAACTTTATGGTAAAAAATTAGGTGTTATTGGTTTTGGTAATATTGGACATAGAGTTGCATTAAGAGCAAAATCTTTTGAAATGGATGTTGTAACTTATGACCCATATATCCCTTCAACTAAAGCAACTGATTTAGGAGTTGAATATACTACTAATTTTGATGATATTTTAGCTTGTGATATTATTACAATTCATACACCTAAAAATAAAGAAACTATTGATATTATAGGTGATAATGAAATTGCAAAAATGAAAGATGGTGTTATATTAATTAACTGTGCAAGAGGTGGATTATATAATGAAGAAGCCCTTGTAAAAGGTTTAACATCTGGAAAAATTGCAATGGCAGGAATTGACGTATTTAAAAAAGAACCTGCAACAAGTAACCCATTATTAGATTTAAATAATGTAACAGTAACTGCGCATTTAGGTGCAAATACAAAAGAGTCTCAAAAGAAAATTGCTGTTCAAGCAGCTCAAAATGCCATTGAATCTGCAAGAGGAAGCTCTTATCCAAATGCTTTAAATCTACCTATTGATGAAAGTAAAATTCCTTCATTTGTAAAACCTTATATTGAATTAACTCAAAAAATGTCATTTTTACTTGCGCAAAGTGATAAAAGTGCTATTAGATCAATCAATATTAGTGCAGAAGGTCCAATTTCAGAATATTTAGATTCATTATCTACATTTGCAGCAGTTGGAGCACTATCTGTTTCTGCTGGAGATGAAGTTAATTATGTAAATGCACAATTTTGGGCAGAAGAAAAAGGTATCAAATTTGAAACTTCTGAATTAGCACATAACAGTGGATATAGTAATAAAGTTATTATTAAAATAACAACAGAAAAAGGTCTTAATACAATTGCTGGAACTGTATTTGATGAAGATAAACAAAGAATTATAAATATTAATAACTTTGCATTTGATATCGAACCAAAAGGAAATATGATTTTACTTAGAAATTCTGATGTTCCTGGTGTAATTGGAGAAGTAGGTAAAGTTCTAGGAAATGAAGGTATAAATATTGCTGACTTTAGATTATCTAGAGGTAAAGATGTAGCATTAGCAGTTATTCTTGTAGACGAAAAAATCAAAAGTAATGTATTAGAAAAATTAGTTAATTTAGAAGCAGCAATTTCTGTTTCTTACGCTGAAATTTAAGGAGAATTAATGGCGATTTCAATGAATGAATTAAAAAAGGGATTAAAAATCGAAATCGATGGAATTCCTTATAAAATTACTGAATATCAACATGTAAAACCTGGGAAAGGTGCTGCATTTGTTAGATGTAAAATAAAATCATTTTTAAATGGAAAAGTTATTGAAAAAACTTTCCATGCTGGAGATAAATGTGAAACTCCAGATTTAGAACAAAAAGCTATGCAATATCTATATGATGATGGAGAAATGCTTCAATTCATGGATACAGTATCATATGAACAAATTGGTTTAACATATGACCAAGTTGGTGATACTGAAAAATGGATTATTGATGGAATGAATGTTGAAATGATGTTCTTCAATGGAAATGCTATTACAGTAGAAGCCCCAGCAGTGGTTGAGCTTAAAATTGTTGAAACTCCACCAAACTTTAAAGGTGATTCACAAGGTGGTAAAAAACCTGCAACACTTGAATCTGGTGCAGTTGTACAAATACCTTTTCACTTGGTTGAAGGTGATGTAATCAGAGTTGATACAAAAACTGGTGATTATTTAGAAAAAGTTAAATAATAAAAAGGAGTGAAATTCACTCTTTTTTATTTTCTTCCAAATTTTAAATCTCAAATTTTACATTTTTTTATTATATTTTTTCTCATATAAATTTTATTTTTTATTTTATTACATTATTTTTTTGTAAATATTTATGCTCAACTAAACTATATTCTATTTTCCTTAATTTTAATTTAAATTATGTTTTTACTGCTTAATAATTATTTTTTTATTATTAGGGTATAATTTTTTATAAAGGAGCATTATGAGGAACTTATCAATTAAAAATAAAATACTTTCTATAGTTACAATATCTATTGTTTTAACATTTTTAATTTCTGTCATTATTATGGCAATTGAATTTAAAAAATTAGCACAGTATCAAAAAAATGATTTTACAAAGCTAGTAAATCAAACAGCAAAAGAAGAGCTTAAAGCATATACACAATTAGCTCAAACATCAATTGACTCATATTTAAAAAAGAGTACAAAATCTGCAATAGAGAATGAACTAAATGAAAATCTAAATAATTTAAAATCAAATCTAAATAAATTTTATTTAATTAACAATTCTATTTCATTAAACCAATTAGAAAAATTATTAAATAACTCAGTTACAGCAAATAAAAACGTTGTAATAAAAAAAGGGAATAATATTATAAATAGTGAAAATACTACTTATAATTCTAAAACAAAAAAAGATGATTTACAAATTATAAAATCTTTCTATTTTAGTAAAATGAATATAACTATATATCTAAAAGCATTTTTAAATGATATTCAAAATAGTTATAAAAAAAGTGCTGCTAATGTTTTATCAAACTTGAAATTTCTTGGTAATGGTTACTTTTATGGTGTTGAAGTAAAAAAAGATAAAAGTGCATGGTATGTAGTTGATGGTTCAAAATTTAAAAGATTTGGTAAGCAGTGGGATTTAACACATAAAGATAAAAAAGGAAGAGCATACAGAAAACAGATACTTGATAATTTGGAAAATAATAACAGTGATATAACATATGTACCATATGTATTTTTTAATCCTAAAACAAAACAATTAAATGAGAAATTAGCAATAGGTAAAAAATTCAAACAATGGAATTGGGTTATAATTACTGGTATATATTTAACAGATATGAATAAAAAAATTGAATCAAGTTATGCATCTGCAGTTAACAATATAAAAAATATCATCAGATATCTAACAATAACGATTGCAATATTATCTATTATAATTCTACTTATAATTTCATATTTTGTTTCAAAATATATAAAAAAAGAACTTAACTCTTTTCAAACAGGATTAATAACGTTTTTTAAATTTTTAAATAATGAAACAACTGAAGTTAAACTATTAACTAATAATAGTAAAGATGAAATTGGTAATATGTCAAGAATTATAAATGATAATATTAATAAAACAAAAATTAAATTAGAAAAAAGAAAAAACTTTTTAGGTGATGTAGAAAAAATTGTTAATGAGATAAAAAAAGGTTATTTAGTAAAAAGACTTGATACTAAAATGAATGATGAGAGTCTAGAAAAATTAAGAAATAGTTTCAATGAAATGCTAGAAGTACTCTCAAAAAATGTAGGTAAAAATACAAATATTATTTTAGAAGTATTAGATAAGTTATCAAAAAATGATTTTACAAATAAGATATCAGATAACAATGGTAAAATATCATATGCTTTAAATAGTGTAATTGATTTAATTAACAATATGCTAATTGAGAATAAAAAAGATGGAATGCAGTTAGAAGAATCTTCAAATAATTTACTTAAATACGTGGATAATCTAAACAGTTCTTCTTCTAACGCAGCAGCATCATTAGAAGAGACATCTGCAGCAGTAGAACAGATAACTGGAAATATTAGAAACAACACAGACAATATAATAAAAATGTCTAACTTTGCAAATTCTTTAAAAGAATCATCGTCAAAAGGTGAAAAATTAGCTACTAAAACTACTTCTTCTATGGAAGAAATAGATAATGAAACTAATTCAATTGCTGAAGCAATTACAATCATTGATCAAATTGCATTTCAAACAAATATTTTATCATTAAATGCAGCAGTTGAAGCAGCAACAGCAGGAGAAGCTGGCAAAGGGTTTGCAATTGTAGCACAAGAAGTAAGAAACCTTGCAAGCAGAAGTGCTCAAGCTGCAAAAGAGATCAAAGAATTAGTTGATAAAGCAACAGTTAAAGCAAATGATGGGAAAAAAATAAGTATTGAAATGATTGAAGGGTATGAAGAATTAAATTCTGATTTACAAAAAACCATAGATATTATTAAAGATATAGAAAATGCATCAAAAGAACAATTAATTGGTATAGAGCAAATAAACAATGCAATTAATACCTTAGATGCACAAACTCAAGAAAATGCTACTATGGCTACACATACAACAGATATTGCACATAAAACATCTAATATTGCACATAAAATATTAGCTAGTGTAAATGAAAAAGAGTTTATTGGAAAATAGTAAGAATACCTTACTATTTTCTTTTTAAATACATTAGTTTATCTTTTCCTATAAAATTTTCATGAATAATTTCAAAATCCATTTCCATTTCATTTTCTATATTTAAACCAGCTCTCATCTTTGGTGTTACAAGTAATACTATAAAATCTATTTTTTCTTTCAATTTTTCTAATAAATTATATCCACCTTCTACCATAACAAATTTATTATCTAATAGTTTAAATAAATCATTTGAAATTGTAACTTCTCTGTTTGGCACTTTAAATAAAGGAATATTTTTATCAAATATTTTTCTTTTTGAATAAATCATTACATTAGGTGGTCTTCCAATTACATGCCTTGCATCAAGTATCGGTTTATCAACTCTAACAGTATTACCACCAATAACTAATAAATCAACTCTGTCTCTTAAAGCATGCACATATGCAAGTGCATGATTTGAAGAGATTTTTCCCCCATCAATTGTGCCATTTAATGTTTGTGCCATTTTATAAAATATAAATGTTGAGCTATTCCATTTTAAAAATGGATATAAAAGATTATAAGCTTCTTTTTGCATACACCCTACTTCACACTCTATTGAAGCAGCTTCTAGTGTTTTTTGACCATCTTTTGCTTGTTCATTTAGATCTTTATGAGCAATTATTACTTTTTTAGGTTTTAACTCTTTTAATAAATTTGCACAAGAAGGAGTTTTTCCTGTATGATTACAAGGTTCTAATGTTACATAAACTCTACAATCATTAAAAAAACCATTATGATTTCTAATTAAATAATCATGAATTTGAAAGCTATCACTATATGTTTTTAATACATCATTAGGATGATATTTTAAGAATGCTTCTTTTAAAGCATTTACTTCTGCATGAGGTTTACCTGCTTCTTTATGAGCTTCAATACTTAATATTTCACTATCACCTTTTACAACAACACAACCAACTGCTGGATTAGGGTATGTTAAAAACTGGTATTTCCATGCTTCATCTATTGCTAATTTCATAAAAAATTTATCATTTATTTTCATCGTTATTCCAAATAATTTTTAGTTGTAGTATATAGTAAAAGTAGTAAATATGTAGTTAATAAAGTAATAGAGTTAAATTAAGCTCTATTACCATTCAAAAAATGTAGCAGCAGAAAGTATTGAATCATAAGAAATTGTTTCGTCACCAAATTCAGTTTTTATAACAATCTTTTCATCATCTGCAGTTAATAATTCACCTTTATAAACTTCAGTTGCAATATCTTTTACTTTTACTTTTTCGCCAACTGATGCTTTAAAGTGAGAAAGTTTTTTTAATTTTCTCTCAATTCCTGGAGAGCTAACTTCTAGATTATAGTTTCCACTCATAGGCTCTTCAACATCTAAAATAGGAGAGATAAGTCTTGACACTTCAGCACATTTATCAAGTGATACACCATCTTTTGATGTTATATATATTCTATAAATGTTTTTATCATTCTCTTTAGCTGTAGTGATATCATATAATTCAACACCACAACTTTTTACTGTCATTTCTATAGATTCTTCTAAACTCATTTAGATTAGTCCTGTTTTTTTGATTTGATTTGGTCAAATAAAGCTTCTATTTTCATACTTTTTTCTAAAGTATCATCTGCTTTAAATTTGAAATTTGGACATTTATACCAACCTGTTGCATTTAAACAATATGTTTTAATATGTCCACTAGCTTTATTTAATAAAGAGTTTAAAGCTTGTTTTTCTTGTTTTGTATAGTCACTTCCATCATAATATACAGTTGCATCATATTTACCATTTTTACAATCAACATCTGTAATTGAAAGGGAATTTATTCTACTATCTTTTAATGTAGAAAGAGCCTCTGGAACTAATTCCATTAATAAAGACTCTGTTCTTTGTAAATTTACACTTTTCATTTTAGTCGTCTATATGTGCTTTTTCTTCAATTTGAATAAATGTTTCTATGAAATCTCCAACTTTTATATCATTGAATTTTTCAAACATCACACCACACTCATAACCATTAGATACTTCTTTAACATCATCTTTGAATCTTTTTAAGCTTGAAATTTTACCAGTATAAGTAACAACTCCATCTCTAATAATTCTTGCATGACCACCTCTAATTACTTTACCATCAGTTACTAAACAACCTGCAACAGTTCCAACTTTAGGTACAACAAATGTATCTCTAACTTCAGCTTGTCCAGTGTTTTCTTCTCTAATAATTGCACTCATCATACCAGAAAGTGTATCTTTAATATCATCAATTAAATCATAAATAATTGAATAAGTATTAATTGTAATTCCATCAGCTTTTGCTTTATTTTTAACTGCACCTGTAGGTCTAACATTAAACCCTAAGATAATACAACCTTCACTTGCACTTGCTAAAATTAAATCTGATTCCGTAACTCCACCAACACCAGCATGAATTACTTTTACTTTTACTTCATCATTATGAATCTCTTCTAAACTTGATTTAATTGCTTCTAATGAACCAGAAACATCAGCTTTTAAGATTACTGGAAGTTGTTTGATTTTACCTTCAGCAATAAGTCCACTCATCTCTTCTAATGAAACTTTAGTAGATTTTGATAACTCTTTTGCTCTTGCATGTTCAGCTCTTGTAGTAGCAATATCTTTTGCTTCTTTATCTGAATCTTGTGCAACCATAATAGTACCTGAAATAGGAACATCATTTAATCCAAGAACCCTACCAGTTTCAGAAAGACCAAGTTCTTTAACTTGTTTACCTAAATCATTTGTAATTGCTTTAACTCTACCGTATGTAGTATCACAAACAATATTATCCCCAACTCTTAATGTACCATTTTGAACAATAACAGTGGCAACTGGTCCTCTACCTTTTTCTAAACTAGCTTCAACAACAGTAGCTTTTGCTTTTGCTTCTGGATCAGCAGATAGTTCTAAAATTTCAGATTGTAATAGAATATTTTCTAATAAATCATCAATTCCTTCACCAGTTTTTGCAGAAACTGGAATAAACTCTACATCTCCACCCCAATCTACAGGAGTCATATCTCTTTCTGCCATTTGAGCTTTAACCATATCAATGTTAGCGCCCTCTTTATCCATTTTATTAACTGCAACAATAATTGGACC
Organism: Arcobacter sp. CECT 8985; assembly: GCF_004116495.1. GTDB lineage: Bacteria > Campylobacterota > Campylobacteria > Campylobacterales > Arcobacteraceae > Malaciobacter. Next base: position 31,346 of record NZ_PDKC01000005.1, on the reverse strand, counting down.
ACCAGCAGCTTTTGCGTGAGAAATAACTTCTTCAGTTTGTTGTTTTACACCATCATCAGCTGCAACAACAATAATTACAATATCTGTAATATTAGCACCTCTTGATCTCATAGCTGAGAACGCTGCGTGACCTGGAGTATCAACAAAAGTAATTTTGTTGTTATTTTGTTTAATTGTATAAGCTGCAATATGTTGTGTAATACCACCTGCTTCACCAGCAGCTGTTTTTGAACTTCTAATTTTATCTAAAAGTGTTGTTTTACCATGGTCAACATGTCCCATAATAGTTACAATTGGAGGTCTTGTAATAAAGTTTGACTCATCAATCTCTTCTTCTTGATAATCTTCAATATAATTTGCATCTTCAAGTGCATCTTTTACATGAACTTCTATTTCAAACTCTTCACCAAGAATTTCTAACTCATCTTGCTTTAAGAAATCATTTTTTGTAACCATCATTCCTAAACCAAATAATACAGTAATTACTTCTGCTGGAGATTTTCCACAAGCTTCTGCAAATTCATATACTCTAATATCTTCAGGAATTGTAACTTCAGTTATCTCTTTTGTTTCTTCAACTCTTTTAATTCTTTTCTTTCTTTTCTTTCTTTTTAAACCTTGTGGTCTATTACCAAATGCCGCTGGTTTTGAACTTCTAGAGTGTTTTTGAGAAGAGTTATTGTTGTTATTGTTATTATTTTTTTGATCTTGGAATAATTTAGATTCATCTGAAACTCCCATATCTAATAATACAACTTCTTCACCAAGTAAAGAATCATCACTATCTGCAAACTCTTTATCTAATTCAAGTTTTTTACCGTGAGTATGAGCTTTTGGAGGAATTTTTTTCTTCTCTTTTTTAACTTTAGGTTTTGTTTGAACTGATGTAGAAGGTTTTGCTGTACTTACTTTTTCATCTTCATTACTTCCACCAAGAATTTCACTTAATGATTTCATTTTATGTTTTGAAGAATCAGAAGTAGCACTACTTTTAATATCATCTTCTATTTTATGATTATTAACTGGCTTTTTCTTTTTAACAATTTTTAATCCTCTTCTTTTTGGAATTATTCTATTATTGTTAGTTTTTTCTTCTTTTTGAGTATTAACAGGCTTTTTAGTATCTTCTGCAGATTTTTTTTCTTCTTTTTCTTCTTGTTTTATCACTTCTTCTTTTTGTACAGCTTTAGATTTACTCTCATCTTCTTTTGTTTCAGTCTGTTTTTCTTCTTTATTTGTTTCTTCAGCCGCTTTTGGCTCTTCTGATTGTTTTGGTGAAACAGTCTTTTTACTTTTTGCAGAAGTATTGTTTTTTGATGGTGCTTTCGCTCTACTCATCATCTGGTTTACAATTGCTTCTGCTTGTTCTAATGATACTGCACTTTGAGGTGATTTTAGTTCTATTCCCATTTCTTTGGCTTTGCTGATAACTTCGTTACTATTAGCTCCCGCCTCATCTGCAATTTCATATACTCTTACTTTATCTGACATCTGTTAATATCTCCTTAAGTTGTACTAAGTACTCGTCTTTATTTTTACATTGAAAGCATAATGCTTTTTGTATTTTTTTATTTTCTTTACTATTAAGCTCTTTGGCATCTAGATGCTGCATACAAGAGTAACAAATATAAAAACTTCTTCCATAATTATCATATTTTAGAAGTTTTTTATTTTCACATTTTAATCTTAATAGCTCTTCTTTTTCTAATTTTGCCCTACAAACTATACATGTTCGCAAAGGTCTTTTTAATTCAGCCAATTATTATATCCAACTTTTTCTTAATTTTGAAATTATTACTTTTCTACTCTTACACCATAGTTATCAAAATCAGTTGTAAAAATCTTAAAATGGGGAAATCTTGTTCTTAATTCCTTTTCAATTTTTTTACAATCATCTGCATATGCAAGTGAGAAAAAAGTTGATCCAGAGCCTGATAAAGTACTCATCAATGACCCAGCTCTTAAAGAAGCTTTTTGTACTTCAAAAAGTTCTGGCATTTGTTTCATTCTATATTTTTGATGAAATTTATCAAATGCAGCAACTCTTAACATTTCCCAATTTTCACTCATAAATGCAGCAGTTAATAAAGATGCATGAGAAAGATTATAAACAGCATCATCTTTTGAATATTTGTATGGCAATGTTTTTCTTGACATATTAGTTGATATTGGTCTATTTGGAATAACAACAATTGCTCTTAGATGTTTTGGCATCTCTTTTTTTATAAACTTAACTTCATTATCTTTAATAGTAGCAACATTAAATCCACCCATAACAGCTGGTGTTATATTATCTGGATGATTTTCATATGCTAATGCTAAGTTTAACAATTTTTTCTTTGGTAAATCAACACCTTCAATTGCATATGCTGATGCAATTGCACTTACAATAACAGCTGAAGAACTACCAAGTCCTCTTGACATTGGAATTTCATTATAAAATTCAAATCTAAAATTTCTTCTTTTTGTAGATAAATTATGATAAAAATCATTAAAAATAGAAATGAACATATTATTATCTTTTAAAGCCGGATTATTAGAACCCTCACCTTTTAAAGATACACTATGAAATTTTGAAGGTTTAATCATTACTTGATTTTTTATTTGAAGGGCAATACCTAATGTATCAAACCCTGGTCCCATATTTGCACTTGTAGCAGGTACACTTACTCTCAACTTGTTTCCTTTTTATACTGCTGGTAAATTATATTCTGGCAATGTATTATTTTCATCAAATAACTTAATATCTAAGTTATCTGGTAATTTAAAGTCGTGTATTTTAATATCATTATCTAAAAAATCTACTTTAATGGTATCATTTTGTTTTATAAAATACTTTTTACCCAATGCTTTTATTGGTGAATTTTTATTAAAGTTAAAGCCATTACTAGCATATAATGGGATATTTTTTGAAATACTTAATGTTTTTAGAAATATATAAGAAACCTTTATAGCCATATAAGATCCAGGAGCATTTATAAAATACAAACCACTAATATTTTTGTACTCTTTTAATAAACTTTCAAATAAAATAGGTAAAGCATCAGATGTTTTACCCTCTTGTTTTATCTGTTTTATTAATTTTTTATCTTTATAAATTCCAATTAATAAAGGATTTGAAATAGTAATAACAAATATATCTATCAATTATTTTCCTTAAGCTCTTGCATAAGCAATTTCAAATACTTTTGACTCTTCATCTGCTTCTTCTAAATCAATTATTTCATAATTATCTGCACTTTCATATAATTTTTTAGTTAATAAATGATTTAAATGATGACTACCTTTATGGGCATTGTATTCACCAACAAGTGTATACCCAAGTAAAGACATATCTCCAACAGCATCTAAAATTTTATGTCTAACAAATTCATTATCATATCTTAATCCATCAGGATTTAATATTTTTGAATTATCTAATACAATAGCATTCTCCATTGAAGCACCTTGTGCTAAACCCATACTTCTTAAATATTGCACTTCATGTAAAAAACCAAAAGTTCTAGCTTTACTAATATTCTCTTTATACTCATCAATTGAATAATCGAATAAAAAGGTTTGCTCTCCAATAACTGGATGTTCAAAATCAATAGAAAAATCATAAATTATATGAGATGAAGGCTTTAACGCCACTCTTTTCCCTTCATCAGTTGTAATTTCTACTTCTTTTTTAACTTTTATTGCTTTTTTTGATGCATTAAGCTCTTTTATACCTGCTTCATCAATTAACATACAATAACCAGAAGAACTTCCATCTAAAACAGGAATTTCATCATTATCTACAACAATTCTAATATTATCAATTCCATATGCATAAATTGCAGATAATATATGTTCAACAGTAGAAATTACAACTTTATCTATTCCAATTACAGTCGCCATTCTTGTATCAACAACATTCTCAATTTTTAAAGGAATAGATACGCCTTCATCACTTCTATAAAAAATTATACCCATATTCTCTTCTAAGGGTTCCAATCTCATTTTAACAGGAACACCTTTATGAAGACCTATACCTACAATTTCAACACTTTTTGCTATTGTTCTTTGTTTCATTTACTATCAATTACCTTTTTAGCTTCATTTATAACTTCTGTAATTCTTGTTCTAATCCAATTTCTATCCATCCACTCTAAAGGATTAACTTCAATTCCTTGAATTAAAACCCCAAAATGAAGATGATCTCCAAAAACTGCTCCAGTTGAACCTGTGTTTGCAATCGCACTATTAGCTTTTAACTCTTCACCAACACTCACATTATTTTTACTTGTATGTGCATAAAGTGTTTGTAAACCTAATTTGTGATCAATTATAATTGCATGTCCATAAATTCCTAAATAGTCATTAAAAATAACTTTTCCTTTATTTGAAACTTTAATTGTAGCATGTTTTATACTTGCCCAATCTAAACCGCAATGCCATGCATCATCAATTTTTTCTCCATTATAATAATAGTGTCTTCTATCACCATACCCTGCAACTGTTTTTGAACCACTTAATCTTTTGAAAGGTTTAATATAAAAATTATCAATTTTATCTTTATTCATAAATTTTCTACTAACTTCTTTTATAATATCAGTATTCATTTTTCTTAATGTTCTATTCTCTTTTATGAAAATATCTTTTATATTATCAGGAACTTCAAGTCCACTTTTAAGTAATACATTTTTACTTATATTATTTACAAAGCTATCAGATATTTTTATATTTTCATCTTTTTGTCTCAATTTTCTTATATATAAAGGAACTTTTGTAAATGTTTTATTATTTGCTTTATCTGTTGCTACTAGATTTACTCTATCAAAATTAGAAATAGTAATTGGCCAAGCAATTAATGCAATATAATAATCTTTTTTATAAAAAGGAATTAGTTCAAATCTTTCTTTATTATTAAATGATATATATGCATCTTTTAAATTTTTATCTTTTACTTGAACTACTACTACTGCACTTCCACCTCTTCTTATTGCAAAAGAGTTTCCTATTACATTAGCAATTGGTGCTTGTTTATCAATTTTGATTTTGAACTCTTTTTTTATTGAATTACCTTCAAAAAAGTTCCATTTACTCTTATCAACAGCTTCAACTATAATTGATACATTTTTACCTTTAAAAAACATATCCAATTTTGGAGCTTTTATTTTTAAATTAATATCTTTTTTTATATCTTTTAATATTTTCTCTTTTAAAACTGTTTTATTCTTATCATCTTTATAAGTAATCTTATAATATTTAATTCCACTTTCATCACTAATGTTTATATTTAACGAATCTTTTAAATTCCAAAACTCTTTTTTATCTGTAATTTTAATCTCTGGCTTATTTTGTTCAAATTGTGGTGATAAATATATAAACCCAACAACACCCACTATTCCTACTAAAACTATAATTGTTAAAAACTTTACTAAACTATTCGACTTATTTCGTTTCAAGAATTTCCTTTAATACTATATTTTTTGCTTCATCTAAATTTGTTGTTTCTAAAGAGCATCCTGCTGCATTTGTATGGCCACCACCACCAAAAGTTGAAGCAACTTTAGAAACATCAATATCTCCTTTTGAGCGAATTGATAATCTTATATGATTATTTGAGACCCTTAAAAATACTGCTATTTTAACTATTGAAATACTCATTATCATATCAAGTGCATCTTCACAATCTCTTAGATGTGCACCTGTTTGTTTTAGCCAATGGGGCTCTGCTTTTATAAAAGCTAATTCTCCTTGTTTAAATAACTCTAAGCTATCTAATATTTTGGGAATAACTCTATATTTTGCTAAAGAATCTCTTCTTAATAATTTACTTGCAATTTCTGATGGATTTGCTCCACATTTAACTAAAAAATTTGCTTTTTCAAAAGTCTTTTCATCACATCTTGCTATACTAAATCTAAGACTATCATCATAAATTCCAGTATAAAGTGCTGTTGCAGAATTTTTTGTGATATATAATCCATTAAATTTGAAAAAATCAAACATTATCTCTGCTGTTGAGCTTTTTTGATAATCAACAATATTAACTTTTCCAAAACCATCATTTGATTTATGATGATCGATATTTATAAGTGGAATATTATCTGGTAATTCAAATCCAAATCTTTTTGAAGTACCACAATCTACACTAATTGCTAAATCATAAAACTTTGGTAATTGATCAGTGATTTTATCAAATCTATTTATAAAATTTAAATTTTGTGGTAAATCACTACTTACATTAAAAACTTTATGTTTTATTTTATTTTCAAAAAAAAGATTTGAAAGGGCTAATGCTGAAGATATCGTATCCGCATCTGGATTCACATGTGTAATTATTAGAATATATCTACTATTTTCTATTAATTCTAACGCTTCTTTATAATTAGAAAAATCCAGTTTATTATCCAGTATAAAATCTTTTTTCATATTATCTTTGCACTCCTTGTAGATTGTAACAATTTTTCACTAACAAAAAGTTAATCATTAATTAAATTTCATTGAAAAATCTAGCCATGTAGCTTGATGAATTATACTTCCACTACTAATTGCATCAACACCAGTTTTTGCATAATTTTCAATCGTATTTAAATTTATATTTCCACTTGCTTCAAGTAAAATATGAGGGTAATTTGAATCTCTATATTTAACAACATCAACTATTTGTTCAATTTCCATATTATCACACATAATAATATCAGCCCCTGCATCCATTGCAGTTTGAACTTGTTGCATTGTCTCGCATTCAATTTCTATTTTTGTAACCCAAGAGATTCTTTTTCTTGCTTTTATTATAAACTCTTTTAAATTATCAATTGTTTTTAAGTGTGTATCTTTTAACATCAAACAATCATCTAATCCAAGTCTATGATTTATTGCTCCACCTACTCTACTTGCATACTTTTCAAAATCTCTTAATTGAGGTCTTGTTTTTCTAGTATCAAGTAAAACTACATCATAATCTTTAATTTTTTGAGCATAAGTATTTGCAACTGTTGCTATTCCACTTGCATGTTGTAATAAATTTAAAAAAGTTCGCTCACTAGATAATAAAACAGATGCTTTCCCTTCTACTTCAGCTATTACATCACCTTTTTTTACACTTTCCCCATCTTTTTTCAAAAACTTACAATCAAATTTTTCTGTTCTTGCCAAAATTTTTGCATATTTTACACCTGCTATAATTCCATCATCTTTAGATATAACTTTTGCAGTAAATCTTCCTTTTGGAGCAACATCAAAAAAAAGATCTCCTCTACCATTATCTTCAATGATGGCATTTTTTACAAACTTTTTAATATTAATCATATCTCAAACATCCTTTCAAGAGCAATTCTTGCCCACTTTGAGTCATCTTCATCTACAATAATTTCACCAACATAAGGCGCATCATGCTCATTTTCAAGCTGTTTTAGACAGTTATATAAATCTTCTAAAGTTGTTTCATTCATTGTTGGACACTCTGGCTTTGTTGAACTTAAGATAAATGTATTTTTTTGTCTTAATCTATTTACCATATTAAATTCAGTTCCCACAGCAACTTTTTGTTCTTCTGGTAATTCATTAATAAATTTAATTAATTGAGAAGTAGACCCCACAAAATCAGATGCATCACAAACACTTGGATCACACTCAGGATGAGAAGCTATCAAAATATCATCATATTTATCTTTATAAAACTCTACATCTTCTACACTAAATTGTTGATGTACAGAACAAAAACCATCATAACATATGATATCTGCTTGTTTTAAATTAGATCCATCACCTATAATTGCTGATTTTAGATTCATTTGTTTTGCAAAGTTTTGTCCTAAACATCTATCAGGTACAAATAGAATTTTTTTACCTGATTGCAAACCTTTTTCAATAATTTTATAAGCATTTGAAGAAGTACATACTAATCCACCCATTTTACCAACTCTTGCTTTTACTGCTGCACTTGAATTAATATAAGTAATTGGTAAAATATCTTCACTTTCTATTCCAGCTTCATTTAATTTTTTGATACTATCATCATAATAATCACCATCAATCATTCTAGCCATAGCACAACATGCAATTTTTGGCATCAATACTCTTTTTTGAGGACTTAAAATCTTAACTCCCTCACCCATAAAACCAACACCACAGAATAAAATATATTTAGAAGGTGTTTGCATTGATTTTTTTGCTAATTCTAAAGAGTCTCCAACAATATCTGCAAGTTCAAAAACTTCATCTTTTTGATAAAAGTGTGCAACTACAGTAACATCAAGTCTCTTTTTTAATTTTAAAATCTCTTCTTTTAAATTCAAAATTTAACCTTTATGGCTTTTTATTACATATTATTTGTTTATATTTTACTACATAAATAGATAATGGGAATATAACAAAATTTTTGTTATAATCTTTTTAATCAAAATAAGCAAAAATATTAATAAAGGTAATATATGGATTTTTTAACAAATTCAAATGTTCTATTTTACATATTTGCATATTTAGTAGGTTCTATTCCATTTGGTCTAATTCTTGCTAAAACTTTTGCAAATGTAAATGTAAAAGAATCTGGTAGTGGTTCTATTGGAGCAACAAATGTTTTAAGAGTAGTTAAACAAACTAATCCAAAACTAGCAAAAAAACTTGGAATTGCAACAGTTTTACTTGATGCATTAAAAGGTACATTTGTTTTAATAGTAGCAAAAAGTTTAAATATGCCACAAGAAACACTTTGGGCAATTGCAGTTTTAAGTGTACTTGGACACTGCTATTCAATCTATTTAAGTTTAGAGGGAGGAAAAGGTGTTGCAACAGGACTTGGTGTATTTATAGTACTTATTCCTATTCCTACTTTAATTGGAGCAATAGTTTGGGGGTTTTGTGCAAAAGTTTTAAAAGTGTCATCATTGTCTTCACTTTTTGGATTAACTGCTGTAATATTAAGTGCAATTGTATTAAATAATGGTCTTGAAGAAGGAAGTAATGCTCCTATGTATATTATAGCTTTTATAATATACTACAAACATATTCCAAATATTGTAAGATTAATAAAAGGAGAAGAGAAAAAAGTTATTTAATTAAATAACTTTTTTCTTCCTTTAATTACAATGAAAATGAAAATAAAAATAGAAGATTTAACCTTCAAATGTATCATAGGAATCTTGCCTTTTGAAAGAAAGAAAGAACAAAGTGTCATTATTAATTGTAAAATTAAATATAACTTTAAAAATGAAAAGTTTATAGACTATTCAAAAATAGCATATGATATAGAAAAAATTATGAAAAAAAGAAAGTTTGAGCTTATTGAAGATGCTATTATTTACATAAAAAGACACATTTATGACAACTATAATATCACAAAATTGAAACTTTCTATCTGCAAACCCCATATCATAAGTAATTGCAAAGTTTCAGTTGTAAAGTAAAAAATACCTTAAATTTACAGCTAAAGACTCATAAAAAACTCATTTTAAGAAAACTTTAAAATTTACTTATGTACAATTTGCATGACGGTGTATCGGGATAGTTTCTAAACCCTTTTTTAGAATGGTTCGCGCGCTCCGATAATACTGATTATTAAATTTCGAAATTTTAGGAGAACAAATGAAAAAATTCGCAAAAATGAGTCTTGTTGCTGCTGTTGCAGTTGCAGGTTTAACTACTACTTCTTCAGCGAAAGCTTTAGAAGATGCTATTAAAAACGTAGACGTATCTGGTACAGTTGTATATAGATATGATGATAGACAATTTGACAATAGTCAAAGAAATGGTATTGATAAAAATGGTAATTATAAGCAACATAAAGATCAAAGTAAAAACAACTATAAAATTGCATTAACTGCAAAAGCAAAAGTAAATGAAGATGTAACTGCAGTTACAAGATTTATTGTTGGTTCACCTACTGATGCTGGTTTTGTATCATTAAATACAACTCAAGGTGGTGATGCACAAGCAGATGTTACTTTATCAAATGTTTATTTCTCTTATACTGGACTTAAAAATACTACTATTAACTTAGGTAAACAAGGTTTAACAACTCCATGGACAGTTGCAATTGATGCAGATGGAAATGAACAAACTGGTACTGGTATCTTAGCATTAACTAATGTTGGACCTGTTACATTAGCAGCTGCTTATTTTAACCAAACTAACTTAGGTGAATCTGGCGCAGTAACACTTGATGGTACTAAATATTATGATGGAAATAAAAGTACAGATGTAATTGAAGGTGACGAAGATGTTGCTACAATTGGTATCATGGGAAATGTTGGACCAGTTGCACTTGATGCTTGGTATTTAAATATGGCAGAAGGTTTTGATACTTATACAATTGGAGCATTAGCTAAATTTAATGTAGGTGATGTTAAATTATCTATTGGTGCAAGACATACTGAACTTGATGTTGATCAAGAATTAGCACAAAATGTTGATCATACTGATTCACATAAATTTGATGGAGAAGATAACTCTTTAACAAAACTTGAATTAGCTGCTAACATGGGTATCTTTGGTGCAAAAGTTGCATATGGTTGGACTGATAGAGAAGGTGGTTTAACAGCACTTGATAATGATGCTAAAACTACAATGAATGGATGGATTTTAACTGTAAATGGTATTGCTGATGCTAAATTCTTAAAAACATCAGTAGATGCACAAGTATTACCAAACTTAAACATTGCTCTTAATTATAACAGATTAGATAAAGATGAAACATCTTCTAGAGCAAAAGATACAACAGATACAGCTTATTATTTACAAGCTTCTTACAAAATGTCTAAAAACTTTGGTGGATATATCAGATTCGGTCACGCTGAATTTGAAAATAGTGCAGATAACCATGATAATGACAATGATGGTACTGTTGGAAGACTTCAAGTACAATACTCTTTCTAATCAGCTGATTAGCTAAAGATATTACTTCAAAGGTTAGGCTTTTTGCCTAACCTTTTTTTTTACTCAAAATTTATTTAACTTATTTATGATAAAATATCCTTAATTTTAATAAAGGATAAAAATGAGATTACTTTCAACTCTTACTTTAACTTCAATGATAACTTTAAGTGTGGCTGCAGCACAAACTACTATGTGTTTTAAAGAGAACCATAAAGATATGGCAACAATTGAGAAAACAAAGCTTGATGGAGGCTTATGTAAAGGTGAAAAATCAGTAGAAGATATGAAAAAAGATGGTTGGCAAATTGATGATATTAAAATCACATCAAAAGAGAATGCAAATAACTATATTTATATATTTAAAAAACCTGAACCAAAACAAGCTGTTAAACAACAAGTTATACCAATGGCACAACACCAAGAGCCAATGCAAAAACAAGTTGTAGTTTCAAATATAGATGAAGCAGCTTTAGAAGCAAAAATCTTACAAAGATTAGAACAAAGAAAAAAAGAAGAGATTGCTTTAAAGAAAAAACAAATATATATTAGAAAAAGTAAATCCGGTGAAAAACTTTATAAAAACAAATGTCAATCATGTCATGGTAAAAAAGGTGAATTAAAAGCAAAAGGTCTATCTAGACAAATAAATAAATTAAATCTTCAAGATTTTACTATTTCTATTAGAGATTATAATAATGGAACATATGATAGAGGAGCAGCTTTTGTAATGAAACCTTATGCTACACTAATGAATGACAGAGATGTAAAAAATGTATATGTATACTTAAGAAGTATAAATCAAAAAAAGAAAGAAGAATCTAAAAAATAATGGATAATTACGAATATAGTGAACTTTTAAAACTATTAAATAAAAAACTTGAAAATATTAAGTCTATTTTAAATCCTGAAGCATTACACAAAAGACTTGAAGAAATAGAAGCTCAAGAAGCTGATCAAGACTTTTGGAATAATGTAGAACTTGCAACAAAAATAGGAATTGAAAAAAATAGAATTTTAAGTAAATTAAGCAAATTCGATAAAGCAAATAATGCATTAAGAGATACAAATGATATCTACGAATTAGCCCTTGAAGATAACGATGAAGAGACTTTAAATATGTTATATGAAGAGGCTAATGATATAGAAGAAATAGTTAAAAAAACTGAGATTGAAGTAATGCTTAGTGGCGAAGATGATGGACTAAATGCCATTATTTCTATTCACCCAGGAGCAGGTGGAACAGAGTCACAAGATTGGGCAAGTATTCTTTATAGAATGTACCTTAGATGGGCAGAAAGAAATGACTTTAAAGTAGAAGTTCTTGATCATCAAGATGGTGATGAAGCAGGTATAAAAGATGTATCATTTATAATAAAAGGTGTAAATGCATATGGATACTTAAAAGCAGAAAATGGAATTCATAGACTAGTAAGAATTTCTCCTTTTGATTCAAATGCTAAAAGACACACTTCATTTGCTTCAGTTATGGTCAGCCCAGAAATTGATGATAATATTGATATTGATATTGAAGATAAAGATATTAGAATAGATACATACAGATCAAGTGGTGCTGGTGGACAACATGTAAATAAAACAGAAAGTGCAATTAGAATAACTCATATTCCAACAAATATAGTAGTTCAATGTCAAAATGATAGAAGTCAACACAAAAATAAAGCAAGTGCTATGAAAATGCTTAAAAGTAGACTTTATGAATATGAACTAGAAAAACAAAAAGTAGCAAGTGATGGAGTAGAAAAAAGTGAAATTGGATGGGGACATCAAATTAGATCATATGTATTACAACCATACCAACAAGTAAAAGATACTAGAAGTAATATTGGATACTCAAATGTATCTGCAATTTTAGATGGTGATATAACAAAAATAATAGAAGATGTTTTAATTGCTACATCTAAATCATAATAATAAATAAAATTATTTAAAAAGATTAAAAATTAACCAACTTTTTAATATATATTAAAAATATTTTAAATATAATATATTACACTTTAATTACAAAAAGGAAACACAATGAAAAGATTCGCAAAGATGAGTTTAGTTGCAGCTGTTGCAGTTGCAGGATTAACTACTACTTCTTCAGCAAAGGCTTTAGAAGATGCTATTAAAAATGTAGATGTATCTGGTACAGTTACATACAGATATAATGATTATGAAGATAACTATGGTGAAGTGAATGGAGTAAAAAAACATCACAGTAAATCAACTAATAATTACAAAATTGCATTAAATTTAAAATCAAAAGTAAATGAAGATGTTACAGCAAATACTAGATTTATTATTGGTGGAGCTCAAGCTGGTGAAGCTTCATTAAGTACTCATGATAATGGTGATCAACAAGTTGATGTAACTTTATCTGAAGTAAACTTCACTTATACAGGAATTAAAAATACTGCTATTACTTTAGGGAAACAAGCTTTAGCTACTCCATTTACAATGCCTAGAGATGCAATGGGTAATGAACAAACAGGTACTGGTGCTTTAGCAGTTACTAATGTTGGACCTGTTACATTAGCAGCAGCATATTTCAACCAAACAAACTTAGGTGAGGATTATGGTGAAATTTCTGATACATTACATCCAAGAAATAGAAAAGATTCAAAAGGTAATTTTATAGGTGATATCAATGGTGATGAGAATGTAGTATTTGTTGGTGCTATGGCTTCATTTGCTGGAATTAATGTAGATGCTTCATATATTGATTTACAAGACATTGCTGATGCATATACTGTAGGATTAAAAGCAGCATATAATGTTGGTGATGTAAAATTAAGTCCATTTGTAAGATACTCTTCTTTAGATTTAGATGATACATCAAAAGATAATAAATTATTTAAAATTGGTATTGATGCAAACATGGGAATCTTTGGTGCATACTTATACTATGGTCACACAGATGAAGATGGTGGAACAACTGCATTAGATTATAGTGCTGAAACTGGTATGGACCCACACTGGAGAGTTACTTTAACAGGTATTAATGATGCAGATGCTATTTATGCTGGTGTTAGTGCACAAATATTACCAAAATTAAATATTGCGTTAAAATATTCTTCAATTGATACAGGTTCTAAAACAGTAGATACTGGAGATCAAGAAGAAATTTATACAAAAGTTACTTATGATATGAGTAAAAACTTCTCTACTTATGTACAATTTGGTCAATTTACAAAAGATAAAGAAAGAGGTAGCACAGATAAAGATATAGATTCTACAATTGGAAGATTAAACGTACAATACTCTTTCTAATATAAAGAATATATATTGCATGACTACTTGTAGTTTATTATTAAAAGGTGAGATTTCATCTCACCTTTTTTTATTTATATAACTTTTAACATTTGCAAAATTTGAACAGCTATTATTAAACTTCCAAATAATACAACAACTAATAATCCTATATTTCCACCAAATACTTTGTATTCATAATCTAAATTTGTTTTTCTTTGTTTATATACCATTGCTACAGGTAAAAACAAAGCTAAAATAACCAATGCAAATCCAGCAAATCCAAGTGCTTTTATAAATCCTTCTGGATAAAATAAAGCAAAAGCTAAAGGAGGAAGAAATGTCACAAGTGCTGTTAATAATCTTGAAGCTTTTTTATCTTTTTTTGATAAAAAATCTTGTAAAAAATCAAATAGCCCTAAACTAACTCCTAAAAAAGAAGTTGCAAGTGCAAGATTAGCAAATAATGAGATTAAAACTGATATATAACCATTATTTGCAACGAAACTAAGTGCTTTAATAAAAGAAGTTAAGGAGTTATTTGCTACAAGTTGTTCTTGGGTTAAAATGCCATGTGAAACTAACTCCCATAATATATAAACAATTAATGGTAATAAAGAACCACAAATCATAATAATTCTTAAAGCTTTTATATCTTTTCCAATATATCTTACAATTGATGGAATTGAACCATGAAAACCAAAAGATGTAAAAATAACAGGTAAACTTGCAAAAACCAATGCTTGTTGAGTTGGCATATGAGTTAAATTTTCAATTGAAGTAAGAGGCATTAAAAAAGTTAACATAATTGCTAATACAACTATTTTAATCAAAAATAAAACTCTATTTAAAAGATCAACACTTCGTGTACTTGTACTAACAACAAGGCCAATTACTAAAGCAAAAAGTATTGCCCCTGATTGCATTGGTATCTCAAAATCAAAATACTGCTTTATTTTATCATATATTTGTTCGCCACCACCAGAGATATATGCTGCACACAAAGCATAAAAAAGAAAAAGCATTGCAAAGATTGCTATTACTTGACCTTTTCTACCAAGTATATTATAAGCCAAAGTATTCAGTGTCGCATCAACATCTGCATTTTGATGTAATTCAATCATAAGTAATGCAGTATAAGCCATAAAAGCCCAAATTATTGTCATTATTATACAAGAAGTTACAAAACCAAAAGTTGCACTTGCAATTGGCAAAGCCAACATACCAGCACCAATTGTTGTTCCTGCAATAATTAATGTACTACCAATCAATTTATTTATATTCAATTATAGTCCTTTAAGTAAAAAAACATTTTACAGAAAAAGGCCTTAGTGTGGGTTAATAAGTAAAAAAAATTATCGGTTGCAAAGAGTTTTATATGAACAGAAGTTGCAAATAGATTTATCTTCACATTTTTCAAAATTCACTTTTGTAGTTTTAAGTTCAGCAAAAGTTTCATTTAATAAATCAAGTTTTTCATTAATAGCAACTTCTTTTAATAATTTTGTACTATTTAGATCATAATAGTAACTCTCAATATTTGAAGTTTTATAAATATTTTGAAGTGCAAGAAAATAAAATTCTAATTGAAAATCGCAACTTTTTTCATAATTCTTCAGTGAATCAACTTTTAAATTAGCAGATGTTTTATAATCAATTACCAAATAAGTATCATTTATTTTATCAACTCTATCAATAACACCTTTTATATTTATATTTTGATATGTAATATTAAAAGGCATCTCTTTTTGTAAAACTTGAATATTTTGAATTCTTTGTTTTTCAAAATTATAAAATTGCTCTATTTTTTTCTTCCATACTTCCAGTTCTAAAGTTAAAAATGGATTTTTATTTGTATATTTAGTAAATAAAGCCTGTAAACGCTCTTTTGTATCAAAACCTAATTCATAATACTCATAAAGTATTTTATGTATTATATCACCTAATTCAAACCCTTTTGGCTTAAGAGATATTTCATGCTCTTTTAGTCTTAATATATATTGAAAATAGAACTTACGTTTGCATTGTAAATATGTTTTAAGTGATGTTGCTGACCAAGTAAGTTTTGATAAATCAATTTTTTCAATTATTTGTTTATCAAAATGATTTATTTTCTGTTTTTTATATAAAATATGCTTATAGTTATTGTCATAAGTTGAATCATCAAGTCTTTTATCAAATAATTCACTTGCAAATCTACTTATAGTTGAAGTATCATTTGATACAAAACTAACATACAAATTTTTGCAGTTTTCAATTAATCTTTTATAATAATATTTTTGCAGATTTTCTCTGTCTTTTACTGTTGGAAGTTTAGCAAACTCTTTTACTTTTGTTGATAAAAATTTATCTTTTAAAGATATTTTAGGGATATAAGATTCATTAAAATCACAAATTATAACAGTTTCGAATTTTATAGCTCTACTTTCAAGTAGTCCCATTACAGTAATTTTACCTGAATTAATATCATCAATTGTAATATTTGATATTTTTTGTAATAAGATTTTTACTACTTCTTTAAATAATATGTTTGTATTGTTAGAAAATAGTAAATTATCTAATTTATATATAACTTCTTTTAACTTTTTGAGAATTTCTTTATTTTTCTCATACTCAATTAAATAATTACATAAAACTGAAAAACTATTTTTGTTTATTTGTGTATTCCAAAAAGATAGTATTTCATTTAAAAAATTTATATCTATTGCATAAAATTCAATGCTTTGAGAATTTTTTATATCTTTTTCATTTGCATAATTATATAAACTATATAATAATTTATAACTATTAGAATTGTTTATATCAATACCCATTGCATAATTAAAATAACCTTCATCATCAAAAAGTCTAAGATTTGTAGCAAAAGATTCATCAGGTAAAATAAGAGCAATATTAGAAGGATCAACTCCTTTGTTAATACTATTTACAATACAAGATTTAATATATGCAATTTGTGATATTCTTGAACTAAATCCTTTAATCTCAAAGTTACTAAAGTTATTTTCTTTTTTTTGTTTTTTGATAATTTTTTTATTTGTTATATCTAGGGAATAATTAAAATCATTTTCTAATTCAATACCAATATTTTTAAATATTTCATATGACTTTTTATTATATTCATTTGTATTAATATTTATTATTAAGTTTATATTTTTTGATATTTCAATGATTTTATCAAACTCTACATTTGTAAAATACCCTTCAAAATATAATTTTATATCACTAAATTTTTTTAAAAAATCTAAATTTATTTTTTGATATTTAACCTCATTTACTCTATCAATATAATTGTTTTTTTCTAAAATTTCAATATAATTTTGTTTAACTTTTTTTAAAATTTCAAGGTGTTCATTATAAAATTCATATGTATCAACATCTTTAATATCATCAATTGATACTTTTTCACTTGAAATTTCATTGAAGAATCTAAATATATAATCACTTTGTTTCAAAAATTGTGTAAAATTTGATGATATTCCAAGTTTTTTAAACTCATCAAATTTTATTGACTCTTTTAAAAAAATGAACTTTTGTTCTTCATCTATTGATTTTTTGTTTGAGTATGAGAAAGATTTTTTAAAAAAATCATCTATTGTAAGAAAAAAAGGCAATAATTTATTTGTATCCTTTTGCAAAAGTACATTTTGTCTTATTGCCCTTGAAGTTGGGTATACAATTAATCTTTGATTATTTTGCATTTGTTTTTATAAAAAGGTAGCCTTTTTCTTGCTTTTTTTGGAATGTTGCAATTATATTCCAATATCCTACTCTTGATACATCAATAGTAGAAACATACCCATCTTTTTCAAATTTGAAATTTTTATTTGTAAAATCTTCTTTTGAGTTATTGTTTGTTGTTTGAGTAATTCTAAATTTTATATCAAATCCAGAATCAATTTTTTTTGTATTTTTATCAAAAATTTCTATTCTTATTTTATTTTTACCAACATTTAATAAATCTTTATTTTTTGTTCTATTATCTATAACTCTTTGAGATAAAAAAACATCACTAATATCAAGATTTTTTTCTTTTCCATTAAGAAATAGTTTAAAATCATATTTTGATAAAAACTTCTTATTTGATGTTACTACATTATTAAAATTATCATCAATATATTGATATTTACTTAAAAATGCATCATCTTCATTTACAGGTACTTTTAATGTATTATGAATAGTCCATACAATCATCAAAAAAGTAAAACTAAATATACCTATAAAAAACAGTGGCCAATAATTTCTTTTCATTATATAATCCTATTATTTTCTTCTTTTCAAAATAGCATACACATAAACTAACAGCCCAAGCACAATAAGAGTATACATAAATATTCTCCAAATAGTTCCAGCAACTTTTCCTGAACTTCCAATACTTGATTTTAATTTAATATTTCTATCTTTTGCTATAGTATCAGCAACAGCTGCATAACCATTTAATACTGCTGCACTTACTTTTGAGAGAAGTGTATTTTTATCTTTTGAAGCTAATAATGGTACTACATAACCATTTAAGATATCATCTTTATCTACAATTTGTTTTAGTTTTGAAGATACAATTAAATTTACATGAGTTTCATCAACAGCCATTGTTAATGCAACATATGGTTTTTTTAGTCTCTTTTTTAACTCTGACTCTTCTTTTTTTATAAAATCAATTTTATCTTTTGTAGATATATCTTCATTTAAACCTAAACTTCTTTTTACATATACATATATATTAACGCCAAGCTTTGATTTAACCTCATTACCTATTTGATCTATCTTTCCTACTGCACGCTCATCTATTAAGCCATCATTACTTAATACATATTCTGTAGCATATAAGTTTGTTGATAAAAAAAATGATAGTGCAAAAAGCACTATCATTTTAGTAAAATTAAAAACTTTCATTTATCCAACAAAAACTCTTGCAGAATCAAAGAAAGCTAGATAAATAGAATAAAATGCAGATGCTAATAGTAAAACTCCAATTATTTTGTCCATAACTTTCTCCTTATTTCTTTCCAACTAATTTATATTCTTTATAATTATCAGGACTATTAGCTTTTAAACCATCCAAATTCTGATTAATTTTATAAAAATTAGTTGACTCATCTTGTTGAACATTGATAGCAAAATATGTTAAACCTACTAAAATAGCAAGTAATAACACAGTAGCAATCAACATTCCAGTAATACCATGAAGAAGAGAGAAAATTCCTCTTTCATTTTCATTCATTTGAGTATTTCCAGACATATTACTCTCCTAAACTTCTAATATATGTAGCTAATGCTTTTTCTTGAGTAGGATTTAATCTACCTTTGAAACTTGGCATTTCACCAATTGCACCTTTTTTACCATTTGTTAATACAGTTTGAACTAAATCATTACTATAATTAGCAATATTTGGAGCAACGTAAGCCATTCCTTTACCATCTGCACCATGACATCCAGCACAAACACCAAATGCTGCTGGTTGTTCACCTTTAAATCCACCTGCAACATAAGTAGCTACAGCATCAATGTCTTTTTCATCAGTTAACATCATTGGAGGCATTCCAGCAGGATATTTTGCCTTAAAGTTATTTGCACCATGTTTAATAACATGAATAATAGAATCTTTTGACATTCTATGAGTTAAATTTTGTGCTTTACCTTCAATACCTTCAGCATCTACACCATGACAAGGTGCACATTGTACCAAAAATATAGATTCACCCATAGCAGTTAATGTATCTTGACTAGGGTTCTCCCATTTTGAAGCAAATTTTTTATTATACTCAATTGTCTCTTCATTCCATTGACCAATTTGAGAAAACCCATTTGTTGGATAACCAACTGAATAATACCAAAATAACCAAATTAATGAACCAATAAATGCTAATCCCCAACCAGTAGGAATAGGGTTTCTATATTCACCAATACCATCCCAGTTGTCTTCTGCTAATTCACCACTAGCAGTATCATTTTTCATTTGATTAATATATTTAAGTGCTACAAATACTGTAATAGTAATAATTGCAATAGCACCTAACATTGTTAAGCTATTAATATAATCATCGCTGTTAAAAGCGTCACCTGCAATAAAGTAAGTTCCTGCTATTAACGCAACGATAAGAATAATTCCACCTATTACCATAGATTTCATTTGATACTCTCCTTCTCGTTTATATCTTTGTCTTTTTTTCTATCTTCAAGAGGACTTGACTTTATAGAATCGTCATGAACAAGGTCAGAATATTTTTCAAAATTTCTTTCACCCTTCTTATCTCTTCTATAAATAGAATAAGCATACGAATAAAATAAAATAAATACAATAAGTACCAAAAAAAACTTCACATAACCTTGAAGATTCAATAAAGCGTCGTAATCCATTTTATCCTCTTATTTTAAAGAATTTAAATATGCAATTAATGCAACTATCTCAGGAACTTTACCGTTTGCTACGGCGTCTTTTACATTTTGGTTTTTCATATCTGCTGCTATTGCTTTTGCTTGTTCATTAGCATTTGCAATTGCAGATTTGTAATCACCTAATTTAACATCAATTTTTCCATCACCATTTAAATCTTGGTCATATGGAGTATTGAATACTTTTTTAACAGTTAAAGCTTCAGCATATGCAGAGTCTAAATCTGCAATATTTTTAAACATATGTTTGTACGAAGGCATAATTGAACCAGGTACAACAGACTGTGGATCTAACATATGATTTTCATGCCAATCTGTAGTTCTATAATTACCAATTCTGTGTAAATCAGGTCCTGTTCTTTTTGATCCCCATAAAAATGGTCTATCGTATGCATACTCACCAGAAAGTGAATACATACCATATCTGTCAGTTTCTGATTTAAATGGTCTAATTAATTGAGAGTGACAAGCATTACATGAATCTTTTATATAAACATTTCTACCTGCTAACTCTAATACAGTATAAGGCTTAGTACCAACTGTTGGTCTACTTTGTTTTGCAAAGTCAGGAAGTGCTTCTACAATACCTGCAAATGCAACAAATATAAATACGAATACCGCAAAGAAAAACGGTCTTTGTTCTAACCAATGAAACATTATTTACCCCTTCTCTTAAGCTGCAACTGGTGAAGCATTTACTGGTTCTTTATCAAGAATTCTACCTGATGTTGCAGTTTTATAAATATTATATGCAAACATAAAGAAACCAACTAGGTATAATAACCCACCAACAGCTCTAATTGTATAATATGGATGTAATACAGTAACAGTATCAATAAATGAATAAACTAATGAACCATATTCATCATAAGCTCTCCACATCATACCTTGTGTAATACCAGCAATCCACATAGAAGTAAAGTATAAAACAATACCAGTTGTTTGTAACCAGAATTGTGTATCCATTAATGATTTAGAATAAATTTCTCTTCCATACATTCTTGGTGCCATATGATATAATGCTGCCATTACCATAAATGTAACCCATCCTAAAGTACCATCATGAACATGTCCAGGAACCCAGTCTGTAAAGTGCGCAATTGCATTAACAGATTTAATTGCTTGAATTGGACCTTCAATTGTTGATAACATATAGAAAGTTGAAGCTAATACCATAAATTTAATTAATGTATTAGTTTGTAATTGTTGCCACTCACCCTTCATAGTTAAAAGCATATTAATAGCAGATCCCCATGATGGTAAAATTAATACAACTGACATTACAGAACCCATTGTTTGCATCCAGTCAGGAACAGTTGAATAAAGAAGGTGGTGTCCACCAGCCCATAAATAAACGAATAATAATCCCCAGAATGCTAAGATCGATAATTTATAAGAATAAACATTTTGACCTGATTCTTTTGGTAAGAAATAATAAATCATTGCAATAATAGGAACAGTAAATACGAATGCAACAGCATTGTGTCCATACCACCATTGTACTAATGCATCATTAGAACCAGAATACATAGATACAGAGTGTAACCATGAACCAATTCCACCAGAAACAAAATATGTTGGAACTTCCATATTATTAAATAAATAAAGCATTGCAACTGCGATAAAACACGCAATATAATACCAAATCGAAATATATAATGTTCTTTCTCTTCTTATACCTATAAGTCCAAAAATAGAAATACCCCAAAGTACCCACCATAATACAACTAAAATATCTAATGGCCACTCCAACTCTGCATATTCTTTAGATGTAGTATAACCCATAATTAAAGTTACTACTGCTAAAAGAATAGTCACGAAATATAACACGAAATGTAATTTTGCTATTGTCATTAAGAATGGAGATTCTTTTAAAGAAACTTTCAATACTCTTTGACCAACATAATACCATGTAGCAAAAATACCACTTAGTGTAAACCCAAATGCAACACCATTAGTATGTAATGGTCTCAATCTACTAAAAGTACCATACTCACCAGCTAAATGATTTAAGCCAGGGAATGCTAATTGAAATGCTAAAATAACACCAATTACCATACCAATGATACCAAACAAAATTGTTGCAAATGTAAAGGCTTTTGCAACTGAGTAATCATACTCAATTCTTGCACCGTTTTGCATCAATCTCCTCCTACTAATTTTTTATATATCAAGTCACAGGTTTGTCACTTAAAAAAAATCTTAGCCTAAACTCCATAAAGTTAAGCTTAATAATTGATATTTTTTTTTAAGGTTTTTTTAACTTATACCAAAAGAAATGATTTTACTCAAAAAGAAATGATTATTTCCAGTTTTTCAAAGCTTGTTGTGTTTCTCTTTGCATTGTTTTTTTCTTCAAATCTTCTCTTTTATCATGAAGTTTTTTACCCTGTGCAGTAGCAATTTGTACTTTTACCATATTTCTACTATTAAAATACATCTTTAATGCTACAGTAGTAACTCCATCTTTTGTAACTTTTGAAAAGATTTTTTCAATCTCTTTTTTATGAAGTAATAGTTTTCTACTTCTTCTTTCATCTGGTCTATATGTGCTATGAGCAGTACTTAAATGTGAAATATGGGCATTCAATAAAAAAAGTTCCCCTTTGATAATTCGTACAAAACTATCTTTTAAATTAACTCTTCCTTCTCTAATTGCTTTAACTTCACTACCTTCTAGTGCTATTCCTGCTTCATAAGTATCTAAAATAAAAAAATCATGAAATGCTTTTTTATTTTTAAAAACTAAATTTTTATTTTTTTCTTTTGCCATTTATAACACCTTAAAAAATGAACTTCCACTTCCACTAAAATACCAATCTTTTTTTGCATACTCTTCTAATTTGGGGTATTGATTAATTGCTGGTAAGTACAAGTCATTTGCTTGTTCAATTGAAAGTTTACTCAAAATATCTTTACTTTTCATTACTAAAAGTTCTGCACTTTGTTCTTTTGTTATCTCTTTATAAAAATTATCGCGAAAAGAATTAAAAATTTTTCCAGTATGGCACTTAATTTTTGGTGTAATTACCTCAATATCTAAAGGTTCTTCTTTAAACTCTTCAACAATTTCACCTATTCCTGTCACATTTGCACTATCATATTCATAAATAAAAAAAGGTACATCAGCACCAATTTTAGCACCTATTCTAGCTAATTTATCTTTTTTATAATATAAATTAAAATACCTATTTGCCAAAGTTAAGAAAGCAGCAGCATTTGAACTTCCACCACCTAATCCAGCAAACTCTGGAATGTTTTTTTCAACTTCTATATTATAGATTCTAAAGAATGCATCAATTTTTGGGCAATATTTTCTTAATTCTATAAAGGCTTTATATATAGAATTATTTTTAACATCACATCCAAAATCACCAATTAAGTTAAATTCATTAGTTTTATTATCAGGGGTAAATCTAATTGTATCATATAAATTTTTTACTCTTACAAATCTAGATACAATTTCATGGTAATGATCTCTTTTGCCCGCTATTTTTAAAAAAATATTTACTTTTGCATAAGATTTAATACTTACTTCCATTTACAATTTTACCTTATTTAATATATATGAAACACTATTTTGTGAAATTTCGATTATACTAAAAAAGTCTTCAAATAGTATAATATATTTTCCATCATTTTTATTTTCCAAAAACTCTATACTTATTTTTTTGCCATCATATAGCCACTCTTTTTCTCCACTATATTTGTTATATAGCAAATTTATATAATTTAAAGGATTTAAGTCTTTTTCATTTTCAAAAAACAATTCTCCTTCATTTAATCTTTCAAGATAAGATAAAGTTCCAACTACATCTAAATTTCTTGCAAGTATTTGAGCTAAACTTCTTATGTATGAGCCTTCACTAACTGTTGATTCGAATGTAATAAAAGGATGATTATATGAAATTAATTTTATATCATAAATCGTCATAATTTGTTTTTTTAACTCAATATCAACTCCTGCTCTTACTAACTCATAAGCTCTTCTACCATTTATTTTTTTTGCACTATATTTAGGAGGTAAATATTCAATATCACCTTTTAGCTTATTGATTTCATTTTTTAGTATTCTTAAATTTAAAACTTTTTCATCTTTTATATCTATAATATTTTCTATATCTTCAGAGTAAGAAGTAGTCCCAAGCCATAAAACTGCTTTATATCTTTTTGGTGTTTTATTTAAATAGTTAAAAAGTTTAGTGTATTGTCCAAAAGCTACTATTAAACATCCACAAGCAAAAGGGTCAAGTGTTCCGCTAAAACCTGCTTTTTTATTTTTATATTTTCTTTTAATTCTATTTAAATATGAATTTGAACTAATATGCATTGGCTTATTTACAACCAATAGTTTATTTAAAGGCTCTTTATTATAAAGTCTTTTCTGCATCTATTTAATTTTCCAATTATTAATTTTTTATTTTATTTTCATCTATTTTTATACTTAATAGAAAAATATCAAGTTATTATATTTTTTCTATAAAAGAAGAAAGAATATCTCTTCTTTGCCCACTAAAGTTAATAGTAAGCTTATAATCTTTTCCAGCTTTCATAGCTTTTTGAACTCTACCCATACCAAAAATTTTATGTTTTACTAAATCACCTTTTTTGTACATCGAGTTTTTTTCTATTGTTAATGAACCTTTAATAAGCCCAGATTCACTTAAAAATCTACTTTTACCTAAAAGAGCTCTTTTACCTTTGTAAAATCTTGAATGTACAAAAGACATAGTAAGATTATCCATTGCTCTTGTAATTGCAACATATCCAAGTCTTCTTTCTTCTTCTATATCACTTCCATCTCCAATGATTGGGAAAAAACCTTCTTCTAATCCAATAATAAATAGATGTTTATACTCTAAACCTTTTGAAGCATGAATACTCATCATTGAAACCATTTCATCTGTAAATTCACTATTTTCTGATTCTAATGCAATTTCATTTAAAAAATCCTCTAATCCTAAAAAAGGATTTTGTATAAAATAATCTCTAATATACCCATAAAATTCATCAATATTTGATTGTCTATCAAACCCATCTGGTGCATTATCATATGAACTTCTATAATCAAATGTATCTTCAAATAAATCTAAAAATCTCATTTTTGATTCTTCTAAAGTATCTTTTAAATCCATAACAGATGCCATAAATACTTTTAATGTTCTAGAATTTTTTTTACCTACTACTTGAGCTAATTCTTCTGGTTCAAACTCTTCTATTATTTGAAAAATTGGTTTTTGTAACTCAATTGATTTTGCATCAAGTTTTTCTATTGTTGTTTTTCCTATTCCTCTTTTTGGCTTATTAATTATTCTTTTTAATGAGAAGTTATCATTATTATTTGTTAAAATTCTAAAATATGCAATCAAATCTTTGATTTCTGCTCTTTCATAGAATTTCATTCCACCAACCAATCTATATGCAAGTCCTGCTTTATTAAATCCTTCTTCTAATGATCTTGACAAGGCATTAACTCTAAATAATATTGCTATATTGCTTGCTTTTTCACCACTTGCAATTAAGCTTTTAATATCTTCAACAATTTTTCTTGTCTCTTCATTTTCATCTGAAGACTCATAAACTTTAATACTATTACCTTTTTCTCTTGTTCCAACTAAAGTTTTTCCTAATCTATCTCTATTGTGTTCAATTAGCTGATTTGCATGATCTAATATAGTGTTTGTTGATCTATAATTTTCTTGAAGTTTTACTACTTTTGTATTATCAAAATGTTCTGTGAAATTTAAAATATTTTTAATAGTAGCTCCACGCCATCCATAAATTGATTGATCATCATCACCTACTACACATAAATTATTGTGAGTGCAACAAAGTTTTCTTAATAATTTATATTGTAACTCATTTGTATCTTGATACTCATCTACCATTATGTATTGGTATTTTTGGCTTATTTCTTCTGCTAATTTTTTATTTTTTGATAAAATTTTATAAGGTAATAAAAGTAAATCATCAAAATCTACTAAATTATTTTTTTCTAAGTAGTTCTCATATTTTTCATATACATCTGCTATTTGTTGATACATTTTTAATTGAGCAGCAGCCTTTGCTTCAGTTGGTGAAAGTATTGAGTTTTTGTATTTTGAAATTTCACTTGCTAATAAAGGAAGTGACAACTCTTTATCTATAGATTTTAATATTCTTTTTTTATCATCAGTATCAATAATTATGAAATTATTATTTCTATTTAATTCTTTCATATAAAATTTTAAAAGTAGCAATCCAAATTTGTGAAATGTACATAAAAGCGGTGGTGTATTGAGCATAGAAGGATCAATTAAAGAGTATGCTCTATCTCTCATTTCAGTTGCCGCTTTATTTGTAAAAGTAAGAGTTAAAATAGAAGCAGGGTCTATACCAATTGAAATTAAATAAGCTAACCTCGTGGTAATTGTCTTGGTTTTACCAGATCCTGCACCCGCTAAAATTAACAACGAGCCATCAATATGCTGGGCTGCGTCTTTTTGTGATTCATTTAATGATGATAAAAAATTATTTGACATTTGCTCTCCAATTATATTAGATTATAACATAATTTGGTTAAATAAACTTTTTACTTAATTTATTTATTTATAAACAAATGGTATTATTTAAATAAAGAATATTTAAAGGTTCAAAATAATGTTAACTGATTTTGCAAAAATCGAAACGTTTTTAACTGTAGTTAGAGAAAAATCATTTTCAAAAGCTTCTTCAAAATTAGGAATTTCTCAACCAGCAGTTACTCAACAGATGAAATATATTGAAGATTATCTAGATGTACAAATTGTTGATAGAAAGAAAAATGGTATCAGGCTAACAAAAGAGGGACAAATGCTCTATTCTATTGCTCAAAAAATAGAAAGATGTGTTAATAATGCAGAAAAAGAGTTATTAAAAATCATGAATAAAGATGTCACATTTGTTTTTGGAGCATCTTTTATTATTGGAAACTATATTTTACCTAGATTTTTAAATAGTTTAAAAGAGAATATAAAAAATGATGTTTCAATAAATGTTTCTGTTTCTCATAAAGCAATTGAAGATTTATTAGATAAAAAAATTGATATGGCACTAGTTGAAAACTATATTCCAAATGAAGATATTATATATAGAGAATGGATGAATGATGAAATAGTAATTTTTTCGAATCAACCTTTACCACCTAAAGCAAAAGCCAAAGATTTATTATCTTATAAATGGGTTTGTAGAAATCCAGATTCACATACTAGATTGATTTTTAAAGATTCACTTGAAAAAGCAAATTACCCAGATTGTGATACTTTTAATGTAACAAGTGAAGTAACAAGTGCAACAACAATTGTACAAACAGTTCTACACTCGGACAAAGATGATATTCCAACAGTATCAATTGTATCAAGAAATGCAATAGAATCACTTCTTAAAGCAGGCGTTCTACATGAATCAAGAATTGGAACACAAAAAATGGTTAGAAAACTATATATTGCTTATAGAAAAGATAGAAAACACGATGCATTTGTAGAAAATGTAGTAGATTACCTTTTAAAATTAAGCTAAGATATTCTTAGCTTAATAAACGTAGCCTTCTTTTAATAAAGCTTCTCTAATTTTATATATTTGTTGATGTTTATTTTTACACCATTGAGGTGATAATAGTGTACTATCATCAATTCCAGCAGTTACTCTTTGAATTGAAATATTCCCAGGTAGTTTTTTTACTGATTTAACTACTGTATCTATATACATATCTTCACTAATAGGTGTAAATTTTCCATTCCTAAATTTTGCTGTTAATAATGTATTTTTAACAACATACAAAGGATGAAACTTAATAGAGTCTACATTTAACTTTATTGTTTGATCTAAAGTATTTAACATCATATCTTGAGTTTCATTTGGAAGACCAAATATCAAATGTCCACAAACATTTAATCCTTTTTCTTTTGTTCTTTTTATCCAATATCTCATGTTATCACTTGAATCACCTCTATTTATTTCATCAAGTGTTTCATCATAAAAAGATTGAATTCCATACTCAACCCAAATTTCTTTATGTTTAGATAAATCTACTAAATAATCTAAGATTTCTTCCGTTACACAATCAGTTCTTGTTCCTATTGATAAGCCAATAACATTTTCATAACTTAATGCTTTTGAATAAAGTGATTTTAACGTCTCTAAAGGAGCATATGTATTTGTAAAAGATTGAAAATATACTAAAAATTTCTTTGCACCAAATTTATTTTCTAATCTCTTTTTTGTTGCACTAAACTGCATTTCTAATTGTTTTAATTGATTATTTAAATATGGATTCTCTTTTACTTTTGGATTTAATTTAAATTTGGGCTTATTACCTTGTAAATTAGGGGAAAAGGAATCATTTTCACAAAATGAACATCCTCCTCTTGCAACCGTGCCATCTATATTTGGACAAGTAAATCCAGAAATTGAAATAGGAACTTTATATACAGTTTCACCAAATTTATTTCTAAAATATCTTCCTATTGTTAATACTTCTTTTAAATCACTCATTATTTTTTTACGAAATAGTCTCCATCAAAGCTTTCAAGCGCATAATTTCTATCATTACCTATTGAATTTTTTAAATCTTCAATTGATAAATATTCCAATGAATCAGCTTGAATATATTCACAAATTTCATCTTTTGTCATTCTATGAGAAATTAATTCTTCTTGTGTTGGTGTATCAATTCCATAATAACATGGGTATTTTATTTCTGGACTTGCAACTCTAAAGTGAACCTCTTTTGCTCCTGCATCTTTAAGCATTTTTACTATTCTTTTTGATGTAGTTCCCCTTACAATTGAATCATCAATTACAAGTAAAGATTTACCTTCAATTAACGATTTCATAGGTGATAATTTCATTTTCACTTTAATATTTCTCATCTCTTGTGTTGGTTCAATAAATGTTCTACCTACATAGTGGTTTCGAATAATCCCTAATTCAAAAGGAATATTACTCTGTCTTGCATATCCAAGTGCTGCTGGAACTCCAGAATCAGGAACAGGAATAACAATATCAGCTTTGAAATTTTTCTGTGCATCATTTTTTGCTAAAGCTTTTCCCATATTTTGTCTAGTTTGGTATACATTTTTTCCATCAATCATTGAATCTGGTCTAGCAAAATATACATATTCAAATGCACAAGGTCTATATTCTGGTTCAAATAGTTGAATTGATTCTGGCTCATCACTTTTTTCACTAAAAATCAACATCTCACCTGGTCTTACATCTCTAATAAACTCTGCATCTACTAAATCAAATGCACAAGTTTCACTTGAAACAATATAACCACCAGTTTTTAATTTACCTAAAGATAAAGGTCTTATTCCATATCTATCTCTTATAACAAACTGTTTTGATCTTGATTGAATAATAAAACAGTATGCCCCAATAGTTTTATTTAAAGCCTCTTTTATTCTATCTCTTAATCTATCTTTTGTATTTTTTGCAATTAGATGAATCAAATTTTCAGTATCCATTCCAGTTTGAAATATTGCACCATTATCAATTAATTCTTTTCTAACTTCATTTTTATTAATTAAATTACCATTATGAACTATAGATATTTCTCCTAATTTATACTTTGCAAATACTGGTTGAGCATCTAATACAGAATCTCCACCTGCAGTTGAGTATCTATTATGACCTATTGCCATATTCCCTCTTAAATGAGATAGAGCTTCATCGTCAAAAACTTCAGATACTAAACCTCTATCTTTTTTAGTATAAATTTTACCATTACAAGAAGATGATATTCCAGTTGCTTCTTGACCTCTATGCTGCATCGAAAACAAAGCTAGTGAAGCTAACCTTGCAGCATTTTCATTACCATAAATTCCAACTATTGCACACATTTATTTAACCTTATGAAAAAAAGAGAAGTGAACCTGATGCGCTAGAAATTTCTTCTCTTTAATTTTATTTTAAAATTTGATTATTCTTATAGACCTAAAGCATCATTTATTGAATATAAATTTGGTTCTTTACCAACAAGCCATTTGGCAACTCTAATTGCCCCTTTTGAAAAAGTATTTCTTGCAGTTGCAGTGTGATGAAGTTCAATAAATTCTCCATCATTATAAAGCCCAACAGTATGACGACCTACAATATCTCCACCTCTTAGACTCATCACTCCAATTTCATCTTTTGTTCTTGCACCAATTTCACCATCTCTACCTGAAACTCTAACCTTATCTAAATCTAAATCTCTTGCTTTTGCTGCACTTTCTGCTAAAGTCAATGCAGTTCCAGATGGAGAATCAACTTTATATCTGTGGTGTTGTTCTACTATTTCTATATCAAAATCTTTCAAAGTTTTAGAAGCTAATGAAACAAGTTTATTTAAAACTGCAACTCCTAAGCTCATATTTGTTGAGTAAAGAATTGGAACAATTTTACTTGCTTCAATTAATAAGTTTTGTTGATGCTTAGAAAAACCAGTTGTAGCTATAACTAATGGTTTTTTTATATCACTTTCTATTACTTGAGTTAATAACTCTTCAGTTGCAGCAGGTGCAGAAAAATCAATTACCACATCTGCATTTTCTAATAAAGTTTTCATATCATTTGTAATAACTACATCTTCTGGTACATCTTTTTCTAATTTATCAAATACATGAACAGCTGTTAATTTTGCTTCTTCATCTTTTTTTAAATCATCAATTAAAAGAGACCCTACTCTTCCTGTACTTCCAACAATACCTATATTTATCATAATCTAATTTTCCCTCTTATCCTAAAAATTCAATAATATCAACAGCAGCAGTAGCACCGTCACCAGCAGCACAAACGACTTGTTTAGCAGCATCAATTCTAACATCACCAGCAGCATATAAACCAGGTAAAGAAGTTCTCA
>NZ_PDKC01000059.1 GCF_004116495.1 Arcobacter sp. CECT 8985 | reverse complement strand
AAGTTTTCACTTGCTATCATCTCTAAATGTTTTGTTTGTCTATCAAGCTCATTTTCTATTATTGAAAATACTTCTTTATCTGCTTCTTTTAGTTTTGCATTTGTTATGTAACTCATACTTTTCTCCTATAAATTACTATTCTTGATCTTCGTTAGGATCAACTTCTATTTTTAGTGGTTTCATTGCTGGGAATAATAAAACATCTCTAATTGAGTGTTGATTTGTAAGCATCATTACAAGTCTATCTATACCAATTCCTTGACCAGCAGTTGGTGCCATACCATATGATAATGCATTTACAAAGTCTTCATCCATTTCATGTGCTTCATCATCACCTTTATCTTTTGCAGCCATTTGTCCTTCGAATCTTGATAATTGATCAAGTGGATCATTTAACTCACTAAATGCATTTGCTATTTCTTTACCTGCAATAAATAATTCAAATCTATCTGTTAAATGAGGTTTTTCATCACTTCTTCTAGCAAGTGGAGATATTTCCACTGGATATTCAGTAATAAAAGTTGGATTAATTAATTTTTCTTCAACAAATTCATCAAAAAGTTCACCTTGTAATTGACCAAGATTTAAATTTGAATCAACTTCAATATTTTTTTCTTTTAAATACTCTAATATTTTATCTTTGTTTTCAGTAATATCAGCTGGAACGCCACCAATAGTTGATAAAGATTCAATAAGTGGAATTTCTGTAAATTGACCAAAGTCTATTTTTAATTCACCATAAGGTAAAACTGTAGGAAGTTCTAAATGTTCAAATAAGAAATCAAAATACTCTTTCGTAATTTCAATTAAATCTTTGTATGTTTTATATGCCCAATAAAATTCAATTGAAGTAAATTCTGGATTGTGTGTTGCATCCATACCTTCATTTCTAAAGTTTCTATTGATTTCAAAAACTGCTTCAAATCCACCAACAATTAATCTTTTTAGATATAATTCAGGTGCAATTCTTAGGTATCTATCAACACCAAGTGAATTGTGATGTGTAACAAATGGTTTTGCATTTGCTCCACCTGCAATTGGGTGCATCATTGGTGTTTCAACTTCTAAGAAACCTTTATTTTCAAAGAATCTTCTTGTAAGACTTATAACTCTACTTCTAACTTGAAAAGTTTTTCTAACTTGAGAGTTCATAATTAAGTCTAAATATCTTTGTCTATATCTTAACTCTTTATCTTGAACTCCATGGTATTTTTCTGGAAGAGGAGAGATTGATTTTGTTAAGATTACTAAGTTGTCAACATGTAAAGATAGCTCACCTTTATTTGTTACAAATGGGTATCCTCTAACTTCAACAATATCACCAACTTCAACATTCTTTTTGAAAATATTATTATAAAAACCTTCTGGCAAGTTATCTCTTGCTACATAAATTTGTAAAACACCACTTTCATCTTCAACTTTTAAAAAACTAGCTTTACCCATAAGTCTAAAAAATTTAATTCTACCTGATATTGTATAACTTCTATTTTCATCTCTTCTATTTTCTAATTGGAATATATCTGAGTTTACATTTATGTATTTTGCTATTGTTGTATTTCTTTCACTTTTATTTGAATATGGATTTACACCTAATTCTCTTAATGTATTTGCTTTTTCAATTCTTTGTTGTATATATTTATTTTCAAACAATCTGTATATCCTTTACGCTATTTGTTTTCTTCTGTATTTATTTTATTATTTTTACTAGATTCTTCTTGTGCTTGTTCTAGTTTTTCTTTTTTATCTTCAATTTTTTTTGCTACTTCTTCTTTTATTTTTGTTGCATGATTTACTGTATTTGTTGTTGTTTGATCTATTTGTTCTGAAACTTTATCTTGGATAGATTTATTAATAGATTCTTTTGTTTTATCAACAACGCTATTTACACCATTTTCAATATTTTTTGAAATTTTTGCAGTATCTAATTTTACAATATATCCACCAACATCAACTAAATAAGGAAAAGTTATTGAAGTTCCTATTTTTTCATCAATAAAAGACTTAAATGATTGTACTTGATAAAGTGCATAAACAATAACTGAAAAAATTAAAAAGATTTTCGCACTACCAAATAAAAATCCAAAAATTCTATTAATTGCACCAAGTCCACTTATATCTGTTATTTTATTTAAAGTTATTGTAATTATATAGACAATTAGCCAAAAGCCCACAAGTGTAGCAATAAATCCTATTAGTTTAATAGTAGCAGAACTTTCAAGTCCTAAAATTGGAGCTATCATATTACCCACATCAAGTGAAAATCTTGAAGCTACAAATATCCCTCCAATAATTCCAACTAATCCTAAAACCTCTTTAATAAAACCTCTAAAAAGTCCCTTTAAACCTAATATAACTGTAAGACCGACTACAACCATATCAAAAATAGTAAAATCTTGCAACTTATTTCCTTTGTAAATAATGAGTATTATAACTAAGTTTTTCCAAATAGAAGTTTAATTAAAATCGATGATGATTTCAGCACCTTTATAAGTATCATTTTTATACGAAAATTCACAGTTTTTAATATCAATTTTATAATGCATATGCTTAGTCAAAAGTTCATGAACCATATATAATCCTAATCCTATTCCATAAGATTGGTGTTTTGTTGTAAAATATGGTTCGAAGATTTTTGAAAGATTTTTTTCTTCTATACCATTTCCTGAGTCTTTAATATGTAATTTTTTATTTTTTATATTTAATAAAATCACTCTTTTATTTTTATCTTTTATTTTACTTAAAGCAAAAATTGAGTTATCTAATAGGTTTGTAATGCATTGTTGAAATTCAACTTTAAAACCATTAATTATAAAATCTTGATCATAATTAAATACAACTTCAATTTCATTTTCATGAAAAATTGATTCTAGAAATTTTATTGAGTTATTTGTTGCTTCTAAAATACTAAAATTAGTGTGGCATTTCTCTTCTATAAAATAGTTAGTGAAATTATCAATAGTTTTTGATAGTTTTCTAGTATTTTGTATTATAGTATTACAAGTTCTTTCAAACTCCTCATCATCTAAAACATTCATCTCTTTTTGTAATTGCATTCCACTAGTTGCAGTACTAATAGAACTTAAAGGTTGTCTCCATTGATGGGCAATATTTTTTAATGTATCTGCAATAGCAGTAATTTTTGATTGTTGAAAAATTAATCTATCTTTCTCTTTACTTTTATAAATTTCATCTTTTATTTTATCTTCTAAAGATTCATTTAACTCTTTTAATTCTTTTGTTTTGTTCTCAATTATCTTTTCTAAATTATTATTTAAATATTTTAGTTCTTCTTTTTGTTCCATTATGTGCGTAATATCAGTTAATGTTACAATTAAATAATTATCAACTTTTCTTTTTGATACATTTATAGAAAAATGTCTTATGACATTTTTATGGTTTTTAATTGCCACTTTAAAATGTTTATGGGAATTAAATAAAATATATTCTGCCCAGTTTTTACCATCATAATCTATGTTTTTTATGTAACTATTGTCTGTATCTATATCTAAAAATGTATTACAAATACAGTAATATTTTTCTTTAAACTCTTTTAAGTTTCTTACATTTTTATAAAATTCAAATAATTGAATATTTGCGTTAATTATCTCTTCTCCATTTGTAATAACAATTATGTTTGATTGAGAGTCTAATATTGATTGTTTTTTACCTTCTTGTATTCTTAATTGTTTTATATGATTTTTTAATTTTCTATTTAATCTTTTTGAATGACTAGAATTTAAATAATAAACATAAAGTATAAAAAGAATTAAAATAATAAGAAGAATAACAGTTGCTAAAATTATTGTTTGTTTATGATAAAGGTTTATCTTTTTTGTATCTATATCTTTTAGTTCTATAAAAGTAAGAATTGAACCAAGATATTCATTATCTCTGTCTTTTAATTTATATGAAATTAGAAGTTTATTATCTATTATTTTGTATTTTTTTAAGTGTAAAAATTCTTCTATATTTTTATTTTTTATGATATTAATATACTTATTTTGTGCATTTTTATTTACAAGGTAATAATCATTTATAAATCTTTTACTAAATGGATATTTTATTCTTTTATTGAATTTTTTATCAACAATAATTATACTGTGAATTTTGTGTTCTTTTAGTTTTTGAGCAATTGAATTAAAGTGAGTAATAACTTCAATAAAACCTAAAAATGAATTGTCTAAATCAAAAATAGGGCATCTTGCTTTTATACTTAAGTCATATTTCCCTACACTAATTGATCTAGTAATATCTTTTGATTTTAAAGTTTGTTTAACATCTTTTCTAAAGTGTAAATCATCATGTTTTAATGTATCCCATGAACGATAGATAGATTGGCCTTTATTATTTACTATTTGAATCCAGACATTCTCAAATCTTGTATATTTTCTCATTTGATTAGATATTTTATTGTATTCAAAGTGATCATAATCTTTATTTTTCATATAGTTATATAATCTATCATCTTTTGCTAAAGCAACAGCAATTGTTATTGTAGCATTTTGTTTGTCTTCAATTAGGCTTGAGATGAATTTTTTTGTTGATTTGTGACTATTTTGATAAGTTGATGCAAGTAAATCATCTTTTTCTTTTTTTATGTATAAAATTGTCATAAAAATTATGACAAGAAAAGATAATATAAAAAGGAATATAAATTTATTATTTTTTTTATAAATCATTTAAAAAAGCCTGACTTTTTATTTATAAT
>NZ_PDKC01000058.1 GCF_004116495.1 Arcobacter sp. CECT 8985 | reverse complement strand
CAATTTATACTAAAAATTATATTAAAAGTACCAAAGAATATAATAGAAAAGGGGTATTAATAAAAAGTTATGAGTATAATTTTGATAAGAATGAAGGTTTAGAAAAAGAATATTATATAGATGGTGCTTTAAAATCTACTGTTAAATATAATAAAAGGGGATACCGCCTTTCACAAACACTAAAAAAGTTCAATGAGAATACTCATAAAAGTATTAGTACAAAAATTGTGAATGGAAAGAAGGAAGGTAAAGAGATAGTATATGACTCAAATGGTGATTTAAAAAGAATTTCTAATTATAAAAATGGAAAAATAAAAAGTATTGAATATGAATCTGGGTTAGTATCAAAAATAACTAATTATAAAAATGGTAAGCTTGATGGAGAAGAAAAAAGATATTTAGGTGGATATCTTTCTTCTATTACTTATTATAAGAATGGAAAAAAATTAAAATATAAATCTTTTACATATGATAAATATTCTTTTGCAAGAGGAATATTACAAAGGTATGAAGAATATTCTAATGGTTACTTAGACGGTGTTGTTAAAATATATAATAATTTGGGATTATTAAAAGAATATAAAGAATATAAAGATGGTAAGTTAAATGGAGTCGTTAAAACCTATAATTCAGATGGAATATTAGAACAATATGAAGAGTATAAAAATGATATTTTAGATGGTATAACAAAAAGATATGATGTAGCTGGCAATATACTATATGTAGTAACATATAAAGAAGGAAAACTTAATGGAAATTATAAAAAATATTTTT
Source organism: Arcobacter sp. CECT 8985 (assembly GCF_004116495.1). GTDB lineage: Bacteria > Campylobacterota > Campylobacteria > Campylobacterales > Arcobacteraceae > Malaciobacter. The sequence continues at coordinate 4,260 of NZ_PDKC01000058.1, read as the reverse complement.
ATGATAATCCTAATGTTTTAAAAGAAAAAGGCTCATATAAAAATGATAAATTAAATGGTTATGTTGAAAGTTACTATAAAAACAAACAATTAAAATCAAAAATATTATATACAAATGGTGAAGAAGACTATACGGATATTCAAAATTATTATAAAAATGGCAATAAAAAAAGTATTGCTTTCAAAAAAAATAATAATATTAATTTTAAAAATTATTATGAAAATGGAAAAATTCTCTCAATTGGAACAGTTAATAAAATTACCAATAATAGTGAACTTAAAGAATATCATCCAAACTCACAATTGGCTAAACACATAAAAATAGTAAATGGAAAAGAGGTTATAAATAAAAAGTATAACAATAAAGGAGATGAGATTGAATAGAATTACTTTTTTTCTATTATTTATTTTTCTTCTAAAAAATTTAAATGCTATTACAGTTGAAGAATATACTTATTTAGACTCTTTAATGAAAGGAAATATAAAAGGTGTAAAAAAAGCAATAGAAGAAAATAAAGTTAATATAAACTTATATGATTTTAATACACCTGCAATTATATATTCTTTTATTCCTGACAAAATAAATTTGAAAGTGATAAAATATCTTATTTCAAAGGGTGCAAATTTTGATGTAAAAAGTCAACTTTATTCTCCACCTTTAATAAGTGCTATATATAAGAATAACTTCGAACTTGTTAAATTATTACTAAATAATAAAGTGGATATTAATATATTAGATAATCATAGTCAAAATGCTTTATTAATAGCTGTAAAAAAGAACAATTTTAAAATAATTAAACTTTTAATTGAAAAAGGTATAAATTTAAATTATCAAGATAAAAATGGTAAAAATGCTTTAATGTACTCTAATTCATTAAAAATATCTAAATATTTAATTGAAAATAAAATAAATATCGATGCTAAAGATAATTCTGGATTAACTGCACTTGGATTAGCAATAAAAAAAAACAATTTTAAAATGATAGAATTATTAATAAAAAATGGAGCAAATTTAAATACTTTAGATAAAAATAAGAATTCGTTATTACAAAAAACATTGAAGTATACTAATGTTAAAATGATTAAATATTTAGAAAAATTCACTATAAATCTAGAGAATAAAAATAATCTTCAAGAAAATTTACTTATGAATGCAGTTGAAGAAAATGATTTAAATATAGTTAAATATTTAATATCTAAAAAACTTGATAAAAATACAATAAATATTTATAATGAAAATCTACTTATGAAGGCATTAGATAAAAATCATTTCCAATTATTAAAATATTTAGTTGAGCATTTACAATTAAATATTAATCATAGAGATAAAAAAGGGAATACCTCATTAATTAAAGCTACTAAAAGTTTAACTCAAGTTGATATTATTAGTTATTTAGTAAATAATGGAGCAGATATTAATGCTCAAAATGATATTGGTAATAGCGCTCTACTTTTATCTAATGATTTAAAAACAATAAAATATTTAGTAAATAATGGAGCAAATATAAATCACTTAAATAATGAAAATGAAAATATTGCATTTAAAATACCTTTATATAAATATGATATATTTAAGTTTCTTACTTCTAATAAAATCAACTTAAACCAAAAAAATAATAAAGGTGAAAACTTATTTGAAAGGTTGTATAAAGAAGATAATTTAGAACTATTAGAACTATTTTTCAAAAATGGATTAGATATAAATATAAAAAATTCTTTAGGATATAGACCTTTACATTATGCTTCATATAATAATGATATATATCTTCTAAATATATTAATTAAATATTCGAATTTAAAATTGAATGCAAAAGATATAAATGGAGATACACCTTTAATAATAGCTACAAGAAGAGAAAATATAAATATTGTAAAAAAATTAATTAATCTTAATGCTAATAAATTCTTAAAAAACAATGAGTATAAGACTGCATATGATTATGCAGTTTTATTAGATAATAATAAATTAATTAAATTATTAAAAAATCTGTAAAGTAAAAAAATTATAAAAATAAATGAAAAAACTTACAAATAATCAAAAAGCTTTAATTGGTTCTATTAGTATTATATTTGCATGGATATTTGGTATAGTATTTGAGAATTTAATACCACAACTAGTAGAATGGTTACTTTTCTTATCTCTTAATATTTTAGGTGGATATTTAATTTGGCCTATGGCGAAAGATATTGATAAATTTAATGATATACATAATAAAAGATAGTATTTAAAGGAAGAAAATTGAAAGAAATTGAATATTTTTACAATATAATATATTATTTTTTTTATAGAGGTGCAATTAAAATATCTTATGGGTTAGACTTTATTTTATATCCATATAGAAAGTTAATATTTCTAATTATCGACATTCCAATTATACATAAACAATATACAAAAAGAGGTATTATAAATCCTAAAAAAATGATAGAAGAGAGAAGAAAAAAATATACAGAGAATCCATCATTAAGTTATGGAACAATAATAGGTGCAGGCTTAGCTCAATTTACATTTGTATTATTTTATATTGGAATTTATCATATATTTAAATACTCTTTTTTCCCTACTTTTGAAGATAGCTTTGGTTATGTTCTAACAGTTACATATATTTTAGCATTTACAACAGACGTAATATTATGTCAAAAAGGCGATAAAGGTGAAAAATACATAAAAGAGTTCAATAAAAGAAAAGGTTGGTGGAGAACTAAGTGGAAAATCATCACAATACTATCTTTATTTTTAAGTCTTTGGGTTTCTTTGACTACTTCTAGTGGTGGTAACGTTGGACAATTTCTTATTAGTTTACATTCAAATATATAAACTAATCCTTTCTAACTTTTATCAAAATAGGAAGCACTAAAAGTTGATATCGAAGAAAGTTCACATAAACTAACTATTAAACAAGAAGTAAAAAAATTTCTAAAAAGATTAGGAGCAAAAAGATGACAAAAATATTTATACTATTCATACTATTAACACATATATTATTTGCAAAAGGATTAGCAAATAAAAAAGAGTTTATGAAGATGTGTAACAATCCAACACCTTCTCAAAAAATAACATTTGAAGCATTAGCTAAAGATAATAAAGTAAAAATTAATAAACAAATGTGTGATTATCTTTATATTCAAACTGATACAAGTGGTTTCTCTTTTGCGAATGCAGAGACTAATAATATTACAGATTTGTCTCCTCTTCAATTTTTTTTAGATTTAGAAAGCGTTAGATTATATGATAATAAAGTAGAAGATATTTCAGTGTTAAAACATCTTACAAAATTAAAAGAACTTAATTTATCAGGAAATCCAGTAAGTGATTTATCTGCCTTAAAAGATTTAAAACATTTAAAGAATTTAGATTTAAGTAAAACAAAAGTTACAGATTTATCTTCAATTAATAATATTAAAACTTTAAAAAATTTAACATATGGTTATATGAAAAATACTGATACTATAGATATATCTCAAATCAAAGATTTAACTAATTTAGAATTTTTAAGTTTAGGGGATATTAAAATAAAAAACTTTCATATGCTTAATAATTTTAAAAATTTAACATTTTTTAGTCCTCCTAAATCTGTTACAGTAGAAGATATGAAGATGCTAATTGATCTTAAAAAATTAAAAACATTAAGTTTAAATAATAATAAAGATATAACAAATATAGACTTTTTACTTAATTTTCCAAATATAGAGCAATTATCTTTAAAGAATACAAGTATAAAAGATATTTCTGTTTTAAAAAAGATTCCAAGATTAATTACACTTGATATATCTGATACACAAGTAACAGATGCTAGTGGAATACTGACAAATACTGATGTAAATCCTATGTATTTACTATTTAAAGCAAGAAATACACCACTTAAAATATGTTCTCCAAAAAATACTAAAGATATACGAGAAGGAACATCTTGTTTTGAAAAAGATGGTAAAACTTTAAAACCTTGGTGGAAAAGATGGTTTGGATTATAAAATGTAATAGATAAATACTTGCAAATCTATTTAAAAACTGTAGATCTACTATTAAGTTTGCAAATATTATAACAAAACTAATATTCTTCAAAGAGTTTAATAAAAAAGCATGGTAGAGAACTAAGTGGAAAATTATCTTTATTTTAAAGTCTTTTTTTCTGTTTATTTATATCCTGTACTAGATAATTTCTAATTATTTTGGAATATTAAAATAATTTTATAACAATTAAAATTATTTTAATATAAAATATATTATAATTTCAAAAATTATTTAGGAACCTTTATGCTAAAT
>NZ_PDKC01000057.1 GCF_004116495.1 Arcobacter sp. CECT 8985 | reverse complement strand
ATAATATATTTTATGGTCATTAAAAATAGAATACTTTTTATTCATTTTTTTCCTTTTGTTATTAGATTTTCATTGTAAAATATTTGGTAATTTACTTTCATATATTTTTTTAAAATATAGATATGATCTATATTTTTTATTTGAGAAAAAATTTCAGAACAACTAAAATTGTTTTCTTTATATAAATAATAAAGTATAAATATAATAGTTCGAGATAATCCAAATTTGCAGTGAATAAATACTTTTTTATTTTTATTTCTCTTGATAAATTGATATATCTTTTCTAATTCAGTTGGATTTTGTATAGTCATATCTAAAAAATTAATATTTTTATCTGCATTATAATAATTTATAAATTTTAAATCATTTGCCAAATTTATAAAAATATCTATATTCTTATTTTTAAGAGAGTTATACTCTTTTTTTGTAGGCATTCTTCCAAAATAAATATAATCATTTAGTTGATTATATAAAGGAAGTTTATTCTTAAAAAAAATCCATGACAAATAATTTCCTAAAAAATAAGGTAAAAGAAAAAAATAATACCTTTTTTGTTCAAAAACTTCTACTATTCCAAAGGCATATATTAAACTCATAAAAAGCATTGACACAGAGATATAAGCAAAAATAATTGAGTAGATATTTGACAAATAAAAAGAAATAAATATAAATCCTGTTGCTAATATTAAATAGTATATACCAATTTTAAGACTCCTTGGAGTAGTAAATCTTTTTGTTATATTAGTTTTTTTACCATGAGGAAAAATCATCATTGTAATTAATGCTACAATAATTCCTGTAGGTATATCTATAAAATGATGTTGATATACAAACAAAGTAGATAAACAAATTAAAAACATCCATGTTAATATTAAAAAATTAATAAAATTATTTTTTATATTTCTTCTTAACGAGTCAAATAATATGATAGCAAGAGAAATATGCAAAGAAGGCATTTGGTTATAAGATAAATCTGCTTTTAAAATATTAAAAAGCCATTCAAATTTAATTTCTACTGGTTTTGAGAAAGAATATTCAAGTGGAAAAAGAATAAAAATAAAAACAGAAAATAAAATAACAAATGTAATCCTTGTTGTTAATACTCTTAATTGAAATCTAGTTTGTAATAGCATTATACTAATAACAAATATTATGTCACTTGACATATAAGGAAATATAAAAATATCAATAAATGGTATATTTTTTTCCCATTCAAAAACTAAACTAAGATGTGGTGCTGTAATTTCTGCTAATTGATTAGAACAGCCATACAAAAGAAAAAATAAATATCCTAGGTATATTACCCATACAAATCTCTCTTTTAATGTTGCATTTGCATTTAGCTCATGATTAAATTCATACATTTAAATTTTCTTTGCTTTTGTAACAGTAAATATTCCATAATTATCTATGCATTTTTCTTCTATTTTAAAACCAGCTTCACTAAATAATTGGTTTATTTCATATTCACAACGTTGTCTCATAATCCATTTTTCTTTATTATGGTTCATTAAAATATTTGATATTTGTGATAATTGTGGATGCCATGGTTGATTTGTAAAAAGTAAAATATCTCCACTATTTAAGATATTTGAAACTCCATTGATTGCATTTTTTATTAAGTCGTTATTATCAAATAATTCAAATACTCCTGATATAACTACGATATTTGGTTTAAAACTTTGATCTTTATAGTTTGATTTATCAAAGGCATCTGCTTGCTTATATTTAATATTATCTAAGTTATATTTTTCTATATAGCTTTGCCCCTTTTGAATATTTTGTGTTTGATAATCTCTTACCTCAATTTGAACATCTTTATATTGTTTTGCAATCTCTACAAGATATTTAGCAGGGCCACCTGCAATATCTAAAATTTTTATTTCTTTATTTTTAGTTTTAAGTTCATTAATAGAATTTTTTAATAACTTCTCTAGATTAATTTTTCTTTGTCTAATACCTTTCCAACCTATGGAATTTAAGTAGTTCTTATCAATAAATTTTCCTAGAATGAATTTTCCATTTACTCTATTCTTATATATGTAATCTAATGTAACACCTGAATCAAATCCATATTTTTTGCCTATTTTTATTCCTTCGCTAATAGAACCAAAATATTTAATAAAGTTTCTTTGAATACCAAAATTCAATTTATCAAAAAAATTAAGACTACCAAAAGACATTTTATCTTTTTGTTTTTGCGTAAGTTCAATAACTTTTTCCGTATATAATGAATTATTATTTCTATTTGAAGAAAAACACAAATCAATAAAATTAGATATTTCTTTTAATGCTTCATCTTTCTTTGTATCATATAATATTCCATGAAATGTATCTTCCATTGGAACAAACTTTTTAATAGAAGAAGATAAATTTGAATAAAAATCTCCTTGTATACTACTATCAACTACATAATCTTTTCTTGCACTTAATACCAAAATTGGAAGTGTTATCATATTTGCATCTTCAACAACTCTTTTTGCCGTATCTAGTAGTGTTACTAATTGTTTTGCTGGTATATCTGGTGTAATCAAGGGATCTGAATCATATTTTTTTTGCTCTTCTTTAATATGAGTAAGATATTTTGATTTTACATATGATTTAATTTTTAGTTTTGGATAATAGTTTGTTAATAATTTAAGTCCTTCTTTTGCAAAAGGAAAATATAACTTTATTTTAAATGCAGGTGCAACTAATGCAGCTCCTGCTATATTTGGAGCATAATCATGCATCCATGTTGAAGTTACTACTCCTGCAACTGAATTTGCAATAATAAATATATCATTTTCTTCTACATTTGCATCTTCTTGAACAAATTTGATAAAACAATCTAAATCTCTTACTAAATCCATAAATTCATAGCTTGGTTCACCTTTTTCATATCCATGACCTCTGTAATCATACGAATATTTCTTATATTCATCAAAAGCTTTGTATTCTGCAATACTTTCCAGTCTTTCTGAATGTTCATGTCCTCTATGAAGAATTACCAATACTTTTCCATTATATTCTGATTTGTTCATCCATTTTCTAGCTAGTAATTTTCTTTGATTATAAGCTTTAAAATATGTTGTTTCTGACATTATCTCTCCTGTTTAAATATATTTTCTAGTTTTTTAACAAATTCTTTAATTTCTAAATTTGAATCATTAAAAGTAAATGATTTTTTTATCTCAAGCTTTATAATAAATGGTACAAAAAGTGCCTCATTTCGAGGTAAAGCTTTTCCTGTATCTTCAAGTATTATTGGAACAATAGGAATATTAGGATATCTACTAGCAATATGACCAATTCCATTTTTAAATTTTTGTAATACTTGAGGTTCACCTCTTGAACCTTCTGGAAAGATTATTAATGAATAGCCATCTTCAATTGCAGCATATATATTATCTAAAGGATGGCTTTTCCCTATCTTTTTAACTCTTCTACTGATAGGCAATATATCTATTAGATTAATAGATATCCATTTTAAGATTTTTGTTTTAAAAAAATAATCACTTGCGGCAACTGGCTTAATTTTTGATATCTGATTTATTTTAAAAATAGATAATATTGCAAATATATCAATATGGCTATTATGATTAGCAATAATAATAAATTGTTTATCTTGAGGGATAAAATGACGATTTTTTATTGATACCCCTGAAATAAGCAATATTATAGGTTTTATTATAAATATATAAAAGATTTTTTTTAGCATGATTAAAAATATAAATAATAAACAAAATGAAAAAATAAAGGAGCTGTATAAGTTAAACTATCTAACCTATCAATAATTCCACCATGGCCAGATATAAAATTACCAGCATCTTTTACCCCTATATCTCTTTTCACCATAGAAATTATTACATCTCCAATAAATCCACCTAAAGAGATAATTAGACCTGCAAATATAGATTCTACTATAGAAAAAGGAGTAAGAAATCTAAAAACTATAGCTAGTATAATTATAAAAAAAGTTGCACCTATGAGTCCTTCTACAGTTTTATTTGGACTTACTTTTGGAACAATTTTTCTTTTTCCAAAAATTTTGCCACAAACATATTGTAGAACATCATTAAATTCAGTGAGAAATACTAAATATAAGACAAGTAAATACCCATGAACATTATTGCTTTCTAATCTAAATAAATAAGCGCAATGGCTTATTGCAAAAATAAAAAGCATACTACCCCAATATATTTTACTAGTATTTTCTATAAAACCTTTTGTTTCGCCTATTAACATTTGTCTAAATGAAATAAACAAAAAAAAGTAAACAGGAATAGTAATTATAAACATTTCATACCATTGTACATAGGCAAAGTAATATTGGGGGATAATAAAAAGATATCCATAAAATATGATTCTTCTATCAGCTATTCGTGTTGGGATTAATGATATATATTCTTTATAAGACAGGTAACTTAAAAATGCAAGAAAAAAAATCGCTAAAGTATCATTTAAATAAATAAATATTACAAAAGAAGTAATCATTATAAACCAAGAAGATATTCTTTGACTTAATTCAATATTATCTTTTTTTGTTTTGTATTTAATTAACTTATAAATTATAAAAGAGATAAACAAAAATATATATATTACAAAAATTGTAATATATATTTTAGGATCAAATATTTTCATTTAATTTCCTTTACTCTATTAAATATAGTAAGTATTAGTAAAGGTATTGAAACACCAATGATAATATTAGAAAATAATACTAAATCAAAAAGAGAAAGAAGAAGAGATAAAGTTCCTATTACAAAAGCTCTATCACTTTTTCCAATAGGACCATCATATCTTCTTTTGTTATAAATACTCCAAGATAAAACTCCTGCAAATTCACTTATTATAGTTAATAGAACAAATACAATTATTATGGAAGGATTAAGAATAAATACGAAAGGTAAATAAATCATTACATCGGATATAACATCGCCTAATTCGTTAAGAATTGCACCTTTATTAGTCATTTGATTAAAGTTTTTTGCTAGTAATCCATCAATAGCATTTAATGCCATTCTAATAAATAGAAAAAAAGGAACTAAAATAAGAATTATTTTATTAAATAAACTTAAATATACACAAACTCCACATAATGCAGATAATAAAATAGCAAAAAAAGTTACTTGGTTGGGAGTAATTCCTTTTTTATGTAATTTTTCTACAATTGGCATTAATAATTGTTGAAATTTTGGTTTTAAATCATATATAGTCATAGTAATCCTAAAATAATATTTTTAATTTATTGATTTTTTAATATTTTTTATTATATTAAAATCAAAATTCTTTTCTTTTAGTTCTTTTATTGTGAATTCACTTAAAAGTAATGATATTCCCTTTTTTGTAGGTTTTAATCCTTCTTCTTCAAACCATTTATTATATAATGTATAATCACTATATTTAGGTAAATTTAAAAAAACAAAGTCAACAATATTTAAACCTTCTTTATTTTTCATAGAAAAATCAAATCCATATTCTTTATATAGATTCATTGTCTTTTCAAAATCTTTTATTTTATCATCTACAATATTTCCCCAAGGAAAAAAATAAGGAAAGTCTTCCATCATTACATTAGGATCAAGTCCTATTTCAAGACCTAACTTTTTTAATGAATAAGGAGTTCTTCTAAAAAAATTTGCACTCATATCATTATAATTTTCAGAGTTTTTATTAAGATTTTGTGCCATCTTTGATAATATATATTTTTGATAGTTAAAAGTTAATGTTGCAATACTATTGTCTTTTCCTTTTTTATAATCATATAAACTATCAATATAATCATCCATATCAACTTTGTATAAGGGGATAGAAATTGTTACAATACAACAAATAGTAAATATTTGAACAATAATTGAAAAATTTGTTATACATTGTTTTATATATTTTATTTCTAAAAAAGAGAGGAAAATTGCCAATACTGATATTACTATTAACTGAATATACATATTAAATTCTGAAAAATAAAATTTATAAAAGCCTAATGAAATATCCATTGTAAAAATACTATATAATATGAATATTAAAAATAGTAAAAATAAAAAAGCTTTAATTTTAATTACATTAGTAATAAGCTTTATTTTATCTTCAAAAATATCACTAATTATAATTGTAGTAAAAAAAGATGCTATCAATAACCCAAATATACCGTGAAAATTATCAAATATATAAATATCACATAAACTTAATATTAATATTAATATAAATGTTAATATATAACTAAAAACTATAAAAAAAGAAGAAGTTTCTTTTTTTTCATACTTATTTATAAAATTTTTTTTACCTAAAGAATTGTCAATAGAATTTTTATCTATTTTCTTAAGTTTATAAGAAAAGAAAGAAATTAAAAATATAGAAAAAAGTAATGATATCAAACTATAAGCATATGCATTATAACTAAATTTATTTATTGTTAACAATATTATAATAGATG
>NZ_PDKC01000056.1 GCF_004116495.1 Arcobacter sp. CECT 8985 | reverse complement strand
CTGATAATACTGCACCTTTCAGGTGTGGAAACGTAGGTCTCTGCCAGCTCTTGAGTTTTGTTTTTACTTTTTACTAAGCCTTTATCTATAACAACTTTTCTCTTGTTATTGATATGGGCTTTTTTTTTATACCACTTTCTTTATTTTTTTTACTTTTTTTATACTTGTATGTTTGTTTTTATTGTATTCTTTTTAATGATTTTATTTGTTCTTTTTATCTTTGTTCTTTTGTATTTAACTTATGGCACATTTTAATTCCATATAAAAATATTATCCATGATATATATATCCAAAAAAAAGAAAAAAGAAGTGTTGATAAAGAACCATATATAGTTGAGTATGTTTTATTATATATAACATAATAAACAAATAGATTTTTAGTTACAGATAATATTGTTAGAGTAACAAAAGAAGATATTGCAGCTGCTTTATTAAGTACTTGCTTATTAACACTTAATTTAAATAAAATGAAAAAGATAAACCAAGCAATTAAAAATGTAGTGATACTATTAATTATTGAATTACTATATAAAGATATAATTATATCTGATATTGTAAAAATAAATGGCATAGCAATTAAAAATATTAGATAAAAGAAGAATGATTTATAAACTGGTCTTCTTTTGGCTTTATGTATTTTATTTATTATATATTCATAATCTTTAAAGAACATAGCAAATACAAAGAACATATAAAATAATCCTATATAGCCTAATTTATTAGAGTTAGATAAAAAACTTTTAAATTCTTTAACAAATTCTTTAGAGTGCGTTGGATTTAAAATATCAAATACATATGTAACAAAAGTATCAATATAAGCTTGAAAAATGTCTAAAGTGGAGATAATAGCAATTAAAAATGCAATTATAGGAAGAATTGAAAAAATGGTAAAAAAGCTCAGGCTTGCAGCATAATAAGTAGTATCATCATTAAAAAATGAATCTATGAATTCTATTAAATTATGATAATACTTTGAAGCAAGACTTTGCTTTTTCATTGGTTATAGACCCATTTTAAATGGATTTAAAATATTATTTGGATCAAATGCTTTTTTTATATTTCTAAACAGATTTAATTCTGCATCATTAAATGCAATTTTCATAAATGGAGCTTTTGATAAACCAATTCCATGCTCACCACTTAATGTTCCTTCTAAGTCTACTACAAATTGAAAAATCTCTTCAATAGCTTTGTGTCCATCTGCCATTTCTTTTTCATTTGTTTTATCTTTTACCATTACATTAACATGAATATTTCCATCCCCTGCATGACCAAAGCAAGGAACATTAAATCCATATTTATCACCAATTTTATAAATTCCATCTAAAGCTTCTGGGAGCTTACTTCTTGGAACTGAAATATCTTCATTTAATTTTTTTGTTCCATAAATTGCAGTTGCAGGACTTGCATTTCTTCTAGCAAACCATAGTTTTGAACTCTCTTCTTCATTTTTTGCAATAATAAAATCAGTTGAACCAAAATTTGAAAAAGCTTCTTTTAAAGTTTCAAGTTGTGAGTCTATTTCTGCTTGGCTGCTTCCATCAACATCTCCAACTAAAATTCCACCTGCATTTTCAGGTAATTCAACTTGAGGGAATTTCTTTTTTAATGCTTTAATTACTAGTGCATCTAAAAATTCCATTGCAACAGGATTAGCTCCACTTGCAAGTGATTTAAATACAGCATTCATTGCTTTGTTTACATCAGGAAATACACCCATGTATGTTTGTTTAAATTTTGGTTTAGGAATTAGTTTTAAAGTAATTTCTGTAATTATTGCAAGAGTACCTTCACTTGCAATTAATATACCTGCAGTATTATATCCTGCAACATCTTTTATTGTTTTTTTACCAGCTGCTATTATTTCACCATTTGGTAAAACTGCTCTTAATGCAACAACATAATCTTTTGTTATTCCATATTTTGCAGCTCTCATTCCACCTGCATTTTCACTTACATTTCCACCAAGTGTAGAGTATTGCTCACTTGCTGGATCTGGTGGGTAAAATAGTCCTACTTCTTCTACAGCTTTTTGAAATTCCATATTAATTAAACCTGGTTGAACAACTCCAACCATATTTTCCATATCAATTTCAAGTAGTTTATTCATGTGTCTTTCTAAACTTAAAATAATTCCACCATTTGAAGGAAGTGCTCCTCCTGTAAATCCAGAACCAGCACCTCTTGGAACAATTACAATTTTATGTTCATTACAATATTTTAATATTTTTGATACATCTTGTTCATCTTTAGGAAAAACAACTGCATCTGGTTCAAATCTCTCTTTAGTTGCATCATAACAATATGCAATTAAATGAGCTTTATCTGATTTTATATTCTCTTCTCCTACTATTTCTTTTAAGTAGTTTAGATGTTTTAAGTCTATCATTAATTTAGTCCTAAAATTGTTTTGTAATAGTCACTATACATATCATTTCTATTAACTATTTCATCTTTTTTCATTTCACCTTCAAGAAGAATCTCTTCTTCACTTCTTTCATCATCTCCAAATATATCTTTTAAAATAGTAAGGTTTTTAAATCCTTTCCATACACTATCTAAAACAGATTCTTCAATACCTGAAATTCTAGTATAAAATGGCATTACATCTGTATCAAGATAATTATAAGCAAGTGTAAATGTATCTAATATTGCAAATGTTTTACTATCTAAAATGTACACTTTGTTTGAAATAATAATAAATATTGTACCAAGATTTTGATCTTTTGCAAACTTTTGAATTGTTGTTCTTGATGGTAAGGGTTCTCTGTCTGTTTTTAGTTTTGCTGCAAAAATATCAGAATGTAAAAATGTATTGTGTCTAAATTTTGCTCTTGCAACTATAAATGCATCTTGTGATGGTGCAATAAGAAGAGATTTGTCATACATATAATTTAAAATTAAAGTATCATTTTCTTGTACTTTTGATTTAGAATTTGGAAGAGCATCTTGTTTTAACCCTTCAAATCTAAGAAATTTTACTTTTGATGATGTATCATTTGTAGCTTCTACATATGCATTTGCAATAATGATTTTTTTGCCATTGTCATATGTTTTCATCACTACACCAGATTGACCAATTCTTAAATTTCCTATATTAATAATTGCACTATTTTTTGTTACATTTGTTAATGATGTTTTTATAGGACTAAAAGTTAATGTTCCAGGTGTAACATTACTACTAACAAATTTTTTATTATTAAATCTTAATATATTTTTTGTTGTTAGAATATACTGATAATTTAACCCTTTTTTAGAACTTGTTATTCTAATATCTTTTAACTTCCAACCCTTCTTTTTCATATCTAAAAAAGAAGCTTCGCCTTTACAAGCACCACCGTCTAATTTAACTTTATCAATTGTTGATGGACTTGTCCAATCTTTTTTATAACATACAGTTGTTTGAGCACTTAATGCACTTGTTGCAAAAAGTGTAATTGTTGCTAAAAATAATTTTGCTGAAGCTTTTCTCATTCATTTATCCTTATTTATTTTGTAACTCTTCTAATTTTTCTTTTACTGCTTCAACATGACCTTTTACTTTTACTTTAGTCCATAAAGCTGCAATTTCACCCTCAGGGTTTATAATAAATGTAGATCTAACTACTCCCATGTACTCTTTACCCATGAATTTTTTAAGTTGCCAAACTTCAAAATCTTCACACATTTTTTTATCAACATCTGATAATAGAGTAATTGTCAACTCTTTTTTTTCTATGAATTTTCTGTGTTTTTCAGTGTCATCTGGGCTAACACCTAAAATTACAGCATCTAAATTATCAAATTCTGGTTCGCTTTGAGTAAATTCACAAGCTTCTGTTGTACAACCAGGAGTTAAATCTTTTGGATAAAAATATAATACTATCCATTTACCTTTTAAATCTCTAGAACAAATTTCAACATCGTCTTGGTTTTTTGCACAAAAATCTGGTGCTTTAGAACCTATTTCAATCATTTATTATCCTTTTATTTTATTGCAATATATGTAGCAAAATTTACCCATTTAAAAATTGTTTCAAAATGTGTAAAACCTGCATCCAATATCATTTTTTTATTTTCTTCATCTGTATATGGTATTAAAACATTTTCCAATGCTTCTCTTTTTTGAGAAATTTCATATTCACTATATCCTTGGTTTTTTTTAAATTCATAATATATATCAATACTTTGTTTATTTAGAATTTTATCATTTGAAATTACTTTTTCACTAAAAATAAAAATTCCTTTTTCTTTTAATGAATCATGAATTTTTTTAATTAGTTTTTCTCTTTGTAGAGGTCTTATAAATTGCAGGGTATAGTTAGATATGATTAGTTGTGCATCTTTGTATGAAGTTGATAATAAATCTTCATTTTTAAGATCTATATCAATACCAAAAGCTTTGCATTTCTTTTTTGCTCTTGCAAGCATAGCACTTGAGTTATCAATACCAATAAGATTTAGATTTACATTTGACTGTTTACCAAGTTCAATCAAAGTTGATGCTGTTGAACAACCCAAATCATAAACATAATCATCTTTATTAAGATAGTTTAATGCAAATTTTATTGTTAATTCTTGCATTTGCTTATAAAATGGAATTGAACGGTTTAACATATCATCGAATACTGATGCTACATCTTCATCAAACTCAAATTGTTTTTTTATTGATTTTTCAAATACTTTATCTATCATATGGATATTTTATCTAAATGAATATTAATAATTATTTATCAAATGAAAAATTTTTTTGCTTCTTTTATATCTTCTTGTATTTGTTCTTTTAAATCATGAAAATTATCAAATTTTTTATTGTCTCTTAGTTTGTCTAAAAATTCAATTTCTACTTTGTTATATGTAGTTTTGATATCTTCATTTAAAATATGTGTTTCAACTGCATAACTTCCATCTGTTGTTAATCTATGACCAAGAAAAGTTATTGAGTTAAATATATCATTTTTTATTTTTGTTTTAGTAATATAAACTCCTTCATTTGGTAATAAAAAGTCTTCTATTTGTAGGTTTATTGTTGGAACAAAATTTGTTTTTCCTAAACCTTGACCTTTTTCTTGTGATCCAACAATTTTATAGTTTTTACCTAAAAATTTATTTGCTTTTTTTATATTTCCATTTTTTATGAATTCTCTAATATATCTTGAATGTACAGCAATATCATCATTTTTAATTTCATCTACAACAATAACTTCATTATCAAATAGTTCTTTTAAATCATTTACGCAGTATTTTCTATTTTTACCAAAACAAAAATCAAAACCAACAATAATTCTTTTTAGGTTTGGGAACTCTTCTTTTATTAATTTAATAAACTCTTTGCCGTCTAAATGTTTAATATTATCAAGTACATAATAATACACAGGTAGATTAGTATACTCTTGTCTATATGCTTTAGGAGTTAGGTTTGAAAATCCAGATTCAATTGTTACAATTGCACCATTTTCATCTAATTTTTCAAAAAGTTTTTGGTGTGCAATATGCATCCCATCAAACCCACCAATTGCAACTGATTGAATATTTTTTTTATTTACTAAAGTAGAACAATTCTTCTTCATTTCCATCTTTCCCTTGTAGTTTACTATGTGAATTATAGATTAGTTTCCAATTTAAAGAAATAGTTTTATCAATAAATTTTTTTCTTGCCAAATTTATAGCATTTTTATCTTTTACTACACCTTTTTTATCTCTTTTTATCTCTCTTCCTACTTCAAATTGAGGTTTAAAAAGTATAATGATTTTTTTATTGGATAGTCTATTAATATCATTTAGAATATTGTGAATAGAGATAAAAGATACATCACAAGTGACAATATTAAAAATTTTATTTGATTGAAAATCTCTTATATCTGTATTTTCAAAAAAACTAATTTTCTTATTGTTTTTTATTTTTTCATGTAATTGATTTGAACCAACATCTACACAAGATACTTCAGCTACATCATTTAATAGTAAAATCTGTGTAAATCCACCAGTACTACTTCCTATATCTAATGCAATTTCATTTTTTAAATCTAAATTAATTTCATCTAGAAAGTATTTAAGTTTATATGCAGCACGACTTACAAAAAAATCATCTTCAAGTATTTTTATATTTGAATTTTCTTCAACTATAAATGATGGTTTTGTAATTATCTTATTATTAATTTGAACTTTTTTTGCTTTTATAAGTTCACTTGCTTTATTTCTACTTTGAATATTAAAATTTTTTTTTAGGTATTGGTCTAATCTCATTTTAATATTATAATATAAACTTAATCAAAAATTGGTTATTTTAAAAATTAAATTAATAATAAATTATATAAAAGAGAAAACATTGAACTACATTAAAGAAGAGTATAGTGCAATTTTTGAAGAAAAAAAATCAAAATTTATTGCTCATATATTTAACTATTGTGAATTTAATAAAATAATGAATAGATTAAAAGATGAACATCCAAAAGCAAGGCATCATGTTTATGCATATAGATATTTAAATGAATTTGAACAAATAGTTGAAAATAGTAGTGATGATGGAGAGCCCAAAGGTACTAGTGGCAAGCCTAGTTTAAATGTATTAGCAGGGAATGATTTAATAAATACTGGTGTAATTATTGTAAGATATTTTGGAGGTATAAAGTTAGGAACAGGAGGATTAGTTCGAGCTTATAGTGATTCAGTTAATAAAGTTATTGAAAAGGCAAAAATTTTTAAATATGAAAAATTAAGTTTAAAATCACTAACTTTTGATTATTCTATGTTGTCTAAAATTGAGTATAATTTAAATCAATTAGATATTAATATAAAAAATAAAATATTTACTGCAGATGTAACTTTAGAACTTGAATCTACAGATGAAAAATTTGAAGAGTTAAAAAAGATTTTACCTTTAAATATAAAATTGTTGTAATTTAAGCTAAAAACTCTATATAATAATTTTTTAAGTTATTAATTGGAGTTTGTATGAAATTTTTACTTATATTATGTGTGCCTATTCTTTTTCTTTTTGCAAATCAAGAACCCAATGTTAAATTTGAAAATCTGCCTTTAAAACAATTAGTAAAAATCAGTTCAAAAATTTTAAATAAAAATATTTTATTAAGTAGTGATTTGAAAGGAAGTGTAGATTTTTATTCAACAAAAGATTTGAAAAAAGAGCAATTATTAGAGTTATTGAAAAATTCATTGAATACAAATGGATATGAATTAATAGATAAAAAATATTATTACAAAATAATAAAG
>NZ_PDKC01000055.1 GCF_004116495.1 Arcobacter sp. CECT 8985 | reverse complement strand
CTTCAATACTATATGATCTTTTTTCTAGATTTGAAATATCAATCTGAAATAGCTCATAAAACACACCCGGATGCAGTGAAACATCAACAAAATAAAATTTTTCACTCATTTTTAATTCATAATTTTTTATACTTGGTGGAGTAATATAAATTCCACATTATTTTCTAAAAATAAAAAACTTTTAGATCATGGTGATGAAATAGGACAAATTATTTCATCTTGTAAAAATGTAAAAATATATGATGTTCAAATTTTTGAAAATAAATTAAATATTTCTGCATTACTTTTATATAAAGCTTTAGAGTATTTATTTGAAAAAAAAGTAGATGTTATAAGTCTTAGTTTGGGAATATTGACTGATTATAAAGAAATAGAAGAGATTTGTACTGAGTTTAGAAAAAAAGGTGTAATAATCGTATCTTCATTTCCAAGAAGTGGACAAAATTTTGTTTATCCAGCTTCATATAAAAATGTTATTTCTGTAACTTCAGATGGTAATTGTAATGGAATAGTGTAAATTATGAGTTTGTTGTATCAAGAGCTAAACTTGACGAAGCTTTAATACTAGATGCACAAAGTTATAATATCAAATGTATTGAATCAAAAGTTATTGGTAAAATGCACATTACAAAAGATGATAAAGTTAAAATATTATATAAAAATAATGAAAATGTAATAGAAGAAATAAGTAATTATGTTGTTGATGCGAGGGGAAGATTTACTCCTTATAAAGATGAATATATAACTGGACCTAAAAGTTTTTCTTTATTACAAAAACTAGAAATAAATGAGGTTATTGAACCACGACTATTGATTCAGTTCAAGATGGGTAAATTTGGCAAGCATACTTAGGAGATAAAAAAGAAGGGTATATTCAAATTACATGTGATGAAGAAACCGCTAACAGTGTCACTACTTTTGAAGATATAATTAAGCTATTAAAAATACAATCTTTAGATTTGTGGACACTTAAAAACTATGAAATTATAGATAAGTTAGTAAAAAGAGATTCTTATAGTAAAATTCATAAAACAATAATAACAGATAAATATATTTTAGTTGGTGATAGTGCTTCAAGTATTGATCCTTTATCAGGAAATGGAGTATTTCAAGCTTTGAGTATGTCAAGTATTGCTCCTTGTGTGGTAAATACAATATTGGCTAACTGAAAATAATCAAATTGAACAGTTAAGAAGAGTTAAAATGAAGCAATATTAAAAGATCAATTTATACATTAGTAATTAGTTAATTAATTTTAAACTGAAAAAACAAATTTTTAATATTTAAATATAGCTTTAATTAAGCTATTTATAAGAAAGTTCTAACTACTTTCTAACAATTTAGTGATATAATCTTTAAACAGAAAGATATTAAGACACTTTTTGTTAAAATAATTATATTATTTAATGATTGAATAGGTGAAAAATGAAATTTTATTTGTTTGTTTGTTTTTTCTTTTTTACGATGCTTAATGCCCAAAGTTTAGATAATTTACTTAAGCAGTATAAAGAAGATTCAGAAAAATCACTAGAAACTGTTGATGAAAAATTAGGTCATGTATTTATTTACTCTCAAAAAGATATACGTCTTATGCAATACAAAAGATTAGGAGATATCTTAAAAGAGTTGCCTATCATGAATTATAATAAAAATAGATTGGGATTTCCAAGTTTATCATTAGCAGGTTCTAAAACATCAGTTAGTGGATTTTTTAGATTTTTCATAAACGATCATGAAATTAGTTCAACTTATACTCAATCTCCTTTTTTAACTTGGGGAAATTTACCTTTAGATTTTATTGATCATATTGAAGTTTATTATGGGGATAGTTCTTTAGCTTTAGGGAATGATACGGGTATATATTTTATTAGAATTTATACTAAAAAAGCATATAAAGAAAATGCAACTCAATTAAACTTAGAATTACAAAAAGCTGGAACAAATGCAAAATCATTATTGCATTCAAAAACATTAGAAAATGGCTGGTCATATTTAGCTTATTTTAGAGCATATAATAGACATAATACTGAGCAATTTAATAATCAAGATATAAAAGATGATTCATCAAGACAATATGCATATTTACAACTAAATAAAGATAAAACAAATATTGACATTGGATATACAAAAGCAAATAATGATATCTTTATGGGTAAATCATCTGATAATGTTCCAACAAGTGGTGAAGTAAATACAAAAGAATATTATATAGATTTTACAAGAAAGTTTCTTTACGATAATTCAGTTAAATTTACATTTGCTTATGATGTAAATAATAGAGAGAATGAAGAGAAAAATGACAACTTTATCTCTATTTTACCTGCAGTTGATTTATCTGTGTTATCAGGATTGATGCCAATAGATAGTTTTAATTTTAAAGAAGATTTAAAATTTACAAAACTTAATACAAGTCTTTCTAAAGAATTTAAAACTGCAACTAATAATCTTATATTAGGTACATCTTTTGTTAAAAAAGATTATGATGTAAAAAATAGAAAAGTTTCATATGGAAGTACACTTATGCATATGCATAAAGATAAATCATTTGGTTCTTTTTATGGATTTACTCAAGAAAAAATGTATTCACTGTTTATGGAAGATGAATATAAAGTATTAGATAACTTATCTTTGATATTAAATGGTAAAATAAATAGATATGAAAGAGATGATGTTATTGAAGATTCAACTGATAAAGTCTATAGAGTTGGATTTATTTATACTCCTTTTAAAAACTTTGGTATAAAAAGTTTTTATACTAGAACTTTACTTCCTCCGAATTTTTATAATGTTGATTATGCAAATAAAAATGATGTAGATTTAAAAACACAAAAATATAATATATATACTATAGAAACAGTTTTTACAACTGAAAATTCTAAATCAAGACTTATCTTTGACGATGTAAGAATAAAAAACTTTTTATATTTAACTCCTGTTGGCTTTACAAATCAAGATAAAATTCATTCAAAAGGTTTAATTTTTAAATATGATTATCAATTTGATAACAGCAAATTAGAGTTTAATTATTATACTACTTGGTTAAATGTTGATGAAAATAATTCTGGAAAAGGTGGTTTCTTAAAGTATTTTGGGGAGTATGATAAGTTTAGTTATTTTTCTTCAATTATTTATAGAAATGAATATAGTTATAAAGATATACATGTTCCTAGTTCCTTTGATTTAAATATGGGTGTGACGTATAACTATTCAAAAGATCTTTCTTTAAGTTTACAAGGTTCTAATTTATTAAATAAATCAACTCAATCTTTATATTCAACTGGTGGATTAAGAACTGGTTCAGAATTTGCATATAAAGATAGACAGAAAAATTTTATGCTTAGTATGAAGTGGGTGTTCTAATGAAAACTTTACTATTACTAATTTCATTGACATCACTATTAATGTCACAACAATATACATTTTTAGTAGACAAATATAATAAAGCTATAGATTTGGAATCTCAAATAATTTCAAAAATTGCTCATTTATCAATTAAAAAAGATGATATAAAATTATATATTCCAAAAGCTACGAAAATTGAAAAAAAAATATATTCAAAACATTTTACATTGGTTAATAATTGTAAAAAAGCAGATTTTGTATATGTTAAAAAAGATTTTGATTTTAGCTCAAAATGCAAACATTCTAAAGCTCTATTTTTTACTAATAATTATAGGAAACTATTAAGTGATAAATCTTTTATTGGAGCATTTTTTTGGAGTAAAAGTCGTCCAAATATTGTATTTATAAAAAATAGGCTGGGAAATAAAAAAATAAAATTACCAAACAGTTATAATAAATTTGTTGAGGATTTTAATTGAGTAAATTAAAAAATTCATTTTATTTAATCTTTTTTTCTTCTCTTATTTCTATTATTTTAACATTGATTTTATTTAGTGTTATTAAATTAGAAGAAAAAATACAATCTGAAATGATAGAAATATCAACAGCAGATGTAAAATCAATTGTACAAAATAGTGCAAATTTAATTCATAATACATTAAATGAAAATAAAAGTTTTGTATCACAAATTGAAAAAAATAAAGAGTATCATAAAATAATAGAATCAAATCTAGAGACTTTAGTTACTCAAAATATAAAATATGCATATTTATTATATAAAGATAAAAGAGGTGTTTTTAGATTTTTAGTAGATGGTGCAAAAAAAGGCAATAAAGCATTTGTTGATCAAAAATTTGATATTGATAATGAAAAATGGATTGATGTATATAAAACAAAAAAACCACTTATTATTCAAAATAGACTATTAAAAGAGATTTCTATTACATATTTGGTTCCAATATTAAATAAAAACAAGGTACAACTTCTTCTTGTTATTGATTTTTCTATTAAAAAAGTAAAAGAGATAAATAATATAATTTCATGGATAAAAAATTCACTTATTGGAATACTTTTTATCTTATTTATATTTGTTATGATTTTAATTATTCAAGTTAAAAGATATAATAATGTTAAAAAAACTGCATATATTGATAAGTTAACAAATGTATATAATAGAAATTACTTGCAAGAGTATGAAAACTTTTTTAATTTAGATGATTTTATTATTGCTGGAATTGATATTGATCATTTTAAACTTGTAAATGATACTTATGGGCATGATGTTGGTGATAAAATACTTAAAAATGTCGGAAGAATTATTTTAAATTCTACAAGAAAAAAAGATGATATTGTTATTCGTTATGGTGGTGAAGAGTTTCTTATTTTAGCAAAAACAAAAAGAGATGATAATTATAGTGCAATAAATGTAATAGAAAGAGTTTTTTTTAATATACAAAAAGAGAAATTTTTTATAAATGAAAATGAAAGTATTGATATTACTGTTTCTATTGGCGTAAATTTAGAACCAAACAAATCAAAAACATTTGCAAAGGCATTTAAACTAGCAGATACTGCTTTATATACTGCAAAAGAAAAAGGCAGAAATAATATACAAATTTATAGTGAAGTAGATATTTCAAATAAAGATAATAAATTATCGATAAATGAAATAAAAGAAGCTTTAGATGAGCATAGAGTTGTTTGTCATTATCAAAAAATAGTGGATATGAAAACTCATAAAGTTGTAAAATACGAAGCATTATTAAGAATAGTTAAAAAAGATGGAACAATAGTTTATCCAGAACAAATTTTACCAGTAATTAGTGATACATTTATTTTAAGAAATATTTCAAAAAGAGTATTAAATATTTGTTTTGAAAAGTTGTTATCAGATAATGATATAGAAATTAATGTAAATTTAAATCCACAAGATATTGTAAATGAAGCTATATTAAAAATGTTAAAGCATATGTCATTAACATATGAAAATATATCAAATAGACTTGGAATAGAAATAACTGAAAATGAGAGTCTAACAAATGATGAAAATGCAAAAATGAATCTATATAAAATTAAAAAATGGGGATATAAACTTTTTATTGATGATTTTGGAAATGGTTATTCAAACTTTACGTATCTTGCTCAAATTAAAACAGATTATATAAAAATTGATGGAAAGTTAATAGAAAAAATATTGACTGATAAAATCTCATATATGCTAGTAAAAAGTATAGTGAACTTTGCTAATGAAGCTGGAATAAAAGTTGTTGCAGAGTATGTTTCAAGTAAAGAGTTATATGAAAAATTAAAAGAGTTAAATATTGAATTATTACAAGGTTTCTATTTTTCAAAGCCTCGTCAATTAGAATAAAAAGATAAAGTTTAGATATATAAAGATATATCTACTTCATCTATTTGCTCTTCTTTTAAGTGCTTTTTTGCATACTCTAAATATGCCCCAGAAGTTAAAAACAGTTTGAAAATATCTTCATCTATATGTTTATCTTTTGCCATAAAACTTAATATCTTTATTGTCTCACTTAATCTTTTTGCTTTTTTGTATGGTCTGTCTGAAGCTGTTAATGCTTCAAATATATCAGCAATAGTCATAATTCTTGCAGGAATTGACATATCATATTTAGTCAGTTTTCTAGGATAACCTGTACCTATAAGAGTTTCATGGTGTCCTCCTGCATATTCAGGAACTCTTTTTAGTTCATCTGGAAAAGGAAGATTTTCTAACATAATAATAGACATCATCATATGTTCATTTATTTTAAATCTCTCTTCATTTGTTAAAGTACCTTTTTTAATAGTAAGATTATATATCTCTCCTAAATTATATTGATATTTAGGTACTTCTAGTTTGAAATTATATTTTTTATATAAAGAGTCAATGTCATCTTCTCTTTCTATCAAATGCTCTTTTTTATCACTTAGTAATTTTTCCTCAAAAGGTAGAGTTGTTTTAATAACTCTATTTTCTTCTTCATGTGCTAATCCAATAGAATTATCAAAGTGTCTTGTCCAGGTTCTTTTTGCAATACTATGTATTTGTTCTATATGCTCTTCATCCATAAATTCAGAACCAACATTTGCTCTTGCAACAATTTCAAACTCTTTGTATAGTTTCTCATGCTCTTTTTTAAGTATCTCTTCTTCTTTTTCTTTATCTTTACCATTTAATATATTTTCATACATTTTTATAGTCATATCTCTGTGAATAACTTCAAATCTTGTTCTAATTTCATGAATTCTATTATATATAGTTTCAAGTTTAGTTGCTTTATCAACTACAAATTCAGGAGTTGTAACTTTACCACAATCATGAAGCCATGCAGCAACACTTAGTTCTTCTTGTTCTTCTTCATTTAGTTTAAAATCTTTAAAAATACCTTCTTGTGATTCATTTGCTTTTTGTGTTATAAGAGATGCCAAAATAGGAACTCTCTCACAGTGTTTACCTGTATATTTAGATTTTGCATCAATAGCACTTGCTATAATTTTAATAAATGCTTCTAGTAGTTCTTTTTGTTTTTCTTCATAATCTTTAATAGATTTTGACATATGGCATAAAGAGATTGAAAGATCATGAAACTCTTTTATAGAAGTATTAATATTTTTTATATTATCAAAGTCTCTTTTTATGATTTTATCATTTTGTTTCATAAGCTCTAAAATTGGTGTAACAAGAATTTTTGTAGATATCCAAATAAGTGGAATTGTAATTGTTAATATTAAAATTGTAATTATAAATGATTTAAATATTTTGTTTGCATATGGTTCCATTATCTCATCAATTGGAGATAAAATAGCTAAATAGTCTTTTTTATTGTACTCTGATTCTATTTTTGTAAAATATACATAATACTC
>NZ_PDKC01000054.1 GCF_004116495.1 Arcobacter sp. CECT 8985 | reverse complement strand
AGCTGAATTTGCTCCAATCATTAATATAGCTTTTGAGTGTCCAACAACATCACCAAAGTGATTTGTCATAGCGCCATAACCCCATGTATTTGCCACACCGGCAACTGTTGCACTATGTCAGATTCTTGCTACGTGATCTATATTATTTGTTCCCCACATTGCTGCAAACTTTCTAAAATAAAAAGCTTGTTGTAAATTAAATTTTGCTGATCCTAAGAACATTGCTACATCTGGACCATTTTCTGCTCTTAGTTTTAGCATTTTTGCTGAAATTTCATCTATTGCTTGTTTCCAAGATATTCTTTGCCATTTTCCATCTACTTTTTTTAGTGGATGTTTTACTCTTTGTTTACTTTTTACTAAATCTATTTGATCTATACCTTTACAACAGTGACTTCCTTCACTTATTGGATGATCTTGAGCTACTTCTTGTCTTACCCAAACTCCATTTTGTACTTCTGCTACTACACCACATCCTGCAGAACATATACTACAGATTGTTTTTACTTTTTTTGAACCTGGAAAAGGATTTTTTATCTCTTCTTTTGTTGCTTCTCTTACGCTATTTGTTGATGCAAACATTGATGTTGCACCAATTCCTGCACCGATTGAAGCTAGTTTTAGAAAATTTCTTCTTCCAAGTTTCAAAGTATCATTGAGTATATTTTTACCCATTACTTTTACTCCTTTACTTTATATTAATAACTTGCTTTATAAAAAGCATCCCATTGAGCTGTTTGTTTGTATAAAATCTCTTTTTTAGGAGATTTCCCTACAACTACACCATTTGAACTTGCATTATTTTCGCTTTTTGTACTTGCTATTGCTGCTGTACTTCCTGCTGCCACTAATGCACTTGCTGTTAGAGTCTTTTTTATAAAGCCTCTTCTCTCTTCTTTCATGGCTTCCTCCAAGCATAAATTTTCTCTCTTTTTTTCAAAAGAGATAAATCAAAAAAGACATTTAATTTTTCTCATTTATCTCTTTTAAATATGCTTTTTTTGCATATTAATAGTGTCTAAAATTAAAATAAATCTAGTTTTAAATACTATTTTTTAAACTTAAAGTTTATTTAAATATGCTTTTTTTGCATATTTAAATATTAAAAAAAAGATCTCTTTTTATAAGCTTGTAACTTCATCAAAGTTTCTTTTTGCTCTTTTTGTAAAACCTTTTTTCTGTTTATGAAAAATATCATGTTGTTTTCTTACTTTATGCTCTTTTTCTTGTTCAATATTTAATAACGCTCTTTCAAGTGATATAAATACTTTTAAAATAACAGCAATATTTTTATAAAAATCACTCTCTTCATGATTGTAAACATTTGAAATAAACTCATCTATAAAAGTATTTAATACTTTTGAAAAAGAATCAATAACTAATTGATTTTCTATATTTGAGTTATCTTGTTCAATTATTTTTTGTAAAAAACTAAAAATAAAACAAACATGATCTTCTGCTTCTTTAAAAACACTTCCATCTTTTCTAAAAGTTGATTTTAAAACTATGTTTGTCATCTCAACTCTTTTTTGTCCATCATCTCTTTCTTCATTATAAAAAGAAGCTGTAACTGGAATAAAAGTTGTACTAGGACTATAAAAAATTTGATTGTTCTCTTCAATCAATCCTTTCATTCCTTTTGAATTTAAAAATTCATTAGCATTAGAAAATGCAACTTTACTATTTTCATCTATTGGAGCTTGGCTTAATAACTCCAATGAATTTTTAATATCATCAAACTGTTTTTCATCTTTTATATAAGAAAATAAAGACCCAAACAGTCCATAATAGACTGCTCGTGCTTTGTTTAATTCTGTATTATTCATACTCTTTGATTCCTTACTGCATCATTTGCAAACATAACTTTTGGTTTACAATCTTCACAACAATATAATGTTTTTTGTTTAATAGGATCATTTGCAAAAATTGGTCCCATAATTCCCGCTATTTTTTCAATAGATTTTTTAGTAGCAAACTCTTTACCACACTCAACACATGCAAATAATTCATCTTTTGCTACTACTCTTTCTAAAAACCATTTTGGATTTAATTCTATAATATCTTGTTCAATTGTTAAACAATCTTTTTCAGGGCATGATAATTCACAGTATCCACAACCTGTACAAATTGAAGGGTTTAATCTTAAAGTATTATCTTCAGGATATGCTTTTAAAGCATCTACATTACATGCACCAACACAAGAAAGACATAAAGTACAATTGTCTTCATTTATATTAACTTTTGCATAGTGAACATTTTCACCTGTTTTTACTATTCCTAAATCATCTTTACCAATAAGTCCAGATAATCTTACTGCAAATGCCTCTCTTTTTCTTTCATCTTCTTGATTATATGAAAAATGTGAACCTTCTATTAATTCTACTTGTTCTAATGCATCTTTTAACTCATCTTCATTCATAGCTACAAAAATAGCTTTTTTACCATATTTTTTTTGATAAATATCATTTAAGATTCTTATTGCGTCACCACTTCCTTTTGATACAAAATCAGTATAGAAAACAACTTGAGAACCACTTTCTTGTAATATAGTTAAAAATGAAGTTTCATGTAAAAATTTTTCACCATCAATTTTAAAAGGAAGAACATTTTCTTTTAATGGTATATCTAATTGAGAGATATTCATTTTATCTGGAAGAATTAAAGGAATTGTGCCTCTATACTCTTGTGCCATTTCATAGATTGAGTCTCTACTAATTGGTGCATATTCTAATGCCCCTGATGGACAAATAGAGATACAACCACCACAACCATGACAATCTATTTGAGAAAATTCTAAATGTTTAGTTTCATCAATTTTAATAATTGCATTTGTAGGACAAACATCTTCACATCTACCACAAACTTCTTCTCTTCTTTCATGGTATTGGCAAATATTTGAATCATATGTAGTTACTTTTTTATATTCATACTCTTCTATATTTTTTCTTAAAGTTTCTACAACTTCTTTTATAGAAGATTCTGTTGGATCAAAACTTCCACTTTGTTTTAATCCCATTTCTTTTACATTAAACCATACAATTTGATCAACTTTTAATGTAACATCTTTACCTTCATCATCCACAATAACACTTAAATTACCTATATGACCTGAAATTGATTTTACAATATCTTCAGAAACATGGTATAAATCAAACTCTTTTGGTTCTATACTTGAGATAAAATCTTTTGCATCACTTTGATTTGCAATTAGTAAAATTTTATTTCCCACTTTTTGAGTATATGAGATATCTTGTGCATTATCAAATTTTATTGCAGCAACTTCATAAAGTTTATAGACATTCTTAATTTTTTGTGAAATTGAATCATTACTATTTTTTATATAAAAATCAATCTCATCAGCACTTATTTCGCTATCAACTTCAGAAGTATTTGAAATTAAGAAGTTAGCATCCTTTGTTTCCTCAATATTATTAGCAATATATATTGCTTCATCTAAAGGGAAATCTAACCCACCTGGGTTATAATATACAAACTCTTGCATATTTAGCCTTTCTTTTTTTGGTAAATATATTTTTACCTAATTTTATTCCTTAAACTCTTAACTTACACTTAATAATTAAAGATTTATTTACCAATTTTATAATTATTTTCTGTCAACCTTAAAAAATTATTTTTTATATTATTTTAATTTTAAATTTTTTTATCGTTTTTTAACTTTTTATAAAAAGTACTGTGTAGTATTTCTACTTCTTCTTCCTCTTTATATCCAGTTATTATACTGTGAATTGCACCTTTTATTGCAAATACTGACATATATATATGTGTCATAAATAATGCTGCTACTGCAAACCCTAATATATTATGTACTATTGCACTTCCTCTTAATAAATCAATTTGTGATAATCCTAGTGATGCTATAAAGTCTATTTTAAAATCTTGAAAAAACATTATTCCACCTGTTAGAATCATTACAATCCCTCCAAATGTACATACGTAAAACCACATCTTTTGTCCTGCATTAAATCTTCCTGCTGGAATGGGGTCTTTTCTTTTATTTAAATATCCTCCTAATATCATCATCCATTTGATATCATCACTTGTTGGAAGCATATCCTTAAACCACATTATTAACATTGGTATCACTGATATTATAAATAGTATTGTTGCTATTGCATGAATGTCTTTACATATTCTTACAAATGCTCCTCCACCAAATGTTGTTCCAAATACTATTACAAATCCTGTTGGTACAATTAATATAAATGCAATTGCTGCAATTGTATGTATTATTCTGTTGAAAACTGAAAAAACAAATATCTTTTTTCTATCATGAGAAAAAATCATTGGTCCTATTATTTTGTAGTGTATAAAAAAGACTGTTGGTACTCCTATTAATACACCAAAAAATATTGGTTTAAAATATGTGCTTTGTAATAAAGTAAACCATTTACCTAAATGTAAAGAGCCTTCTTTATCATATGCTAATATATTTGGTATTAAATCTTTACCAAATATTGCACTTTCACTGGCAAATGCCAGTGAACCTAGTGCTAATAATAAGATTAATATACTTTTTATTCTCATATTAATTCTTTCATTATGATTTGTATGCCGAACTCCATGCTACTGGAGAGTCATTATGCTTATGTCCTCTAGATAGTACTCTTTGTCTATATATTTCAGACACTTTTTGAGAATCACCTACTAATAATGCATTTGTTGAACAAACTGCTGCACACATTGGAACTTTACCTTCTGCTATTCTATTTTGTCCATAAAGTTCTCTTTCGTGTTCACTATTTGTTTCCTCTGGTCCACCTGCACACATTGTACATTTGTCCATTGCTCCTTTTATTCCAAATGCACCATCTCTTGGAAATTGTGGTGCTCCAAAAGGACAAGCATATAAACAATATCCGCATCCTATACATTTCTCTTTATCATGAAGAACTATTCCATCTTCTCTAATATAGAAGCAATCTACTGGACACACCTGTTCACAAGGTGCATCTGTACAATGCATACAAGCTATTGATAAAGAGTATTCTAATCCTTCTACACCTTCATTTAGTGTAATAACTTTTCTTCTACTTATCCCTGTTGGTAGTTCATGAGCTTCAGAACAACCTACTGTACAAGCAAAACACTCTATACATCTATCTTCATCGCAATAAAATTTCATTCTTGCCATTTCACTCATAACCTACTCCTACGCTCTTTCAATTCTACAAAGACCTGCATTAAACTCAGGTATCTGAGTTATTACATCGAATCCGTAGTTTGTAATTGTGTTTGAACTCTCACCAATTGTATATGGCTTAGTTCCTTCTGGATAATTTGCACTCATATCAACACCTTGCATAATACCAGCAAAGTTGTATGGTAAAGCAATTCTATCAGGAGTTACTCTATTACTATATTGAGCTTTTACCTTAATTTTTGTTCCTTGAGGTGAATGTAACCACATATCATCACCATCTCTTAATCCATATTTAGCAGCTAATTCTGGATTAATATTTGCGAACATATCAGGAGTAATATGAGAAAGATATTTACTTGTTCTTTCAATCATACCTGCACCACTTAAGTTTACAAGTCTCATTGTTACCAACATAGTTGGGAACTCTTTTGACCAATCTTGTTCCATTTGTTCTGATTTAAATTTTACATCAACTCTGAAGTTATTTGTTTGATCTTCATAAGTTGGATATTTTTTAACTAAATCAAATCTTGGAGAGTGAATTGGCTCTCTATGCATTGGTATTTGATCAGGGAATGTCCACACTTTTGCTCTTGCTTTTGCATTTCCATAAACGCAAACTTCAGCTTCATTACATTTTTCTTGAATAATTCCACTTAAATCAACTTTCCAGTTTGCACCCATTTTTCTTTTTTCTTCTTGTGTTAATTTAATTCCTAAAACTTTTTCAATATTTGCTTTAGTAATCTCTGGGTATCCACCTTTAACTTTTGAACCTTTTACACTTACTCTTTCATCTGGTAATTGGCTAACACCATCATGTTCAAGACCAAATCTATTTCTAAATCCCATACCACCTTTGCTCATTGGAGTATCTACATCATATAAAACTGGGCTTCCAGGATGTTTTGTATCCCAACTTGGCCAAGGTAATCCATAATATTGACCTTTCATTTTTCCATAACCTTCTAAAGTTATCGGATCAAATAAATTCCAATTTTGTTGGTGTTCTCTTAATCTTTTTGCTGTCCAACCACCAAGACCAATTGTTTTTACTGTTCTTGCTAATTCATTTGCTGCATCATCTGGCCATACAAATTTATCTTTTACTACTTTAATTTCTTTATCTACAATATCCATTTTCATAGCTTTTGTATACTCTTCATAGAAACCAAACTTTTTAGCAAATTCAAACATAACTTGATGATCTTCTTTACTTTCATATAAAGGATCAACAACTTTACTTCTCCATTGAGAAGATCTATTTGTTGCAGTTACACTTCCTTCAGTTTCAAATTGTGTACAAACTGGAAGAACATAAACATCATCAGTTTTATTTGTAATAACTGCTGCTTCATTTACAAATGGTTCTGCTACAACTAAAAGATCTAATTTATCTAGAGCCTCTTTTACTTTTGCAGTTTGTGCCATAGATGTGATACCAGTACCTTGAACCCATAAAGCTCTAATAGGACTTGAAGAATAAGTTTTCTCTTCTTGTAAAACTCCTTGCCACCATTTGGCTAATGAGAATCCTTTTTCATTCATCCATTTTGGAGAATGGAATCTTCCTTGCATCCATTTATAATCAACACCCCATGCTTTTGAATAATATTTCCATGAAGCTTCACTTAATCCATAATATCCAGGTAAACTATCAGAAAGACAACACATATCAGTAGAACCTTGAACGTTGTCATGTCCTCTAATAATATTACATCCTCCACCTTTTTTACCCATATTACCTAATACCAATTGAAGTATTGGAAGAATTCTAGTATTTGATGTACCTGTACTATGTTGAGTAATTCCTAATGCCCACACAACAGTAGCTGGTTTTGTTTTAGCTAATAATGTAGCAAGTTGAATAATTTTCTCTGCAGGAATTCCTGTAACATCTGCTGTTACTTCAGGAGTCCATTTTTTTGCTTCTTGTCTTACTTCATCCATACCATAAACACGGCTATCGATAAACTCTTTATCTTCCCATCCATTTTTAAATATTAGATGTAATAATCCATATATAAACGCAACGTCTGTACCAGTTCTAATTCTTAAATAATGATCTGCTTTTGCTGCAGATTTTGTATAAACTGGATCAACCACAATTAGTTTTGTATTATTTCTGTCTTTTGCTTGAAGGAAATGTTTAAACCCAATTGGATTTGCTACAGCTGAATTTGCTCCAATCATTAATATAGCTTTTGAGTGTCCAACAACATCACCAAAGTGATTTGTCATAGCGCCATAACCCCATGTATTTGCCACACCGGCAACTGTTGCACTATGTCAGATTCTT
>NZ_PDKC01000053.1 GCF_004116495.1 Arcobacter sp. CECT 8985 | reverse complement strand
CTAATAAATTGTCTAAAACTTGTATATATATTCTTGCATTTAATATTTCTACTTCTTTTAGTGTCTTTAATATTAATTCTTTATATTCTTCTAAATCAGAATATTTTTTATCATCAAAAATAGCATTAAAAAGATCTTCTATTTCGGGATTAAAATATAGATATTTTGAAACAGTTTTTTCTTTTAGATTTTTAAAAAGTTCTTTTTCTTTTTCTTTAAAAACATTATCATTTAAAATTATCATAACTTTACATCTGAAAGTTAAACTTAGTTGTGTCATAAAACCAAATAAATCATTTAAATCTATATCCTTTGATTTTCTTTCAAAATCATCAAAACATATAATAGCTCCACTATTTAGATACTCTTCTGCCTTTTTTATTTTTTCATTTTCTAATATCTTATCTATTCTGATAAAAGATTCATTTGCAATATTTGATAAATCAATATTTATACCAAAAACACTAATACTTTTAGATAAACTTGAAAATATATTTACACTATTTTTTACTAATGTTTTAGTTTTTTCTTTATTCTCATAAGATTCCATACTTTCAAGAATATTTATAAATACTTCTTGTTTTATTTGCTCAATTGATGTTTTACCATATAAACTAATATAATGATTAGGTATTTTATTTTTCCCATCATTTAATTTAGGAATAATTATATTTTGCCAAAAATTTGTTTTTCCACTTCCCCATTTTCCAGAAAGCATAATAACTTTATTATCAGAAATTTCCGAATTTAGATATCCATTTTTATCATCATTCCCAAGTAAATATTCTTCTAATATTTCTAAATTTGCCACATTATCCCTTTACTCAATATTTATACTCCAAACTTTTATACTTTATTTTTTTGTTTTTAAAAGGATCAACTATTGCTTCAATTTGATCAAATTTATATCTTAAAGGAAATCCAATTTTAGAATTAGTTGCTGTTGTTTCTAGTTTATAAAAAGGTTTACCATCTATATATAATGCCTTTTTATTCAAACTTTGATTTAATTTTAGATGTACTATTACAAATATATGTTTAGGAACTAATACAAAATATGCTTCATAACCTTTTACATGAAGTAAGGATATAAGAAGATTTGATTTATCATCACAATCTCCATAATTTTGGCTTACTACTTTTCTTGCACTTCTTGCAATACTTTCATTTACTTTATATGGAATATTTGTAGTAAAATCTAGCATACTTTGAACTTCACAAAGTTCATTTCCTTTACAATGTAGAGTTAATCTCTTTGCAAGTGAGTATGTAAAATCATCAATTTTTACTTGATTTACATAGGTTTTATCATCTATATCTAAAAATTGTCTATCTACTATAAAAATTGATTTATATATCATATAAAAAAGTGTACATATAAATACAATACTAATAATAATTGAAAAATAGTGTACAAACTTATTTTGAAATAGCATCTAAAGCCTTTTTTAAACTATCCAGATTATTTTGTGATTTCACTGCAACTCTAATGAACTTTTCATCTAAAAAATCAAAATTGCTACAATCTCTTATCATTATTTTATACTTTTTTAACTCTTCTTGTAACTGCTTTGCAGTATATTTTTTAAGTCTTGCTAATACAAAATTTGCACTACTATTAAATATATAATCAACCAAATTACTATTTTGTAAAATTTTTTCTAAATAAATTTTATTTTTCACATTTATTGCTCTTGCAACTTTTTTGAATTTTTTATCTTTTAATGCTTCTTGCAAATATGCACTATCAAAAGATGAAAGTTTCCACATTGGTTCAAACTTTTTTAATTCATCTATATTTAATTTATTTGAAATAATTGTACCTACTCTAATTCCTGCACTACTATAAAATTTTGTCATTGATTTTAATACATATAATCTTTCATATCTATGTATATATTTTACTGATGAAACCCCTTCAGTAAAATCTAAAAAACTCTCATCAATAAGAACTGTTGCACCTTGTTTATTCCAAAAATCAAGAAGCTTTTCAATATCATAAAGTGTACCATCAGGAGTTGAAGGATTTACAAATATAACCAAAGAGTTTTTTTCTAAAGGTACATCTAACCTTTCAAGTCTATTTATCAAATTATAATCATATTTATAAATAGTACATGCTTTTTTATACTCTAAATATGCAGGAGAATAAATTGTACAATGATTTAAATTTAGATGTCTAAAAAGAGTGAAAATAGCACTACTTCCACCATTATAAAGCTCTAATTCAAAATCTTTCACATTATAATTATTAGCAATCGAACGATAAAGTTCTTCATATTTAGGATAAGAAGAGATGCTTAAAGTATTAAAATCACAATTAATTTCTGGTTTTATAAAGTTTATATTTGAGGATAAATCAATAATCTCTTCAACCTTACAATTTATACTTTTTGCAAAATTGTGAATATCGCCCCCATGTTCAAAAGTATTCAAATAATAAATCCTATATTTAATAAAAGAAGTTCAGTAATTTCAATAGAACAACCTAAACAATCTCCATTTAAAAAGTTAAATCTTTTATTTAGTATTTTTAAATTTATATATAAAAAAGCCAAGGCAAAAAGTAATAAAATCCATGCATTTGATTTTAAAAACAAGGCAAAAATAACAAAAACAAATACTGCAATTCTTACTTTATTTATACCTTCTGCTTCAAAGGCTTGATTCATAAAACTATCTTTTTTAAAAGTAAATAGTGGTAAAACATAAGTCAAACTAAGTCTTGAAAACATAAAAGTTATTATAATAACTTCATACTTTTTCTCATATAGTAAATATGAGATTATTGCAACTTTTAATAGAACAAAACAAAATGTTGCAATTGCTCCAATTGCTCCAATTGTTGATTCTTTCATTATTTTATATGCGTCTTTACTTGAGTAACTTGCAAACCAAGCATCAACGACATCTGTTATTGCTTCTGTATGCAAAAATCCATACAAACAAAAAGAAATAACTGCACTTACAATACTTGCATACAAAGGATGGAAAAAATTACTTAAAATAATAAATACCAAAATTGTACAAATGGCTATTAAAAAACCAATAAGAGGTAAGAAAAAAAGACTATTTTTAAAAGTATTTTTATCAATTTTCATATCTTTTACAAATACAGGGAAAACTGTAAAATAAGATAAACTAAAAGCAAATGAATTAAAAAGCTCTCTCATTTTAATCTTCTTTCTATTGAATATTTAACTTCAATTACCTCTTCGCAATTTTTAGCTAAAAATTGGCCTATCAAGCCCGAGATATCAACAAACTCCCTACTATATTTATCAACAGGAATTACACCATTATTTATATCATTTAATATAAAAACAATATTACAATCTATTTTAAAAATATTTTCTAACTGCTCTTTCATATATTCAAAGCCATTATCCATATTATTTAAAATAAACATAGTCATACAATCAATTAAGTATGTTTCATTTTTTTTAATTACTTTTGTTAAATCTTTTGACTCTTCAATAGTAAAAAAGTCTTCACCTCGCTGTTTGATATGGTTTTGTACTCTTTTTTGCATTGACATATCATCATATGAATTATCATAAGTTGCAATATAATATGGCTTTGAAGTTGCTAATTCTAATACTTTTTTAATCGCACAAGATGTTTTTCCTGATTTTTGTCCACCAAAATAAAATGATTTCATTACTACCCTAAATTTAAAAAGCTTTTAATTCCACTAAACATAATTTGAGCAGATAAAGCAGCAAGAAAAAGCCCTGTAATTTTAGAAATCACTAAAATTCCTTGTTTTCCAACTATTTTTTCAAACTGGCTAGATAAATAAAGCATCACACCAATTGTTGCAATTGCACAAACTAAAGCGAAACTTCCTGACATCATTTTTGAAAAAGTATTAAACTCTGCTCCCATTACAAGTAAAATACCAATTGTACCTGGGCCTATAGTAACTGGAATTGCTAAAGGTACAACAGCAAGATCTAAAACAGATTTGTTTTTTATCTCTTGTTTATCTTTATTTCCTTTTACTAATTCAACTGCTGTTAAAAATAAAAGTGCTCCTGCACCTATTTTAAAAGCATCTAAAGTTATTCCAAATACTTGAAAAATATATTTACCAAAATATAGTAATATTAAAGACATAACAATAACTGATATTGTGATTTTTATAGCAAGTGCATGTTTTTCTTTTAACTCACTATCATTCGTAACAGTTAAAAAAACTGATAATACAAAAAAAGGTGTCATGATAAAAAACATTTTTAAATATGTTGATATAAAATATGATCCTATTTCCAAATTATACTCCTATAAACGATTCTACTTTTTTAACAATTTCACCTTTTGAGGCTCCATTAATTGCTGCATAAACAAGTGCCCCTCCTGCACCAACACCCTCTTTTGCTTCACCCTTGTCATAAAGCTTTAAAACTTCACTTTTACTAGTTGAAAAATCAAATTCAGCATAATAAGCAGCTATTTTAAAATCTAAAGATTTTAAAATAGCTTCAATATTTGAATTTTCATCTTCTGCAATCCATTTAGTTGTACATAAAGCAAGTTTTGAGCTATCAATTTCTCCACCCATAGTTTTTAAAATTGAGTTAACTGTTAGTAAAACTGCAGCCATTTGAGTTCCACCTGCAAGTACTAATTTATGATTTGTTGATTGAAGTCCCAAAATAAATCCTGCATTAAATACAATCATATTATCACTTACAATAGATAGTTTTTGAAAAATATCCATACTATTATCAATTTTATATAAAGCACTTTTCAAAACTTTATCTCTAATAGCGTTTGGTGTTTTCTTAAATGAGCTTGCAAAATACTCTTCACACTCTTCATATCCTAAAGCCATTGCAGTAGCTTTTGCTGTTGTAGTTCCAGCAGGAATAGTTTCTGCTAAAATTGTATATTTACTTGAACTTTTATAGTTTTGCCCAAACTCTAAACCTTTTTGAAAAATTGCCATTGCATCTATTTTTGCACTTTCATCTATTCTATTACTAGGTTTTATATCAAAATTATGTATTTTAAAATAATCAATTTTTGGCATTACTTCAAAACCTAAATTTAAAAATTCAATATTTTCAAATGGCTTTATTTCGTGCACTGCTCTTGTTATAAGACCAGGAGTGGGGATTCCTTTTGAAGTTGTTGCAATATCATCTAAAGACCTAACTTCTTTTATTGCTAAAAATTCTGCATCTAAAGTAGGAGTTAAATGCATTTTTCCTGGTATCCCTGCTTGTGAGATACCTTCAATATCAGCTGTTTTTGTAACAGAACAAGATAACAAAAAAGTAGCTTTTTTGCCTCTTAAAAACTCCATGAAATCTTTTTTACCTAAAATAGTATTAAAGTTCATATGAACCTTTCAAAATAATTTTTGAAGAAGTATAACAAATGTTTAATTGATATTTAGTTTATAACCCATTCCACCTTGCGAAAGAATGGTATCTTTTGGTAATTTTTTTCTTAATCTTTTTACTAATGCTCTAATATTTTCATTTGTTGTTAAATCACCTTGCCAAACATATTGTTCAATTTGTTCAAAAGTTACTACTTTTTCATAATTTTTAACAAATAATGTCATAAGAAGTATCTCTTTTTTAGCTAATTTCACTAATTCATTATTATCATCATAAAGGCTTTCTTTTCCAATATTATAAATAAAACCATCATGTAACTTAACTTCTAAATTCTCTTTTATACATAGTTTTTTTAGTTTAGTTTCTAATTCATAAATATAAAATGGTTTTTTAATATATTCATCACAACCTTTTGAATATGCATTTTTTATTGTTTCTAATTCCACATTTGCACTTATGATAATAGCAGGAGTTTTTTCATCCATTGTTCTTATCTCTTTTAATAAAGTAAGACCATCAATACCTGGAACATTTATATCTAAAATAAAACAGTCATATCCATCATAAATAGCTTCAATTGCACTCTTTCCATCTTCAAACCAATCAACTTTGAAATGTTTTGCTTCTAATGCATCTATTATTAACTCTGATAATCTTTTATTATCTTCAAGTAATAGTATTTTCATCTAGTTCCTTCCCAAAAATTAGATTATTTATTTATACAAATTTTTATAATCGCACCTTGATTACACTTTAAGGCCTGTATTGTACCATTCATTTTCTCTTCAATAATTAACTTAACCATATATAGTCCAAATCCATCTCCACCTTTTTTACTTGTAAAAAATGGTTCAAAAATCTTTTCTAAATTACTCTCTTCTATTCCAATTCCATTATCCTTTATATATACATATGTATGATTATTTTCATCTTCTACTTTTATATCTATTTTTCCTTCTAAGCTTTCATTTGTCTGTTTTCTTTTTAAGATACTATCTTTAGAATTATTTATAATACTTAAAATACACTGTTTAAATTCATTAGGATAACCAAAAATAGTAAATGATTTATTATTTTTAAAATCCAAATGAACATCAATATAGTTATATTTTATATTATGTTCTACAACTTTTAAAAGATCTACTATTGCTGAATTAATTTCAAATTTGCTTTTTGATATTGATGGTTTTACAAAATCTCTAAAATCATCAATTGTATCTGTCATATATTGAACTTGCGTCATAATATCATCAACAATCTCTTTACTATCTTCTTGAGTAAATGATTTTCTACTTCTTTTATATAATAACTCTTGTGCAATTGTAGAGATTTCAATCAATGGCGTTTTCCACTGGTGAGCAATTGAAGTTATCATCTCACCCATTTCAGATAGTTTTGAACGATGAATTAAAAACTGCTCATTTTTTTTTCTTTGATTTTCTAATTTTTTTATTTGAGTGATATCACTAATAATAGTTACTACTCCTGCTTCTTCATTATCTTTGTTTAAATATTTTTTTCTTCTAATTAAAGCATCAAACTGTTTTGCGCCCAAACAAATAACTATCTCCATTTCTTCTATGAACTCTTTATTATCTGAAAATATTTTATTTATTTCTGGCATTATTTCTTTAATATCTTTTTTTATAATATCTTTTTTTGTAGATTCTAATACTGTACATAAAGCATCATTACATCCAAGTAACTTATCATCAATACTTTGCCAATAAACAATACTTTGAATATTATTTAAAAGTACTTTATCTAATTTACTTTGTTCTAAAAGTCTATTTTCTAATCTTATTTTTTTGATTATATTTACAACAAGTCCTAAAATCAATAGAATAAATATAGGCATAAGTAAAAATGTATTATCAATAACTTTTCTATATTCTTCAAAGAATGTTTTTGGTTTATTTATAATAATTGCATTTTCAGGGATATTTTCAAAATCAATATGATATTTGTTTAAAACATTATAATCAAAATAATATTTTGAATCAGGAGTATCTATTGGAATATCTTGAATCTTTTTTTTATCTTTTATTAATTCAAAAGCTTTTGTGGCTGCTAATCTACCTTGCTCTACTGGGTCAAC
This sequence comes from Arcobacter sp. CECT 8985, assembly GCF_004116495.1. Taxonomy (GTDB): domain Bacteria; phylum Campylobacterota; class Campylobacteria; order Campylobacterales; family Arcobacteraceae; genus Malaciobacter. The sequence continues at coordinate 1,027 of NZ_PDKC01000053.1, read as the reverse complement.
TGCTACCCCACCAATTATTCCTTCACCTAAATGAATTTTATTAATTGCAAAAATAGGGAATTTTGAATTAGTAAATAGTTGCCTTAACTTGTTATATATTATATATCTACCTTTGATATCTCTATACAAACTAGTAAATAATACTGCACTATTTTTAGGTAATTTATTTATTTTTCCAGCTATTGTATTTATATCTATTTTATTATCATATATTATATTTATTTTGTCTGTAAATTGTTTTGATTCTTCAATAATTTGATTTTTTATTGCTAATGAAGATAGAGTATCATCACTAATAATGTATAAAGTATTTAATTTAGGGATAACTTTTAAAATAATTTGAATATTTTTTGTAATTTGTTTATACTCAATTACACCTGTTATCTGTTTTTTAATATTTTCTGGAATTTTCATATCTTCATAATTTTCTATTCCACAAAATACTATTGGTGCATTGTTAAATATTTTTTTATGATTATTTACTACAAAATTTAGAGCATAATTATCTGCAACAATTATGACTTTATAGTGCCTTGATGAGAACTTTTTCTCATATAATTTTTTTAGTGTATTAAAATATGATTTTGTATTTATTTTTTTACTATCCATACACTCTGTAGTTAATTCATAATCTGGATATTTAGCAAAAACTTCTTTTACTCCTTTTGTAATATTATCTGTCCATTTTAAACCAATATTATAAGAGTGCAAAAGTAAAACATCTTTTTGAGAATTTGCAAATAGAAAAATAGGGAAAAGTAATAATAAAATTAACTTAATTAACATATATAAATTCTTTTTTTTAGTTATTATTATATTTTACTCTATTTTAGATTTAAAAGTGTATAAATAAAAGTAAAAGAAGACTCTAAAAGAGTCTTCAAAACTTTTAAAGTTTATTCCATTTAGCAGGTCCAGTAGTGTGAATAGAAGTACCTTCAGTATCAACAGCAACTGTAACAGGCATATCTTTTACCTCAAACTCATATATCGCTTCCATACCCATCTCTTCAAATGCTAATACTTT
>NZ_PDKC01000052.1 GCF_004116495.1 Arcobacter sp. CECT 8985 | reverse complement strand
ATACATAATACTCTTTATTATCAATTGTTTGAATAAAATGAATATTTTTTATATCTTTTAGAGTTAAATCAAATATTTTTTTATATTTAAAATCAGTAATTTTATCTTTAAAATTTACTGATGCATCAACATCTCCATTTTGTTTAAATAAAATAATTTTGTCATTTTTTCCTGCTTCTTTATGAAGTAGGTTACTTATGTTATTTATTAGTAAATCAATAGAAAATATAGTATTACTATTATCTATTTTTTTTGCATAAGTTATTCCTTTTGCTCCTTCAGCAGAATAGACAAATTCGTATGGAAGAGTTTTTACAATTTTATTACTTTTACTAGCTGCAATATACCAAGGTCTTATTGTTGGATCGTAAGTTGGCTCATCTTGCACTGTTTTAATTAAATTTAAATTTTTATCTAAATATTCATGAAACTCTACTCTTTTGTTGTTTTTAACTCTGTAAATTTTTAAAATAAGCCATTTTGCATTTTTATGAGCATTATATCTTTGTCTTATTTTGGTATCAATATCAAGATTTATTATTTCGTAAAAATCTTTGTTTTTATTTCCTAAATAAACCGAATAGATATAGTGATTATTTTCTAAAGTTGTTGTAAAAAGATTTAGAAGAGGGTGCTTTTCACCTTTTTTAGCAATAGTAGTAGTTGCTTTATAAAGTTCAAATATATCAATAATATCATTACTTGTTTTATCTATTTGTTGTATTTTATTGGTCAGTTTAAAAGTGATGTTTTTAAAACTATTTTCAGTAGCATCAAAAGCAAGTTGCTTTAAAAAATAGTATTGCAAAGATAAACTAACAATAATTACAGAAAGTACACATAAAACTAAAATTGTTGAAATAGCAGGTCTAATTTTTATAAAAAATTTATCTAATTTCATAATGACTCTTTTTAATAGATAATTTATTTTATCATAAAAAAAAGGGAAATTATAAAAAACTTAGTAATAAAATAAACAAATAATTAATTTATTACTAATTAAATAACTGTATCATTCTCTAATATGATTTTATTTCTTCCTTGATCTTTTGCACTATAAAGTAGCATATCTGCTTTTTGTAAGGCACTATCATACGAAGTATGATCATTTCTTATTGTAACACCTGCTGAAAAAGTAATTTTTATTTTTTCATTTTTATATACAAAACTATTTTCGTTTACAATACCTTTTATTCTTTTTAAATATTTAAGTAATTCTCTTTTTAAATTAAAGTGAATTAATACAAGAAATTCTTCTCCACCGTATCTTCCAACTACATCTGAATCTCTTGTATATTTAGATAAAATCTTACCAAAAGTTGATAAAATCATATCTCCTCCACCATGTCCATAAGTATCATTTATAGCTTTAAAGTGGTCAATATCAATAAATACAATTGCATATTGTGTATCATTTCTTTGAAAATTATTTTCTATTTTTTTAGCTTCATATTCATAAGCTCTTCTAGTTAATACACCTGTTAAGTGATCTTTTAAACTCTCTTCTTTTGATTTATTTAGTTGCTCTTCTAAAGTTTTTATTTTCGCTTCAAGTTCTTTAACTTTATTTTTCCCAGAAGATAGTTTTTCTCCCACTTGTGTCATTTCATTTTCAATGGACATAGCTGCATTTATAAGTTTACTTTGAAGATTTGTAAGCTCTTTTGCATTATTGTCTTTGATTTTTATTGATTGTATTTCATCTTTAATATTTGAAACTTCACTTCCACTTTCTCCACTACTAGTAATAGCTTCTGTTAAGTGTTTGCCCATCAAAGTTACAAGTTTTGCAATTTCTGCAGTTTTTTCTTTTACAACTTTTTTGTCAGCTTCAAATCTTTCAGTAATAAAATTTTGCATCTCTTTTTGAATATCTTCTTCAAAAAGAAGTGCAGGAGAATTTCCAATTTTAACAGAAAATTTTGAAATCTTTTCATCTAATCCTATTGAAATAGATGGACTAATAGACTCTTTAAATAATGCTGTCAAAGTAGTTAGATTTTTTGTCGCAACTCTATTTAATAATACAGGAATTAAATCTTCAAATGTTGTGATTTTTTTTTCTTTTATTTCTTGTTGCTCTTCTTTATTTAATCTTTTTACTAACTCTTTAAATTGATTACATTCATTTAAATTAAGTTTATACTCTTTTGCTACTAAACAAAATTCTTTATGATATTCATTTGGAGTTGGAGTTATTTGTTTATTAAAAAGATTTTTTATTGTTTGTTTTGAAACTTCTTTTATATTCTCCTGCATATTAGTCATTTATGTTATCCTAAGATTTTTTTTACAGTTTCGTTTATTCTTTTCCCATCTGCTGTACCTGCAAATTTTTTAGTTGCAACACCCATAACTTTTCCCATATCTTTCATACTTTGTGCTCCAACTTGTTGAATAATCTCTTTTATAGAAGTTTCAAGCTCTTCATCACTTAGTTGTTTTGGTAAATATTCTTTAAAAATATTTACTTGTTCCATCTCTTTTTCAACTAAATCTTCTCTATTTGCTTGTTTATATTGCTCTGCTGCTTCTTCTCTTTGTTTTATACCTTTTTGAATTAGTTTTAAAACATCTTCATCTGATAATTCTTTTCTTTCATCAACTTCAATTTGTTTAATCATAGTATTTATTGCTCTAATAGAGTCTCTTTTTACTAGATTTTTTGCTCTCATAGCATCTTTTAAATCATTTTTTAATTGTTCTTTTAAACTCATAATTTTTTTCCTTATTCGTTTTTAGTATTATATCTTCTTATGCGTTAAAGCTTTCTATTAATTCTTCAAGTTCTAAAAATCTTTCAACCTTTTGTTCATAAATTTCTTCAACTTCTTCTAATTCTTTAGAAACTGCCACTATTCCTTTTTGTTCATAACATTCTGGATTTGAAAGGCATTGATTGATTTCTTCTATCTTTTGTTCAAGTTCTTCAATCTCTTTTGGTAAATTATCATAATCTCTTTGATCTTTATAACTTAACTTTGTTTGTTTTTTAGGTTGAGTTTTTTTATTTTCTTGAATAATTTGGGATTTTTCTATGTCATTTGCATAAGATTCTAACTCTTTTATCTCTTTTTCAAATTCTAAATATTCAGTGTATGGTTGAAAACTCTCTTCAACTTTTCCATTAATACCTCTAAAAATAAATAGTTTCGTCGCAATTTTATCGACAAAATATCTATCATGACTTACGAAGATTAGTGCTCCTTGGAAGTTTTGTAAATACTCTTCTAAGATATTAATTGTTGGGATATCTAGATCATTTGTGGGCTCATCTAAAATCAAACAATCATAATCTTTAGTAAAAAGAAGTGCTAAAGCAACTCTATTTTTTTCGCCACCACTTAAAACACCAATCTTCTTATCAAGATACTCTCTTGGAAATAAGAAGTTCTTTAAATAACCAAAAACATGCATATTTCTTCCATCATCTAATACAACTCTATCTCCACCATTTGGACAAAATGTCTCTACTAATGATTTTGAATCATCAAGCATCTCTCTGTGTTGGTCAAAATATCCTATAGAAAAATCACCTTTTTTAAATCTTCCTTGATCGATTTTTAATTTTTCAGTAAAAAGTTTTAGCATTGTAGATTTTCCAGTTCCATTTGGTCCTACTATTGCAATTACATCTTTTTGTAAAATTCTTGTAGTAAAATCTTTAATTAGAAGTTTATTACCTAAAGATTTAGAAACTTTATCTAGTTCAAAAAGCATTTTTCTTTTATTTTTTGTTTCACCCGTTTTATTATTAAAAGCTTTTTGTTCTCTTTGTAGCTCAATAGACATTTTTCTAATTTGTGCAGGGTTTGATTTTGCTTTTTGTTTTAGTTCAAAATACTCTGATTTCCTTCTTTCATTTCTTTTTCTTCTTGCTGTAACGCCTCTTTGCATCCAATGTGCTTCTCTTTTTACAAGTCTGATAAGATTCTCATGCTCTTTTTGCATACTAGATAATATCTCTTCTTTTTGTTGTAAGTAATCACTATATCCACCATTGAATTTTCTTAAATTACCACCTTCAATTTCTACAATATTTGTAGCAATATTATCAATAAAATATCTATCATGTGATATGAAAAGTAATGTAAAGTTATTTTTCATAAGAAGAGATTCTAAGAATTCAACCATATAAACATCAAGATGATTTGTAGGTTCATCAAGAAGTAAAATATCAGGTTTTTTAAGTAATAGTCCTGCAAGGCTAACTCTTCTTTGCTCACCACCACTTAAAAGGTTTACATCTTTGTTTTCATACTCTTTTAGCCTAAATTCCTTTAAGACTCTTTCAATCATATTGTCTAAGTCCCAAGCATTATGAAAGTCAATAAAAGTAGCAAGTTCACTTTGCTCTTTTAATAATTCTTGATTTTCATAATCAGTAGAAAGTTCTTGAGTTAACTCTTCATATCTTGCTCTTGCTTGACTAAGTTCAGTTAATTGTTGTTCAATAGCTTCTCTTACAGTTAAATCATCATCAAATTTTGGTTGTTGTGCAAGCATTTCAATTTTTACAGATTTATCGATTGATTTTTCACCAGAATCTGCCTCATCCTCACCCATAATAACTTTAAGTAAAGTGGATTTACCTTGACCATTTTGACCAATTACAGCAACCCTTTGTCCTTGTGTTAATGTAAAGTTCACATCTTTTAAAATAACTTTTGTATCGTATTGTTTATTTATGTTTTGTAAGTCTATTAGTGCCATTTGATTTTATAAATCCCTTGATTAAAAATAAGTATATATATAAAATAGTTTTTAATTTTAAATAAGCTAATATTATAGCTTATTTATGATGTAAAATAATTGAAAAGCTTTTTTTTATTATTTGAAAATTAAATTAATATTTATAAGCAAGGGATTACTTTGAATAAATCTTTAATAATACAAAAGTGCAAATTTAAATGAAAAAACTAATTAATGAAAATATTGCTATTGTTTATATCGCTTTATGTATAATTTTATGGTCTTTAATACCTACATTTGTAAAGATAACACACTCAGAACTTGACCACCATTTATATTTGTTTTATTCTTCAATTATCTCTTTTTTATCTATATTTATTGTTGCAGTTTATGAAAAGAGTTTAAATCAAATTTTATATTATTCAAAAAGAGTAATATTAATACTTTTGTTTTTAGGATTTTTAGATTTTTTATACTATTTACTTTTATATTTTGGATATAAAAAAGCAAATGGATTAGAGGTTTTAGTTATACAATATATGTGGCCTATATTTATTGTATTTTTCTCTTTATTTATACTAAAAGAGGCTTTTACAACTAGAAAGTTTTTTTCTATAATTTTTGGTTTTTTTGGTGTTGTTTTAGTTATAACAAAAGGGGATTTTTCTACTTTGGATTTTTCTCAAATTGATGTTTTATTTATTGTAATGATAGGAACTATTTCTTTTGCTCTTTTTTCTGTATTGAGTAAAAAAGTTAAAGTAAATGCCACAAATGCAGTGATGTTGTATTTCTTTTCAGCAATTATTTATTCAGCGATTTCTGTTGGAAGTTATTCTAGTTTTTCTATTCCTTCTTCTTATGTTGATTGGTTTAGTATTTTAATAAATGGTATATTTTTAAATGGAATTTCATATTTATTTTGGATAAAAGGTTTAAAAGCATTTGATGCATCAAAAGTTGCACCATTTATATTTATCACACCTATTTTAGCTGCATTTTTTCTAATATTATTTTTTGATGAGCCTGTTTTACCTATATATTTTCTAGGATTGTTTTTTGTTATTTTATCAGGTCTTATAAATAGTTTTAAGTTTAAAAAAATAGCTTATAAAAAGTAGCTTTTTTAAAATTTCATCATTCCAAATAAAAATATCATAAGAGGTATATAAAATAGTGATACAATTGTTGAGATAAATACAGCAATTGACATTTTTTGAGGTTTTACATCAAGTAAAGTAGCAACTGTTACTGTGTTTCCTGCAAGTGGAACAATTGAAAAAATAAACATAAGAAGATAGTAATCTTTATTTAAAAAATGAATAAAGTTATTATCAAAAAATATAAATAATATAATCAATGCAGGCCAAATTATAAACTTGATAAAAAGAGTATAATTTATAAATTTCAAATCAAATGAGTTATTTGTTTTGATTTTCTCCATACCCATTCCAAGTAACATCATTCCTAATATTGCATATGCACCTTTTAGGTAATTTGTATAATCCATAAACATTTCAGGTATTTTAAACCCTAATATATTTAATACTACACCTAAAATAAAAGCGTGTAAAACTGGAAGCTTTGCAACTTTTAAAAGGCTCTGTTTTGCAGTAAAGTTACCTTTTGCAGTTATATAATATCCAACTGAGTTTTGATATAAAAGTGAGGCTAATACTGTAAAAATAAAAACATCAACAATATTAGGTTCTAAAAATAAAATAGCAAGAGGAATGCCAATATTTCCTGTGTTTCCTGTGGCTGTACTAAAAGCTAATAAATTAGCAGTATTATCAGAATATATTTTATTGAAATATTTAAGTGAAGTAAATGCAATGGTTGTACTTAAAACAAAAAAGAATATAGGCAAAAATACAACTGAAGCATCTAGTTTCACACTTATTGTTGCATTAAATACGATAATAGGAGCTAAAATAAAAAGTAAAATTTTTGCAATTGTCTCTTTATTACAATTTAAAAAAGCAGTAGAAAAAACTCCTAAAATAATGCTAAAATATAGAGGAATTATTTTCATTAATAATGTCAAAAAAACACTCAATATAAATCCTTTTAGAGTAATTAGAAAAGTTATATTTAATTTAATAAAATAAAAGTTACACGATAATGTGTAACTTTTTGGGAGGTTTATACGAAAAATTTATTTTCTAAAGTATCAACAAGCTCTTTAACTGAAGCAATTGATTTAGCAAATTCTGAAGTTTGTTTTTCATCTAGGTCTAATTCAATTATTTCTTCAACTCCATTTTTCCCTAATTTTACAGGAACACCAGCTACAATATTTTCATAACCATATTCACCATTTAACATTACTGCACAAGGGTAAACTTTTTTGTTGTCTGTTAAAATAGCTTCAACCATAAGTGAAGATGAATAAGCAGGAGCATAATATGCTGAGCCAGTCTCAAGAAGTTTTACAATTTGAGCTCCACCATTTCTAGTTTTAGTAATAATTTCTTCTATGTCTTCATTATTTAAAACAGTATCTAAAGATTTACCATCAACTGTAGAGTGGTTTGCTAATGGTACCATATCATCACCATGTCCACCCATTACTGATGCTTCAATTTTACTTTTTTCATTTCCTATTTTTTCTTGAATAAAGTGACTCATTCTTGCACTATCTAATATACCAGCCATTCCAAGTACTCTATTTTTATCAATATTTGCAGCTTTAAGTGCTGTATAAACCATTGCATCTAATGGATTTGAAACAATAATATAAATTGCATCTTTGTTATAATCTTTAATTTCGTTAATAACAGATGTCATAATTTTTGCATTAGTTAATAATAAATCATCTCTACTCATACCTGGTTTTCTTGGAATTCCAGCAGTAATAACTATAACATCACAATTTGAAAAATCTTCAGGCTCTTTGGCTGCTGAAACTTTTGTTTGTGCATTTGCTGCATTTGCAGATTGTGAAATATCTAAAGCCATTGCTTCTACAATGTTTTCTCTTAAATCTTTTAATACAATTTGTGAACAAAGACTTTTTGTAGCTAAAGTAAAAGCTAAAGTAGCACCTACATTCCCTACACCAATTATTCCAACTTTTTTATTATTCAAGATAAATCCTTTCTTTTGTTAATTTAATTATATACTATTTTTGTCTTTTGATAGATACTCATGCGCTAAGTATGAACTTCTTGCATATGGAGTACTATGTACAAATTCAAAACCTAAATCAAGTGCAATTTCTTTGTATCTTTGAAATTGTTCTGGTTTTACAAACTCTTTAACTTTTTCATAATCTCCAGAAGGAGCTAAATATTGACCTATACTTAAAAACTTACAACCAACTGCAAGTAAATCTTTAAATACTTGAATCATCTCTTCTTCTGTTTCACCAAGTCCTACCATTAAAGCACTTTTTGTTTTTACTTTATCTTTTCCTAACTCTTTTATTCTTCTTAGAACATCTAAACTTCTTTGGTATGAAGCATTTCTTCTTATGTGATAAAGTGAAGGAACTGTTTCTACATTATGTCCAATAATAACTGCACCACTATCAACAGCTCTTTGTAATGATTCTTCTTTTGCTTTAAAATCAGGTATTAAAATTTCTACTTGTGTTCCTGGGGATTTCTTTAAAATATTTTGAGTTACTCTATAAAACTGTTCAGCTCCACCATCTGGTAAATCATCTCTTGCTGGGCTTGTAAGAACTACAAATTTAAGTCCAAGTTTTATTACAGATTCTGTAACTCCATCAATTTCAGCTAAGTCAACTTCTGTTGGTTTTCCTGTGTGAACATTACAGTAAGTACATCTTCTTGTACAAATATTACCTAATATTAAAAATGTAGCATTTCCTTTTGAATAACACTCACTTATATTTGGACATTTAGCTTCTTGACAAATAGTATGTAAGCTATGTTCACCAAGTAGTGCTTCCATCTTTTTCTGTTCATGTGGAACAAGCTTCTTTCTAAGCCATTCTGGTTTTTTAAAACTTACTTTATTTTCATCTACGCTCATTTTTTATCCTCTAATAATAGATTTAATTTCTCTTTTTGTTCTTTTGTTAAATCTGATTGTTCAAATTTTACATTAAAAGCTTTTTTAAAAGCTTCAATAACTTTTTGCCGTGCTTCATCAAAACTTAGATGTATTGAAAAATCTTCTAAGCTCGAACCTATTTTTATATCTTTTTTAGTAGTTTTAATAGGTATTGAACCATGTTGAAAAATCATTTTTTTTGATCTTTTTTGTGCATTTCCTCCGATTTTAATATCATTTACTAAAATATCATATGCCTCAAAACCAACTTGACAAAATTCACTTTTACTTAGTGTGACATTTTTTGAATCCTTTGCAAAACAAGCATTTAATCCTAACTGCTTATAAAAAGTAATAAGAAATTGACAAATTTGCTCATAACTTTGTTTTACACTAAGACCATCCATGTAACTACTTGGTAAAATTAAACTATATGATAAATCATGTCCATGAAATAAAATACCTCCACCAGTTATTCTTTTGGCACAGTTGTTTTTATACTCTTTTATATAAAGAGGATAGTCTTCACATTTTTGTGATAATCCTACTGTAAAAGAGTCTTTCCATGAATAAAGTCTTAAAATTGGTAAATCATCTTCTTTAAAAGAATTTGCAAGAATTTTGTCCATTTGCATGTTAAACTTTGCATTTTCTTTATCTGTAAGAATTAATTTAAAAATTTTATTATTTATCATTTTTATCTTCTTTTTGTTTTAATTCTATCTAATCTTATAGATTTTTCTGTGATTAGATTATATCTTTTCTTGAAGAGAAATGCATTAAGTAGTGCTATTTAATATAATAAATTAAACAAAAATTAATTTTATGCAGTGTTTAATACATTTTAAATACATAAGTAAACTATATATAAG